>JAVSGI010000003.1:0-307867 GCA_032334235.1 Paracoccaceae bacterium Fryx2
CACCGCCGACAAGATCGCGCTGGTGGACCTGCTGTCGGATTGCGGCCTGCGCCGGATCGAGGTGACGAGCTTCGTCAGCCCGAAATGGGTGCCCCAGATGGCCGATGCCGCCGAGGTGCTGGCCGGGATCGTGCGGCGGCCCGGCGTGTCGTATGCCGCGCTGACCCCGAACCTGAAGGGGTTCGAGGCGGCGCTGGCGGCGGGGGTGGACGAGGTGGCGGTGTTCGCATCGGCGTCCGAGGGGTTCTCGCAGGCCAACATCAACTGCTCCATCGCGGAAAGTCTGGAGAGGTTTGCCCCGGTGCTGGCGGCGGCGCGGGTGGCGGGGATGCCGGTGCGCGGCTATGTTTCCTGCGTCACCGATTGCCCGTTCGACGGGCCGGTGCCGCCTGCCGCAGTCGTGCGGGTGGCGGTGGCGCTGCGCGACATGGGCTGTTTCGAGGTGGCTTTGGGCGACACCATCGGCCACGGCACGCCCGACAGCATCGTCCGGATGCTGGATGCGGTGCTGGAAGCCCTGCCCGCCGGGCAGTTGGCCGGGCATTACCACGACACGCAAGGCCGGGCGCTGGACAACATCGCGGTGTCGCTGGACCGGGGCTTGCGGGTGTTCGATGCCGCCGTGGGCGGGCTGGGCGGCTGCCCCTATGCGCCGGGGGCGGCGGGCAATGTGGCGACCGAGGCGGTGGTGGCGATGCTGGAGGCGCGCGGCCATGCCACCGGGATCAACCGCGCGAAACTGGCAAGGGCCGCCGCCTTTGCAAAGACGTTGAGGACAGCATGAGCGGGTATGAAACCCTGTCGGTCCGGCAGGATGACCGGGGCGTGGCCTATGTCGCGCTGAACCTGCCCGACCGGCGCAACGCGCTGTCGGCGCAGATGATTGCCGACCTGACCGACATGGCGCGCACGCTGGGCGCCTCGCCCGACACGCGGGCGGTGGTGCTGTCGGGCGCGGGCAAGGTGTTCTGCGCGGGTGGCGATCTGGGCTGGATGCAGGCGCAGATTGCCGCCGACCGCGCGGGGCGGATGGCGGCGGCGCGCACCCTTGCCATGATGCTGCACGCGCTGAACGAGATGCCCCGGCCGCTGATCGGGCGGCTGCATGGCGGGGCGTTCGGCGGCGGTGTGGGCCTTGCCTGCGTCTGCGACGTGGCTGTGGCCGGGGCGGGCACGCAGTTCGGGCTGACCGAAACCCGGCTGGGGCTGATACCGGCCACCATCGGCCCCTATGTGCTGGCGCGGATGGGCGAAGGCCACGCGCGGCGGGTGTTCATGTCGGCGCGGATATTCGGGGCCGACGAGGCACGCGCGCTGGGCATTGTGGCGCGCGTGGTGGCGGACGACGCGCTGGATGCCGCCGTCGAGGCCGAGGTGCTGCCCTATCTGTCGGTTGCGCCGCAGGCTGTGGGGGCCGCCAAGGCGCTGGCCCGCGCGCTGGGGCCGCGGATCGACGCGGGCGTGATCGACGACACCATCCGCCGACTGGCCGACACCTGGGATGGCGAAGAGGCCGCGCATGGCATCGCAGCCTTTCTGGGCAGGACCCCGCCGCGCTGGGCTTGAGCGCCGGTCAGGCGGGCAGGATCAGGATGGCGCGGAAATCGTTGACGTTGGTCAGCGTCGGCCCGGTGATCACCTGTCCGCCGATGGCGGCGAAAAATCCGTGTGCGTCATTCGCGGCCAGGGCCGCATCGGGGTCGCGGCCAACGGCACGGGCGGCGGCCAGCGTTTCCGGGCCGATGCACGCGCCCGCAACTTCGGCGGCACCATCGACGCCGTCGGTGTCGCAGGCCAGCGCGTGGATGCCGGGGGCGCCCTGCAAGGCCAGCGCCAGCGCCAGGCAGTATTCGGCGTTCGGCCCGCCGATGCCGCTGCCCCGCCGCGTCACGGTCAGCTCGCCGCCCGAGAGCAGCAGCAGCGGGGCGTCGCCGGGGCGCATTCCGGCCTGAAGGCGCAGGGCTTCCGCGCCGTGACGGGCGGCGACCGCGCGCGCCTCGCCTTCCAGCGCGTCGCCCAGCAGGCGGACCTCGCAACCCGCGTCGCGCGCGAGGTCCGCCGCGGCGGCCAGCGATTGCGCGGGGGCGGCGATGATGCGGTTTTCCGTCCGGCTCAGCCGCAGGTCGTCGGGCGGGATGACCGACGATCCCGCCGCCAGCGCGGCGCGCACCGCATCGGGCACCGGCACCTGCCACTGGTCCAGGATCGCCGCAGCCTCGGCCGGGGTCGAGCCTTCGCCCACCGTGGGGCCCGAGCCGATGAAGGCCGGGTCGTCGCCCGGCACGTCGGAAATCAGCAGCGTCACGAGCCGCGCGGGCCAGGCCGCCGCCGCAAGCTGGCCGCCCTTGACGCGCGACAGGTGCTTGCGCACCGTGTTCATCCTGTCGATCGGCGCGCCAGAGGCCAGCAACCCGGCATTCAGCGCCTGCTTTTCGGCCAGGCTGACGCCCGGAGCCGGTGCCACCAGCAGCGCCGATGCCCCGCCCGAAATCAGCGCCAGCACGAAATCATCCTGATCCAGCCCCGCCAGCAGCGCCAGCATCTGCGCCGTGGCGGCGAGCCCCGCGGCATCGGGCACCGGGTGCGCCGCCTCGACGATCCTGATCCCGCGGCAGGGGCGGCCGTAGCCGTAGCGGGTGATCACCAGCCCCTCGCAGGGGCCCCAGGCGGCCTCGACCGCCTCGGCCATCCGGGCCGATGCCTTGCCGGCACCCACGACCACCACCCGCCGGTCGGGCCGGGGCGGCAGATGCTGCGCCAGCATCTGCATCGGGTCGGCCACCGCAACTGCCCGGTCGAACAGTGCGCGCAGGAAGGGTGCGGGGGTCCGGGGTGTCAGCATGGGCTGCCCCGGAGGCCGGAGACGCGACCCACCTTCGCAGGACCGGTGAACCGCGGCACGGCGCGGCGAACCAGTCCCGCCCCCACCGGCCCGGTCTCGCGCGCCCGCAGCGTTTCGGCGTGTCCGGCCTTGCCCCGACCGGCCTTCGCCTGTCGGGGGATCGGGCGGATTTCCATCCGGGCCGGCGGGCTGGTCCGCGACAGCAGGCCGAGGGCGGTCAGCGAAACCCCGGCCTTGCGCGTCACGTCGATGATGGTCGGTCTGCGGCTCATGTCTCATCCCCCGATCAGGCAAGCCCTATGCCGTGCAAGGTCGGCAGCCGCCGCTTCCGCGCCCCGGCCGCGCGTCCCGGTCGGCATAGCAGAATCCGCCGGTCCCGAACAGTGACGCGGCCAACGCGGGCCAAAAGGTATCGTGCCACCGGCGGAATGGTCTTGCCAGGCTTGCCGCGCGCGAATGGTGGCGCAAGCGTGAAGGTTCGCGACTGCGGGCGTCGGCCCCGGTTCGCCGTGACCGTCCCGCCCTGGGTCAGGCCAAGGGGTCCGGCTGCGCCGCCAGAGCGAACAGGTCGAGAAACGCCTGCGCGGCGGCCAGGTCGCCCTCGGCCCGGACGACCCCCTGTGCGGCCAGAAACGACAGGGGCGCGGGGCCGTAAACCGCCCTCGCCAGCGCGTTGCCGCTGCCCGACAGGACAAAGGGCGCCTGCGGGCGCAGGACGGCCGCGGTTTCCACCCGCCGCCCCCGCACCTGCATCTCGAAGGCCTCGCTGCCGAAATCGAAGCCTGCCACCCGGTCGCCCCCCAGGGCACGGCCGCGCACCAGGGTCACGCCCATCGAGATCATCAGCGCCGAAGGGCTGATGTGCCGGACGGGGTCGTGCCCCGGCACCGTCAAGGCCCAGCGGCACAGGGATTCCAGCACCGGCAGCAGCCCCCGCCCGGCATCGGTCAGCGCATAGATGCCAAGCCTTTCGTCATGCCCGACGACCGCCGCAAGCTGCAACTGCGTCAGCCGCCCGTTCAGCACGCTGGCCGTGATGCCGGGCAGACCGGCGCGGATCATCTGGAACCGCTTTGGTGTGAACATCAGTTCGCGCACCACCAGCAGCGCCCAGCGGTCACCGATCAGGTTCAGCGCATGTGCCGCCAGGCAACCTTCGTCATAGCGAATGCGCGGGGATCTGCCTTTGTCTTTCATGTTTTCCTACTATCAGTTGTAATTTGCTACTGCAATCGGCAAGATCGGACCGGGGGCGGGATTCGCTCCTCAGGGGCCCGCAGGGGAGGAAAATGCGAGATGTCCTATTACACCGGTTCGATCGCGGCGGTTCCGACCGCAAACAGGCAGGAATACATCGACCACCTGTCGGCCGTCTGGCCGCTGTTGCGGTCCTGCGGTGCGTCGCGCATGGTCGAGACCTCGGGCGTGGACGTGCCGCGGGGCAAGGTGACCGATTTCTATCGCGCCGTGGATGCGAAGGATGCGGAAACCATCGTCTTTTCGTGGATCGCCTGGCCTGACAAGGCGACCGCCGACGCCGCCTGGGAAAAGCTGCAGCGCGACCCGGCGATGCAAGCGGCGCCGGCGCTGCCCTTCGACGGGGCACGGATGATCCATGGCGGGTTCTCGCCGGTCTTCGCGCAGGGCACCGACGACGGCGCGGGGTATTTTCAGGGGTTCGCGCTGGCTGTGCCCGAAGGAAACAAGGGTGCCTATGCCACCATGGCCGCCGAGGGATGGCAGATGTTCCACAAGCGCGGCGCGCTCGGGATGATCGAGGGCTGGGGCGTGGACGTGCCGCGGGGCAAGCAGACCGACTTCTACCGCGCCACCGGGGCGCTGGACGGCGAAACCCCGGTTTTCAGCTGGATCGCCTGGCCGGACCGGACCACCTGCGACGCGGCCGCCCTGGCGATGCAGGCCGACTTCGGCGACATGGACATGTCGGCCATGCCGTTCGACGGAAAGCGGGTGATGTGGGCGGGGTTCGAGCCGATCTTCGACCCCAAGGCCGCGTGACCCGCGCGGCGTGCCGGTGGCGTTCCGCCTGCACCGAGCACCTGCCGACATCCCGCAAAGCGGACGCTGTGCCCTGCTGGCCGACCTGCAGGGCACGGGGCTGGGCATACTCCGACCCGACATGAGCGCCACGTCGGCGGCCGAGAGTGCCAGGGCCGAGGTCGGCGAAGGCGCAGCCAGTGGCAGGCGAGGCATGGCAACTGGCGCGAGCTGATGTCCACGACCCCGAAGCGGGTTCGCCGCCCATTCGGCGCCGGTCGGCTGCGCCCTTGGCTACGTGATGGATATGGTCGCAATGGGCACCTGCCAGCTTTCCCGCCGCAAGGGTGTCTTCACCGGCGGCATGACCGGCCTTGGCAATGCCCCGGCGCCGCACTGGCTGCCCTGTTTCGGCATGGACGGCAGCTTTTATAACGAGATCGTCGCGATGAAAGCACTGGCCGAATGCGGTGCGAAGGATTACCTCCACATTGGCAGGCAGACAGGACGAAGATGCAGAAAGTTCACCTTCCCGAACGCCCCGACTGGCGCAAGCAGGCGGCAGACGTGGGTTTCACATTCGCGGACATGCACGGCGAGCCCTATTGGGACGAAACCTCGGCCTATCAGTTCACGTTGCACCAGATCGAGGACGACATCGAAGACCCCGCGACCGAGCTGCACGCGATGTGCCGCGAGGCGGTGGCGACCATCGTCGCCAGCGAAGACCTGATGACCCGCCTTGCGATTCCGCCCGGGCATCACGATCTGGTCGCGGCAAGCTGGCAGCGCGGCGACCCCGAGATCTACGGGCGGTTCGATCTGGCCTATGACGGCGGCGGCCCGGCCAAGCTGCTGGAATACAACGCCGACACCCCGACCTCGCTTTACGAAAGCGCGTCGTTCCAGTGGCAGTGGCTGGAGGATCAGATCGGTCTGGGCGCGCTGGCCCCCGATGACGATCAGTTCAATGGCATCCACGAGGCCCTGGTGGAACGGTTCCGCGCGCTGTTCGCGCCCGACACCGACCTGCATTTTGCCGCCGTGGCCGGGAACCCCGAAGACTATGCCACTGTCGAGGCGATGGCCTGGGCCGCGCGCGCGGCCGGGCTTGGCGCGCATTACACCGACCTGGACAAGATCGGCATCAGCGAGGACGGCCAGTTCACCGACGCCGAAGACCGGGTGATCGGCATCCTCGTCAAGCTTTACCCGTGGGAAGACCTGCTGCGCGACGATTTCGCGCGCCACCTGAAAACCGCGGGCTGCCTGTTCCTTGAACCGGCCTGGAAGGCGGTGCTGTCGAACAAGGGGCTGCTGCCCGTGCTGTGGCAGATGTTCGAAGGCCACCCCAACCTGCTGCCTGCCTTTTTTGAAAGCGACGTGCGCGACGCCCTTGCGGGGCATGGCCCGGCGGCGGGGGGCGTTGCAGCCGCCTTCGACCGGGCGGCGCCGCTGCTGCGGCAGGGGCATGTGGTCAAGCCGCTGTTCTCGCGCGAGGGGGCCTCGATCACCATCCACGAGAACGGCCGCATCACCGAAACCTCGCCCAGCAACGCCTATGCCGACCACCCGAAGATCGTGCAGGCCTATCACCCCCTGCCGGTGTTCGACGGTTTCCGCCCGGTGATCGGCGCCTGGATCGTCGGGCAGACCTGCGCGGGCATCGGCATCCGCGACGACCGCTCGCGCATCACGCAGGACCTGTCGCGCTTCAAACCCCATTTCATCCGAGACTGACCGGAAGGCCGCAACATGACCAAACGCTCCCGCACCGTTGCCCTGTTCATCCTTGGGGCCGCCGCCTTCGCCCTCGCGGGCTGCCGCGAGGAGGAGATCGACGCCCAGGCATTTCCCGATGCCCAAAGCTGCAAGAACGCTGCCAATGCCACCGGAGCCTTTTCGTCGTCGGACTGCGACACGGCCTTTGCCGCCGCGCAGCAGTTGCAGGCCGAAAGTGCCCCGCGCTACGACAGCCTTGAGGTCTGCGAAGAACAGCACGGGGTTGGCGAATGCGGCGACGAAGCGCAGGTCACCGGCGCATCGGGCGGGGGCAGCATCTTCATGCCGCTGCTGGCGGGCTACCTGATCGGCAACATGCTGGCGCGCGGAGCCGCCCCTGCGGCGGTGCAGCCGCTTTACAAGACGCCGGACGGCAAGTTCACCAATGCCACCGGCTCCAGCACCTACCAGACCAACTCGGGTCAGGGAAAGCTGGCCCCGTCGCATTTCGCCAAGGCCCCCTCCACGATCGGCAAGGCCCCGATGACCAAGGCGACCGTCGCCTCGCGCGGCGGCTTCGGCGGCGCCGCCACCGGCCGCACCAGCACCGGCGGCTGATCGCCCCGCCCGCCTCGTGCGGCGGGCGTGGTCGATTTCCGGCCCGGGCCCGGCGTAGCGACCGCCGGGGCCAAGTTTCTGACAAACCCCGCAGATTTCCGTCGATGACACCGCCCCGCTTCGCCGATCGCAAAGGGTGGGGCCGCAAACCGGCCTCACCCCCTCACGAGAACGGTCCGGTTCAGCGCGACACTAGGCCGTCTTTCCGCCCGGGATGCGCAACACCTGCCCGGGGTAGATCTTGTCGGGGTGGCTCAGCATCGGCTTGTTGGCCTCGAAGATCTCGCCGTAGCGGTTTGCATTGCCCAGTGTCTTCTTGGCGATACCTGACAGGGTGTCGCCCTTCTCGACCGTGTGGAACATGGCCTCTTGCGTCAGATCGTCCTCGACTTCGGCCACGCCCACCACGTTGCCCACGGCCAGAATGACCTTTTCGCGTTCTTCCGCGTTCATGCTGCCGCCGGAGATCGTGACCTTGTCACCTTCGACGGTGATCTCGGCGCCTTTGGTATCAAGCCCCAGGTCTGACACTTCCTTCTGGAGTGCAACCGCCGTCGGTGCGCGTTCCTCGTCGTCGGAGATCGTCTTGCCGGATTTCTTCCAGAAATTGAAAAGTCCCATGTGCTCGTCCTTGTTGTCGTCAGCCCCAGGTGGACTGCCGAAGTACAACCTTGTTGCCCGGTAGCGAGTTCCGGGCAGGAATGCCAAGACATTCTGCCGATTGCGTGGCCGGACCGTTCGGCGGCATCGGCGGCAGGCGCGGGCCAGCCTCGCCGGGCCGCATCGTCCTGGACGATTTCCGGGTGCCCCCGGCCCGTTCAACGGCCGAAGGGCGCGGAAATCCCCTGGAAAACGAGGCCGACCCCGGCGGGGGCGCAAACGAATGATTTCATCTGCTTGACGCCTGCGAAGATCACATGCATCCAGATGCCACGCGCAGGACCACCGGACATCCGAGGTCACGGTCAGAACGTGCGGTTTTCCACGAAACAGTCGATCCTCGCGAACCAGTCGGTTGCCAGGCGCCAGTAGGAGTACACCTTGAGGGTCTTCATGCGTTCCATCTTGTCCTGCGTTCTTCTTCTGGCAAGCAGCCCGGCATTTGCCCTTTCACCCGATCAGATCGAAAGCGCGACTTTCGATGGTTCAGACTTGCCGGACGGGCAGTCCGGGCTGACGGTAAAGCTGCAGGTCCTGCTTGATCGTGCGGGCATTTCTCCGGGAATTCTGGACGGCTACAAAGGCGAGATGAGCGAAAGCGCGCTGCGCGGATTTGAAGAGCGTCATGGCCTGCCAGTCGATGGCATTCTGGATGCTCAGGTGTGGTCTGCGCTGATCGGCATCGACGCGATGCCAATTCTCGCTCCCTATACGGTCAGCGCCGAAGATGTCTCCGACCTGACCGAGTCGATACCCGACCACGTGGCCGAAAAGGCCAAACTGGAAAAGCTCGGCTATCTGCGCGTGACCGAGCGTCTGGCCGAACGCTTTCACATGGATGAGGACTTTCTGAAGGCCCTGAACCCGGATGCCACATTCCAGGAGGGCGGCTCGATCTGGGTTGCCGCCCCCGGTGGCCGGATGGAGGCCGAGGTGGCGCGGATCGAAATCCGCAAGTCGCAACGCCGCGCCGTGGCGTTCGACGCGGAGGGGCGCATGGTCAGCAATTATCCGGTCGCGATCGGTTCGACACAGACACCGTCGCCCGAAGGCCTTGTCGAAGTGGTCGCCATCGCGATGGACCCGACCTACAGCTATCTGCCGGAAACCAATTTCGTCGTGGATGGCGTGACGGAGTCCCTGATCCTGCCCGCCGGGCCGAATGGCCCCGTGGGATCGGTATGGATCGACCTGTCCCGGCCGACCTACGGGTTGCACGGCACCGATACGCCGGCAGCCCTGTTCCAGACTGTAAGCCGCGGCTGCGTGCGCTTCACCAACTGGGACGTGGAAGAACTGGCCCATCTGGTGAAGCCGGGCGTGACGGTGGAATTTCTGGAATGATCCGCGCTGCGGCGATGGCGCTGGCGATGGCCATCGCCCTGCCCGCGGCCGCACAGGATGCGGCACCGCTGGCATCCGAACGGCCGAAACCAAGACCTGAACCCGGGCCGGACGTTGAAGCCCCCCGGCAGGCATCCCCCGAGGAGGCCGCTGACAATGGCACCGGCACGGCTGATCCGCCCACCGAAGCCAGGGAGGCAGGACGGCGGGACGTGCTGCGCCTTGACGATGCAAGCCAGGCATCATGCCTTGCCGCGCTGCGCGATCTGGGAGTCGTCTTCCAGGAGGTCGCGGCGGTCGTGCCGGACGACGATGCCGACTGCGGCATCCTGCAACCCGTCAAGGTCAGCGACATCGCGCCGGGTATCACCCTGATCCCCGAAGCCGTCGTGCGCTGTCCGACGGCGCAGGCCATGGCGGCCTGGGTGCAGGACTTCGTTCTGCCCGCCGCCGCCCGGCTGGCTGATCGCGGCGCGCTTGTCGCGATCGAAACCGGCACCGGCTACGACTGCCGCCGGCGCAACGATCAGGCCGACGGAGACCTGTCGGAACACGCCTTCGGCAACGCCTTCGACGTGATGGGCTTTCGGTTCGAACAGGGTCCGCCCTTGAGGATCGAGCCCCGCGCCGCGCAGGGCGACATGGCCGAAGCCTTTCAGGCTGCGGTGCGCGCCTCGGCATGTCTCGATTTCGCGACGGTGCTGGGGCCGGGGTCGAACGCCTTTCACGATGATCATCTGCACCTCGATATCCTGGTGCGAACCAACGGATTCCGGCTTTGCGAGTAGGCACGGAAGACCCGCGCTGAAACCCGGCCCCGATTCCCCCCCCCGCTGCGGCTGCGCAGGACCAACGGCGCCCGTGCCTGTGACCACGGGCGGACACATGTCGCCGGGCGGCATGGCGATACGCTGGGTGGGGCCATCGTTGCGACGACAGCGGGCGATGTTTCGGCATGGGGTTCGGACAAAGGAAACGCCCCCCGTGCAGGCGGGGGCGCCTAGCGCTTCTTGCCCTTGTCCTTCTTGCCGGATCCGCGGCCTTTCTTGCCCCGGCCCTTGCCGGCACCAGGGTTTGCGCGGTCGATACGCAGTGGAGCGCGGTTGATCACCAGAGGCGGGGCTGCGACCGCGTCCTGCAGACTGGTCGCCCCGATGTCGAGAGGGGCGAGTCCGGTTTCCTCTGCCATGAAGGCCTGCCAGATCCGCGCCGGAAGGTCACCCCCCGTCACGCCGGGCATGGGCGTGTCGTCGTCGTTGCCCACCCAGACCCCGACCACAAGCTGATCCGAAAAACCGACAAACCATGCATCTCGGTGGCCCTGGCTGGTGCCCGTCTTGCCCGCGGCAAAGCCATCAAGTGCGGCCTTGCGCCCGGTGCCCTTGCGCACGACGCCCTCAAGCAGCCTGACAAGGTCTGCATGATGATCGAGAGGCTGCGTGGCCTGATGCGGAAGCGCGGCAAGCAGCCCGCCCTTGCCCGTCGTCGGTGCAAGGCTGGAGATTGCCCAGGGCTGAATCGGCATCCGGCCCGCAGCGACCGAGGCGAACGCACCGGTGAGGTCCAGCAGACCGACGCCGGATGTGCCAAGCGACAGGCTGAGATTGCGCTCCAGTTCGGCATCGATGCCAAGGTCACGTGCTGCCGTGATGATGTCGTCGATGCCAACGTCCTGCGCCAGACGCACGGTCGCCGCGTTGAGCGACCGCGCAAACGCCTGATCCATCCGCACCCGGCCGGCGTAGGCCCCACCGTAGTTTTCGGGCCGCCAGTCGCCGATCTCGATCGGGGTGTCGAGCAGAACACTGTCGAGCGTCCAGCCGTTTCGGAGTGCTGCCAGATAGACGAACAGTTTGAACGTCGATCCGGGCTGGCGCCGCGCCTGAACCGCCCGGTTGTACTGGCTGGTCGCATAGTCCCGGCCGCCGACCATCGCCACCACCGCACCGTCCAGTGTCATCGCAACCAGCGCCACCTCTATCGGGCTGCCGTCCGTCGTGTCGGCCAGCTTCTCGGCAATCACGCGTTCTGCCGAAGCCTGCGATTCCGGGCGGAGCGTTGTCTTGGCGCGGACCGACCCCAGAGCGGGCCCGACCATCGCCGATGCCTCGCTCAGGATCCAGTCGGAAAACCAGCTTCCGCCGTCCCGGCGGGGAGCATTGGTGTTGGGCGTCGCGGGCGAAGTTCGCGCGGCCAATGCCTCGGCTTCCGTCAGCACGCCGGAATCGACCATGGCACCCAGCACCACACTGGCGCGTGTCTGCGCGTCTTCCAGGTTGTGCAGCGCATTGGCCTTTGACGGCGCGCGGATGATGCCGGCCAGCATGGCGGACTCGGCAAGGGTCAGATCGCTGACCGATTTGTCGAAATAGGCGAGCGCCGCCGCCCCGATGCCGACAGCGCCGCCGCCGAAATACACGGTGTTCAGATAGCGCGTCAGGATCTCGTCCTTGGACAGCCGCGCTTCCAGCCGCAGCGCGATCAGCGCCTCATCCGCCTTGCGCTTCATCGTGCGTTCACTGGTCAGAAACTCGATCTTGGCAAGTTGCTGGGTGATCGTGCTGCCGCCCTCGACCACGCCATTGGCGCGGACATTCCGCCAGGCCGCGCGCGCCACCCCGCGAAGGTCGATGCCCCCATGATCGAAGAAGCGCCGGTCCTCGATGGCCACGATGGCCTTGACAAGGTGATCGGGAAGGTCCGCCCTGCCCGCCGGGGTGCCCCTCAACTCGCCGCGCAGCCCGATCAGGGTGCCGTCGGCGGCTTCGACGATGACCGCCGGTGCGGCTTCGGTTCGATCGGTGGCAAGATCAAGCGGCACGGCATAGACCAGCCACGCCAGGGTGCCCCCGCAGACAAGCGCCGCGACCAAGGTCAGAGCCAGGGCAGCTTTCAGAACCTGTCGGGCACGACGCCGCACGGGGCGCAAGGCGGCGGGAGGCGGATCTTCGGTCATGTCACCCTTGCCCTGAAAGCGGCGCGCTCGTTTGGTACGAACGTCTGATGTGCCGGATTTCTTCATGTTGCGTGAAGAACTGACAGAGCAACCCCGCAGACGCGGCGGGCCCGCTGGTCGCTCCGCGCGAGCCGTCCGCCCTTTGGCCCCGCAAGTCAACGCGAAGTTCTTGCCGGGATTGTCCACCGCCCGTGGATGCAATCACGACTTCGTTTTTTCTTCATTCACGAGCGTTGCGAAGGCGCCCGATCCGCCGTGAGGGTGGCGCTTTTCCCGGCACCGGGCGGCAGACCTTGTTCGGCGCGGCACCGAAGGCTGCAACGCCTGTTCAAGGCGGATCGGCCGAACCTGCTCCGGGGTTTCGCGCTTCGCCTGAGTGCCTGCCTGGCCAGGCAGCTGCCGGTTCGCCGGGGCGGTTCACGTCAGACGGTCACGCCCAGAAGACTCGCGTGGGCGGAAACGATCCGCCAGCCGTCCGGCGTGCGCAACAGGGTCTTGGTCTCGCGGCCGGGACGGTCCTCGCCGTCGCGCTGGTATTCGGCATTGGCCGTGGCGAAATCGTCGCCGTAAGTGGTGATGATCACGTTCAGGAGCCTGCGTCGGAACGGGCCAAGCCGGCCGCTGCGGCGAAAGTCGGAAATCGCCTGCCAGCCGCGCAGGTTCTCTCCGACGCCGTAGCGGGTCGTGCAGGCGTGGTTCCAGAACAGCTCATCCATCACCGGAATGTCGCAGGCCTGAAGGGCCGCTTCGTAGCGTTCGAACACGGCCAGCACTTCCGCCTGAACCTCGGGCCGGTTGATCTCCATGATGCCTCCTGCGGGTGCGAAAGGCCGGGGGCGATGCCGTGCGCCGCCCCCGGTGCTGCGGTCAGGTGAAGCTGGCGAATTGCAGGCGCAGCGCCCCGTCAGGATACTGGACCCAGTCGAGGTTTGCGGTCGAGGCTTGCAGGGTTGCCGGATGGGCCAGGAACAGCATCGGCGCCTCGTCGACGATCAGGCGCTGGATTTTGCCGTAAAGCTCCGCCCGGGTGGCTGGATCGCCGGACGCACGCGCCTCGTTCAGCATCTGGTCGGCCTCGGCGCTTTGCCAGCCGGCAAAGTTGTTCGGCCCGTCCTGCGTGAAGTAGTTGAACATGTTGCCGTCCGGGTCGGACCGTCCCGACCAGGGCGACATGCACAGGTCGAACTCCCGCCCGCGCAGCACGGTGATCAGGCTGGTCGCGTCGATCTGGTTGATGGTCACCTCGAAGCCTGCTTCCGCGACCTGCGCCTGAAGGATTTCTGCGATCCGCACGAAGATCGGCGAATTGGTGACCGTGATCGACACCGCGACCGGCATCGCGACGCCGGCCTCCCCCAGCAGCGCCTTGGCCGCCGCAACATCGCCGCGCACATCACACCCAGCGAGGCTGCGATCTGGATGGTGTCCTCAGCGCGGAAATCCTCGATTTCGTCACGACCGGCCGTGAAGATGAACAGATCGGCCCCGGCCCCGCCCGTCAGCGTGTCGTTGCCGGCGCCCCCGTCCAGCGTGTCGTTGCCGGCCCCGCCGTAAAGATCGTCACGCCCGGCACCATCCAGAAGCCGGTCGTTGCCTTCGCCACCGTAGAGATCATCGCTCCCGCCGTCGCCGCTCAAACGGTCATCGCCGTCGCCGCCCTCGAGATCGTCATTCCCGGCGCCGCCGAACAGCGTATCGTTGCCGACACCTCCATAAAGATCGTCGTTCCCGCCCAGACCGCGGATCAGATCGTTGCCCCCCAGACCGGCGATCCGGTCGATGCCGCCGTTACCGGTCAGCACGTCATCGCCCCGGGTCGCACCGCCCGGTGCGGGTGGAGGGGGAACGGGCGGGGCCGCGGCGAAGCCGAACTGGGCGGCGCTCAGCTGGCCCATCCGGACATCCTCGAGCAGAAGCATGTTGCCGCCGCCAAAATCGAACAGCGTGCTGTCGCCACGCTCGGCGGGCCGCGCCAGCGCCATAAGCGCCGAGAAGCTCGTGATCCCGAGCGCGGGGTCCATTTCGATCCGGTCCTCTGCCCGCAGACCCTCGATCCGATCCTGACCGGCACCATAGCGGAACACGTCGGCCCCAGCCCCGCCGTTCAGC
Source organism: Paracoccaceae bacterium Fryx2 (assembly GCA_032334235.1). Classification (NCBI taxonomy): domain Bacteria; kingdom Pseudomonadati; phylum Pseudomonadota; class Alphaproteobacteria; order Rhodobacterales; family Paracoccaceae; species Paracoccaceae bacterium Fryx2. The sequence goes on from JAVSGI010000003.1 coordinate 14,250, forward strand.
TCGTCGTCCCCCGCGCCGCCGTCGAGGATGTCGTTTCCGTCACCGCCATACAGATCATCGTTGCCGCCCATTCCCAGCAGGGTATCGTTGCCTGCCCGACCCTCGATATCGTTGCGGGCGTCGTTGCCGGTCAGCATGTCGTTTCCGGGCGTGCCATAGATTTCCATCTGACTGTTGCCTCCTCTGGTCATCGTTGCCTGACCGGAAGGAATCACCTCTCCGGCCATGACCAGACTGATGCCCGACTCGTCTGACCGCAGTCTGACGAGGTTGCCGCGTCAGGCCGCCGGAAAGCCTAGCTGAAAGATCGCGCCCTGACCGGGTGCCGGACCAGCCGTGACCGTGCCGCCATGGGCCCGCTGGATGCGCGCGACAATGGCAAGGCCAGGCCCTGCCCCACCCCGGGCTGCGCCCTTGCCGCGGCGGAAGGGTTCGAACAGATCACCCGCCCCGTCCGGCAGGCCCGGGCCATGGTCGCGCACCGCAATGTCGGGCCCCGGGCCGACCCTTACCTCGATGCGGCCGGGCGCATGGATGATCGCGTTCTCGATCAGATTGGTGAGCGCCAACCCGATGGCGCTGCCAGACCCGCGCACGAGCAGCGGTCCTTCGGCCGGAAACAGGTCGATCTCGGCCCCGTTTGCATCCGCATAGGGCACAAGCTCGGTCACGACACGGCGCGCCACGGCATTCAGATCGGCGCGCTGGTCGTCGGTGATCTCGAGCCTGTCGGCACCGGCCGAGGACAGGAATTGCGTCACCATCCGCGAAAGGGCCCGCACGTCCCTGCGGACGAGGTCGAAGGCCGGGCCGGCGGGCAATTCGTCCAGGCGCGCGACAAGCACCGCGACCGGCGTGCGCAGGGCATGGGCCGCCTCGGCCGCGCGGCGCTGTTCGGCGCTCAGTTCCGCGTCCAGACGCGCGATGCTGCGACGCACGGCCTCGGTCATGTCAAAGATCTCGGCCGGCGCGTCGGTCTGATCCAGCGGCGGCACCACGCGGCCCGGCTCGATCGACCGCGCCCAGGCGGCAGCCTTGGCCACTGGTCGCAACGCACGCCGCAGGGTCAGCAGCGTTCCGCCGATAAGCAGGGCCGCGATGGGCAAGAGCGGCAGCCACACATGCCCGCGGAACTCGTCCCAGACCTCTTTGCCCAGCAGTTCGGCCGGATCGGCGGCCATGAAGAGAACCACGCTGACCGGCGGCGCGCTGTCGGCGACGTTGTGCGTTGCCACGACCGGCAGAAGCCCCACCCCATTCGGCCAGGCCAGCCAGTCGGTGGCAAAGGGGCCGGGGCGCAGCATGTCCGGCGGGATAAGCCCCAGATTCCGGCCGTCGATCACCGCTCCGTCCGCCTCGATCAGGGCAAAGGCATAGGCTCCGGGGTGGTCGATGTAGATCTGGCCGGGGTCGGACACCAGCGCAGCCGCCTGCATGATCTTCGACGAGCAGCGTTCTCATGACGTGATCCCAGAACCTCAGATGGCCGTTCCGCCCGCTGACATGATAGCGCATCACGCCTTTGACCAGAGGAGGTCAGACGCCTGTGCCATCCGCTCCGACGAATGGCCGTTCCGCGAGCGAGGCGCGGGGCGGGGACACCCGCTGAACGGCTGCTTGCCGCCCATAGCGTAGGTGTGCCGAACGCGCGCGAGGTTGGCGCCGTTCCAGTGTCCGGTCTGACCAGGTTGCGTCTTGTCGAGGGTCCGGGCGTGGCCGCCGGCCAAGCCCTGCCAGTGAAAAGTGCATCGAGATTGGTCGGCGCCAGTTTCGGGCGCCGACAGGGGGCGGGTTTCCGGTGCCGAGCGTCTGGCACTCAGGGCGCCGCTTCGGCCTGCATCCGCGGGCCATACGTCGGCCTGCGCGCGACGAAGTAGGGGTTCTGGCGATGGGCGCCGAAGGTGCGCTGGTCGACGATGTCGAAGCCCGCGTCGTGGAAAGCCTGCGTGAGTTGTGCCACGCTCAGCGCCGCGGCGGCCGGGAACAGGCCGAAGGCGTGCAGCACGCGAAACAGAAGGCGCAGCTTCAGCCCCATGTCGGCAAAACACCAGGTCTTGCTGATCAGCAGCCCGCCGGGCTGCAGATGGGCGTGGATGAGGGCCAGCGTGCCGGGCAGATCGCCCACCAGGTGCAGCACGTTGAAGGCGCAGACGGCGTCGAACGGGCCGCCATCGAACGCATGTTCGGCGTCCGTCACGACGAACCGCAGGTTGGCCGGTCCCGGTTTGGCCGCTGCGATGCGGACCATCTCGGCCGAAAAGTCGGTCGCGGTGAAGGCGGCCACCCCGGGGGCGAGGCGGATCGCAGTTCCGCCGGTGCCGCAACCGATCTCCAGCACACGGTCGCTGGCGCGCAGGCGCGAGGCGGCATCGGCCACCATCGCGTCGAAGGCAGCGACATCCTTGATCGGCCGCGCTGCATAACGCCTGGCGATCCTGTTCCAGAACTTCTGGTCCCTGGTCTGTGGCATGGGTGTTTGTCACTTTCAATGTTGCAGGGCACGCAGATTTGGCATCGCCCCCGGTCGACCGGATCAGGAACGCGCAAGCCGCGTGCTCGTCGTCATGCCCGTGAGGCGCGGCCGGGGGCAAGGTGCCCGCGGCCAGCCCTGCGGCGGCGAGTGCCGGGTCGGAAGTGGCGGCGGCGAAGGGGTGGATCGCCACGTCCTTCAACCCCGCCGAGAAGCCGCCGCGACATCTGGCATGAAGGTCCACGCGCTGTCTGTGATCTGGTCACAATGGCGGGAATTGGCCGTGGCCCGGCCGCTGGTGCAAAAGGCCGCGCGCAGCGCCCCGGCGTGGCGGGAGCCGCGCGGCCGGTGGTGACACTGGGCGGCCCTCGTCGATCTTCGGAGCAGGTTCGGGTTGCGAGACTTTGAACCGGACAGAGATGACGATGGCCTTCACTGTGAAGGAGGCGCATGTCGGCCTTGTCACAGCTGGCCGATGTTCGTCCGGGCCTGTATGCGCGCGAGCCAGAATGACTTCCGACCTGCCGTCGCCGAACCGGCCATGCTCTGAATCTGCCCAGGATGTTGCGCGACAACCATCTTGGCCGGTGCCGACAACCACCTTGGCCGGTGGGGCTGAACGGAAGACGGGCATGCCCGTCTGGAGGGCAGCCCCACCGGCCTGATTGATTTCGGGGAAGGTGCTGGTCGCTGCGGGTTGGTAAGCCGGGTTCCTCTGCCGTCAAACGGAGGATCCGGGTTGGCCTACAAACCCATCAACGACCAGCAATTGAGATTATACATGTCCGACCTCCGATATCACAGTCAGCGCACGTCGGCCGCCCGCGCCGGGTTCAGCGAGCGCACGGCCCGACGGTTCGATGCCAACCCGACGCTGCCCTCGAACCGCAAGATCGTTCACGGGCGCACGGTGGCCGATCCCCTCGAAGGCTTTTGGGAGGGCGACATCCTTCCCTTGCTGGAGAGGGACAGCGCCTTGCAGGCCGTCACCCTGCTGCGCCACCTTCAGGGCCTGCATCCGCTGGCCTTCCCCGATGACCGCATCCGGCGCACCCTGGAACGGCGGGTGCGGCAGTGGCGGGCGCTGAACGGACCCGAGCGCGACATCATCTTCCGCCAGACGCCGGAGCCGGGCCGCATGGCCCAGTCCGACTTCACTCATGCCGAGGAGCTGGAGGTGACGATCGCGGGCCAGCTATTCCCGCATCTGCTCTACCACTTCGTCATGGTCTACAGCCGGTGGGAGCATGTCGGGGTGGTCCTGGGCGGGGAGAGCTTCACGGCCCTGGCCGAGAACCTGCAGCAGGCGCTCTGGTCGCTCGGCGGGGCACCACAGGAGCATCGCACCGACAGCCTCTCGGCCGCTTTCCGCAACCTGACGGCTGACCAGCGCCAGGATATCACCACGCGCTACAATGCCTTCGTCGGCCATTACGGCATGGAGGCCAGTCGCAACAACCGCGGGGAAGCTCATGAGAACGGCGCGGTGGAATCCCAGAACCGGCACCTGAAGAAGGCCATCGAACAGGCGCTGATCCTGCGCGGCAGCCGCGACTTCGCCAGCATCGAGGACTACCGCCGCTTCATCGACATTCTGGTGGCACGGCGCAACCGGCAGCGGGCGGCGGCCACGCAGGTGGAACGGGCGCATCTGAAGCCCCTGCCGCGCCGGCGCACCACCGACTTCACCGAGATCGTGGTGCCCGTCACCCGCACCAGCGGCTTTCTGGTCAAGAGCATCTTCTACAGCGCCCCGTCGCAGCTGATCGGGCAGCGCTTGCGGGTCCACCTTTACGACGATCGCCTTGAGGCCTTTCTCGGCAGCACCCTGGTCGTCAGCCATACAAGGGCGCGTGGTCGCGGCGACGGCCATCGCGTGCATGTCATCAACTACCATCACGTCATCCATGCCCTGCGGCGCAAACCGCAAGCCCTGTGGAGTTCGATCTACCGCGACAGCCTGTTCCCGCGGACCGAATACGCTGCAGCCTGGCAGGTGCTGCAGCGCGATCTGCCCCGCCGCGACGCCTGCCGCCGCATGGTCGACCTGCTGTTCATCGCCCACGACCGGGCCTGCGAGGCGGAACTGGCACATCTGCTGGCAGCAGAATTGGACGCGGGCCGGGTGCCCGATCCCGGACCTCTGGCATCCTGCCTGAACCCGCGGCAAACGGCGCTGCCGAGAGATGTTGCCGTCGCCCATCCCTCGCTCGACAGCTTCGATGCCCTTCTGGGAGCCTGCGCATGACCTCCCGCGAGATCGACATCCACACGCTGCCCGGCATGCTGACCGCGCTGCGCCTGCCCAGCTTCCACAAGCTTTGGGCCGACATCGCCACCCGTGCCGACACCGAAGGCTGGCCCGCTGCCCGCTTTCTGGCTGTCCTCGCGGAATACGAACTGGCCGAGCGCGACATGCGCCGCATTCAGCGCCACATGAACGAGGCACAGCTACCGGCTGGCAAGACGCTGGCGACCTTCGACTTCAAGGCGCTGCCAACCCTGCCGCGCGCCCGGATCGAGGCCTTGGCGGCCGGCGACTGGCTGGAGGGTGGCGGCAATCTGATCGCCATCGGCAATTCCGGCACGGGCAAGACGCACATTCTCTGCGCGATAGGCCATGCCCTGATCGAGCGGGGACACCGCGTGTTCTATACCCGCACCAGCGATCTGGTGCAGCGACTTCAGGCCGCCCGCCGCGATCTGGTGCTCGAAGCCGCGCTCGCCAAGCTCGACAAGTTCGACCTGATCATCCTCGACGACATCACCTACGCCCACAAGGATCAGGCCGAAACCGGCGTGCTCTTCGAACTGATCGCCCGGCGCTACGAATACCGCAGCATCGCCATCGCCGCCAACCAGCCCTTCAGCGGCTGGGACCAGATCTTCCCGGACAAGGCGATGACCGTCGCCGCCATCGACCGGCTGGTTCATCACGCAGCGATCCTGGAGATGAATGCCGAAAGCTTCCGCCAGCGCGCGGCCGCCTCCAACAAAGAGGCGCTGAGCAGACCGCCAACGACAACCATCGCCGACAACAAGGACAAAGGAGAAGGCTGAGCGAAAAACAATTCCAGATACGCCAACCCAGCGGCCTAAAACCGGCCAACGTGGTTGACGGTCACGGACATGCTGGTTGACGCGCTACACCAGGAATCAATGAATCTGGATCATACCATTATCTATTCACTCCGCAGGCATTTGGTGCGCAGTATCCTGCGATTCGGCGAGACACGGCGGGATCTGACGGAAAACTGATCTTGCCGGGGAATTGACGATGAAGACCAACACGGAAAGCTTCTCGACCAGGATAATCGCGACCATCCTGATCACCACAGCGGCAGTAACGCTAGCCGTCGCCCTGCTTGCACTTCAGGCAACGCGCGAGGTGGATGCGGATGCGATCGAACGACAGAAAACCTTCGTGGCGCGCGGCCTGAAGACGGAACTCGACCGGATCCCGGGCGAACAGCAAGCCTCGACGATCTGGGACGAGGCCGTTCGCAGGGTGCGCGCCGACGACCAGGACTGGATGGACGGCAACATCGGCATCTGGATGCACGACTTCTACGGTCACGACCTGACCTACGTTCTGGCACCGGACGGACGGCCGATCCATGGCGCAAGCGCCGGCAGGCGGATGGCACCCGAGGTCGCGGCGCAGATGGCACAGCCGCTGGCCGATCTTGCCCGCCAGACGCGGATGCAGATGGCCAGCGCGCAGCGCAATGCCGAAGATCCCGGCGAAGCCGTGCTTGGCCTTTCGACCACCGCGGTGTTGAGCCTCGGCAAACAGGCGGTCCTTGCCTCCGTCACGCCAATTGTGCCCGACACGCCGGCCGTGACGCAAACCGCAGGAAGCGAGTATCTCCATGTCGCCGTGCAGTATGTGGACGACGCTCTCGCCGCCCGGATCGGGGAAAGCTTCAGCCTTGACGATGCAGCCGTCATCACGTCGGAACCGGGCGCGGCGCTGGCAAGCTACCCTGTAGCCGATGCGGCGGGCAATCCCGTCGCAATGTTTGCCTGGACCCCGGACCGGCCTGGCCTGCGGCTGGCCCGGGAAATGGCACCGGTGTTGACCTTCTTCGGGCTGTTCTGCCTGTTTGTGCTGGTCAGCCTGATTGTGCGGCTGCGGAAGTCCTCGCGCCATCTTCAGGAAAGCGAGGCGGAAGCGCGGTATCTGGCGAACCATGACTCGCTGGCGGGCCTGCCGAACCGGATGCATTTCGAAGACCGGCTTGAGCAGGCACTGGAAGCAGAACAGGTCGGGGGGCCCACGGTGACGCTCCTCAGCGTGGATCTCGACCACTTCAAGATGGTGAACGATACCATGGGCCATGCCGCCGGCGACGAGTTGATCCGTCAGGTGTCAACGCGGATGCTCGCCCATGTCCGCGAGGCCGATACCGTTGCCCGGCTTGGCGGCGACGAATTCGGCATCGTGCTGGTGGGCATGGGCGGGGGTGAAGCGCTGCTCTCGTTCTGCGCGGGCCTGGTCCACATTCTCTCGCTGCCGTACCAGCTGGAGGCGGGACAGGCGCATGTTTCGGCCAGCATCGGCGTGGCGGCGGGCAAGGAGGTTCGCGGCGGGATCGAGGCGGTCCAGCGATCGGCCGATGCCGCGCTTTATCGCGCCAAGGCCGATGGCCGCGGCCGCTACTGCATCTTCACGGAACAGATGGACGACGTGCTGCGCCGTCGGCACGATATCGAAAGGAACCTGCGGGCGGCCCTTCTGTCGGGTGACCAACTCGACGTGGCATTCCAGCCGATCTTCAACGTGGATGGCACGCTCTTCGGCGCCGAGGCGCTGGCACGCTGGCCGGGGGCCCCCGGCGGCCCCCTGTCGCCGGACCTCTTCATAGCCGTCGCCGAGGACTGCGGCCTGATCCAGCAGCTTGGCCTCTGGGTTCTGAAAGAGGCCTGCGCTTTCGCTTCCACCTCCGGGCTCCCGAGGGTCTCCGTAAACGTGTCGTCGGTCCAGCTCCGCTCGGCTGATTTCGCCGCCGAGGTGCTGCAGGTGCTGTCGGAGGCCGGGCTGCCGGCAGCCCGGCTCGAACTTGAACTGACAGAGCGCTCTGCCCTCGATTCCGGTGCCACAACGCACCGGAACCTGAAGGAACTCAAGGTCGCCGGGGTCTCGGTCGCGCTGGACGACTTCGCAACCGGCAAGTCGCTTTTGCAATACGTGCGCGACTTCGACATCGACGTGATCAAGATCGACCATTCCTTCGTCAGTCGGCTGGGTTCCGTCGACGGCACTGACCAGGTGGTGCGTGCGCTCGTCGATCTTGGCCATGCCATGGGGCTCCAGATCGTTGCGGAAGGTGTCGAGACCGAGCAGCAGCGCGAACTGCTCATCGCGATGGGCTGCCATATCTTCCAGGGTTATCTTCTGGGTCGGCCGATGAGCCGGACCGCCTTCACCGCGTTTCGCCCGACCGGGGGAATACCGCGCCTGACCGCGTGACGGTCAGGCTGCATCGGGCACGCCACGCTCACGAATGACGGCACACGATGCCGATCGACCGCTTTATTTCGGGGCAAGGCAGGACAGTTTCCATTGCTGCCGGGGTCCTGGTCCTGTTCGAGGTCATGGGGCGCATCAGGATGTCCGGGCCGGATGCCTGCAGGCAGCGCGGTTCCCGGACCGCACTTCGTCCTGCTGGATGGGCGCATGTAACGAACGTGCGCGTTTCTCCGTAGAGAGGTGCATGGTGTTCACGTTTGACCGAGAGAATGATCGAGATGGATTTTGTTTTTGGCTATGCGGCCGGACTTCTCACCTTGATCAACCCCTGCGTCCTGCCCGTCTTGCCGATCGTGTTGGCCTCTGCCCTTCAGGCCGACCGGCGTGGACCGATATACCTCTGCGCGGGCATGTCTTGCAGCTTCGTGGTGCTTGGTATGGGGTTGGCACAGATCGGGCCGGCCCTGGGTGTGTTCCCCGAAACGGTCGAGCGTGTGGCCGCCCTCGCGATGATGGGATTCGGGCTGGTGCTGTTGATGCCCGTGTTGAATGCGCGCTTCGCAACGGCAACCGCGGGGCTGGCCAACAGCGCCGACGCACGGATCGGCAGGCTGGACCAGTCCAGCCCTGCGCGGATGTTCGGTGGCGGCGCACTGCTGGGGGCGGTCTGGTCGCCGTGCATCGGCCCGACCCTGGGCGGTGCGATTGCCCTGGCGGCACGCGGCGAGACTCTGGCGTCGGCCGCGGGTGTCATGGTCGCCTTTGCCTTGGGGGTGTCGACGGTGCTGCTGGCGCTGGCCTATGGCGCGCAGGCCGGGATCGCCCGGCACCGCACGACCATGATGGCACTGGCCGCGCGGTCCAGGCCGGTCATGGGCGGAGCGTTCCTGCTGATTGGCGCTTCAGTCTGGTTCCGGCTGCATGTCGCGCTTGAAGAATGGGCACTCGACAGGCTGCCACACTGGTTTTCCGATCTATCAATCATGTTCTAGGAAAGGGACTGACATGCTGACACGACGTTTCCTGCTGGCCACCGGCCTTGCGCTGGCCGTCATCCCCTCGGCAGGTTTTGCCAGGATCCGCGCCTATACGCCTGGACTGGCAGAACAGGCCATGCGCGAGGGGAAGCGGATCGTGCTGATCTTTGGTGCGGACTGGTGTTCGACCTGTCGCAGACAGGAACGGATCATCAACGATCTGCGCGCAGCTGTGCCCCGCTATGATGCCGAACTGACGCTGATCCGCGTCGATTGGGATGCCCATGGCACGGGCGATCTGTCGCGCGCCTTGGCGGTTCCGCGCCGGTCGACGCTGATCGCCTTCCATGGCGAGACGGAACTGGCGCGGATCGTTGCGGGCACGCGCGAGGCAGACATCAAGGCGCTGATGGATCGCGCCCTGAGGGGTTGAGGATGGCGGAAACCCTCACCCCCTGCGCCTGCGCCAGTTCACAGATGCAGGGGGAATTGCAGGGTATGTGGTTTGCTGCGGGCGGCCAGTTCAAGGCTTTGCCTTGCCGCTGTCCAACTGCAGCAGGAAGTCCAGCGACAGCCGACCCGGACCTTGAGCAAGTGTCACCAGCAGGGCCACAGCCCAAAGCCCATGCGTGACCCAGGCGTCCGGAAAGACAAGCATCTGGATGACAGCCGTCATGATCAGCAACCCAAGCGCCGAGAACCGGGCGAACAGTCCCAGTATCAGCAGCACCGGCAAGACATGCTCCGCCACGGTGGCAAGAACCGCGGCGGACGCAGGCGGGATGAGGGGCAGCGCATAGACATGCTCGAACAGGGCATGGGTCGAGTCCTTGATCGCAAAGCCGTCGACCTTGGTGCGGGCGGATTGCCAGAACACCATGGCGGGAAACACCCGCGCCGCCAGCGTCACCAGATCCTGCGGGATAAAGCCTGCCAGCCCGTTTGCGTGGCGGATCATGTCGCGACCGCGGACAGCGATGTTTCGAGGAGGTCTTGCGGCGGTGGGATGGGTCATTCGGGCGCTCCTGTTTCTGTGCCGGTGATCAGCCCATGGCGCAGCAAGAGGAACAGGGCTGTGGTCGGGTCGGCCTTGCCTGCGGCTTGGCCGAGTGTTTGCCCGCCGCGCAGGGCCGAAAGCACCGCGAATGTGTCCGGATCGATCGGTTCAATGATCACGGTGAAATCCGGCTGGCGCGCAATCAACGCGTGATCGGGGCCCGGCGCGAGCGGCTTTCGGGTGACGCCCGGCTGATGGGACTGCCAGATCTGCACGGCGGGCGTGCACGCGAAGAACAAGGCAACCGACGGGTGCAGAACCAGCCGCAGCGAGTCAGGATCGGGCACGTTCAGGGTGTCCGGTGCAACCGGGGTGGCATCCGCCGCGTGACAGGCCCGACCACGGGCGTATTCCAGCCGGGCGACATCGCCCAGAAAGGGCAGGTGTGCGACAGGCGGGAACCGGTCCAGAAACGCCGCAAAAGTTTCACCCCATCGCAGCAGGACCGGGTCCGCTGGTGGCGATCGTGCAATGAAGACACGGGCCATGGCGGTAAAGAACTCATCACCGACAAGGTGTTCGATCACGGGAAAGCGTGCCGCCAGGGCGCGCGTCAGGCCATGCTGGACATTGTTGCGATAGACCTTGAAACGCTGCGCGACCTCATCGCGGTCTGGCGCCGTCAAGCCGGCAGGTGCCTCTGGCCGCCATAGCGCAGCATGAAAGTCGTGCTGCCTAGTTGCATGTTTTCGTTCAGGCAGCACGAGCAGGGCCCGCCTTCGCACGCTCCAGAACCGCTTTCGCGCGCGCGGCCTCGCTCAGAAGAACAGGGAAATCGGGGACATCGGTATCCCATTCGATCAGGGTGGGCAGAGGGCCGGCCTGTTCCACCACCTCCGCATAAAGTGCCCAGACCGGATCGGCGACCGGCGCGCCGTGACTGTCGATCAACAGCGGGCCAGAGGGCAACTCCTCGGCATCGTGCCCGGCAAGATGGATTTCGCCGACAGCAGCCAGCGGAAAAGCGGCCAGATAGGCGCGCGGGTCAAATCGGTGATTGGTGGCCGACACGAACACATTGTTGATGTCCAAAAGCAGCCCGCAACCTGTGCGGCGGACCAGCTCGGCCAGAAAATCCGTCTCGGACCATGTTGAACTCTCGAAAGTGACATAGGTGGCGGGGTTTTCCAGAAGCATCCGGCAACCCAGCCTGTCCTGCACCTGATTGACATGCGCGCAGGTCGTGTCGAGCGTCTCTTGCGTATAGGGCAGCGGCAGCAGGTCGTTGAGCCACGCGGCGCCATGACTGGACCAGGCGAGGTGCTCGGAAAAACTTGCAGGCTGATATCGTTCGATCAGCTTGCGCACCCGTTCAAGATGGTCCTGGTTCAGCCCGTCCGCGCCTCCGATGGACAGCCCGACCCCATGGATCGACAGCGCATGATCTGCACGAAGTGCGGCCAGCATCGCGTGGGGCGCGCCGCCATCGCCCATGTAATTCTCGGCATGGACTTCGAAAAAACCCACTGCGCCGGGATCCGACATGATGTCGCGAAAATGTTCTGGCTTGAAGCCAAGCCCGGTCGTGCGGGGAAGCGGGCGCATGATGTTCTCCTTCAAGGAAAAAGGGGCGGGATCCTGCCCCGCCCCGGCAGGCAATCAGGCGGGCGGCAGGTCGCGGTCCAGTTTTTCCAGCGATCCCGTGCGGGCCGTGCCGTCGGCCATGGCGGGCAATTCGATGTCTGCGCAGGTGCCGGCGGCGACCAGTGTCCAGGCATTGCCCTGATAATCCACGGTCGAGGTGCCCGAGCAGGTCGTGCCGGGGCCTGCGGCACAATCATTCGCGCCCGCCAGTGAGATGCCGAAGCATTTGTCCATGGCCGCGGTTTGCGCCTGGGCATGTCCTGCAGAAAGCGCCAGCGCCGCGGCCAGCGACGCGGCGAGCGGAAGCGCGTGGGTTTTGTGTGTCATGAATCTCAACTCCTGTCGGCGGGTGCATCAGTGCAGTCCCACAAGCCGTTACGCGAACGGCCGCGCCGTCATTACACCTGTCACGCGGACGTGATCGAACGCTGGGAGGGTAATCATTTCTGGAAGACCCGGACGCCTTGCTATGTAACAAGCACAGGGCGCAAGCCGAAAAGAGGACATCGCAGAGTGGCAGAGCCTGACGCCCTGGAGGACCTCATGCGCGCGGCAAATCGCGGAGACACGGTCGCGTATCGCCGGTTGCTGACGACGATTGCACCTGTTCTGCGCAAGGTGGTGCGTGCCCGCGGCGCGGCGCTGGGACCAGAGGGGTGCGAGGACGTATTGCAGGACGTGCTGCTGGCGATCCACAGCAAGAGACACACATGGCAGGAAGACGCGCCTCTGCGCCCGTGGCTTTATGCCATCGCACGACACAAGGTTGTCGATGCGTTCCGGGCGCGTGGAAGGCATGTTGAACTGTCGATCGACGATTTTGCCGAGGGTCTTCCCGCGGTTGAAGGCCCTGATCCGATGGACGGGCGCGACATGGACAAGGTTCTGAGCAAGCTGGAGCCGCGCGCGGCAGAGATTGTGCGGGCCTTCGGTCTGAACGGGGAAACGACCGCCGAAACCGCGGCACGCCTGGATATGTCCGAAGGGGCCGTCCGAGTCGCCCTGCACCGGGCCCTGAAATCCATTGCCCGGCTGCGCGAAAGGATGATCGAATGAAAACCGACGAGCTGATCATGGCTCTGGCGGCCGACACACTGCCGCAAAAGTCGGTCCTCCAGCGCCTTGCCCGTGCGCTGCCGATTGCCATGGGAATATCCGTGGCCGCGTTCGCGCTTTTCTGGGGGCCGAGATCCGACATCTGGGCCGCGCTGGGGTCAGCGGCAGTTCTGAAGACCGTTCTGCCGCTGGGGCTTGTGGCCCTGTCGGGGGCGCTTGCGGTCGCGTTGGCCCGTCCGGGGGCGCGGCATGGATACCGCAGTGCTGCCCTTGGCCTGTTGGTCGTGCTGGTTGTCGCGGCCTTCTTCACCGCCCTCGCGCAAGCGGGGTTGGGTGGGCTGGTCGCCGCGCTTTCAACGCCCTTGCTTGTGACCTGTCTGCTCTCGATCCCCGTTCTTGCCCTCCCCTTTCTTGCTGCCGTGTTCTGGGGGTTGTCAGCGGGGGCGGCGCTGCACCCAAGGCTGACCGGCGCGGCGGGTGGATTGATGGCGGGCGGGTTGGCGGCATCGGTTTATTCGATCTACTGCGACAAGGACATGGTTCTGTTCGTGCTGCCTGCCTATTCCGCCGCGATCATGTCCATCTCGCTCCTCGGTGCCATCCTTGGCCCGCGCCTGCTGAAATGGTAGCAGTGTTGCCAGCGACGACACGAAAGCGCCACCGCAAGGCGCAAACTGCCCGAGGCTGAGCTGAATCGCCACAGGCCCCGGGAGGGAGGCGGCAAAGCGCGGGCCACGCCCTCTGCGGCAAGGGCGCGGGCCAGTTGCCTTGCATCACCCGCATACAGCACCGCGATGTCCCGGGCGGCCACGCCCGTCTCGATCAGGGCCCGCGCGCGCGCCGCCGCGAAATCGGCGCCGTCGATCTTGCAGGTTTCGATCAGCGAAGCGATGCGGCCCCGGGTGATGCCGCCTTCGTCGTGGCCGGCCGGCGAAAAGCCTGCACTCGGCCATTCCCGGTCAGGGCCGAAGCGAGCAGCGGGGCCGACAAACGGATAGTTCGAAGTGCGGTCACGGATCAATGTCACATCGGTGGCAGATCGTCTGATTGACGCGCCTCGCGGTCCACCCTGGCCAGCCAGGCGCGGACCGTTGCGAGGGACAAGGGCTCATCGAGAAACGGAATGTGGCCGCGCCCCGGCACGTCGGCCCGGATCATGTCGGGGCGGCGGCGCTGCATTTCGTCGGCGGTGGCCTTGCCGAGCACATCGGAGTTTTCGCCGCGTATCAGCGCCAGCGGCAGGCCGGCGCAGGCATCGAACAGCGCCCACAGGTCGGTGGGCGGCGCCGCCATTGCCGCCTGAAGCGCCTGCCGCAGCGCGGGGTCATAGGGAAAGGCCAGCCCCGCGTCGGTCTGGATGTAGTGGCGCACCGTTTCCTCGGCCCAGCGTTCGGGGGGCACATCGGCAAAGCCCGGCATGGTCATCGGCATCCGGTCGGCCACTTCCTCCAGCGTCGCGAGGGTCGGCGCCATGCCGACATATTCCCCGATCCGCTGCAGGCCGGGGCGTTCCAGCACCGGACCGACATCGTTCAGCAGCAGCCCCGCCACCCGCGGCCGGGCCGTGGCGGCCAGAACCATGCCCAGCAGCCCGCCCCGCGACGAGCCGATGATCGCGGCCTTGTCTAGCCCGAGGTGGTCCAGCAGGGCGACCACGTCGCGGCTTTCCTGCGGCACCGTGTAGGAAGCAGCGCCGGTCCAGGCCGAATCTCCCCTGCCGCGCGCATCGAGCCGGATCAGGCGGCAGCCCTGTAGGTGGCGGGCCAGGTAGTCGAAGTCGCGTCCGTCCCGGGTCAGGCCGGCGAGCGCGATCAGCGGCAGGCCCGCGCCCTCGTCGCGGTATGCCAGCCGCGCCCCGTCTTCGGCGTGAAAGAACTCATGTGACATGCACGGCCCGCCCATCCCCGCTCCGGCCTCCCGCCGGAACCATCAGCCCGCCGACCCTGACGCCAGCACTTCAGACGGCAATCAAGGCCCCGCGACCCGAGCTCCGCGCAGGCTATCCCGCATTTCCCGCGACACGCAACACCGGACGCGATTGCGCACATCCCGGCGCGGGGCGCCTTATCAGGCAAGGGTCATTTCCGGCACATCGTCCGGCACGATCAGCCGCGCCCCCGTGGCGGCCAGCACTTCGGCGACCGACACGCCGGGGGCGCGTTCCAGCAGGACCAGCCCCGCCCCGGTCGGCCGGATCACGGCAAGGTCGGTCACCACCAGATCGACCCGCCGCAGCGCGGTCAGCGGCAGGGTGCAGCGCGGCACGATCTTGGGCGCGCCCCCGGCCACATGCTGCATCGCCACCACGACGCGCTTTGCACCGGTCACGAGGTCCATCGCCCCGCCCATGCCGGGCACCATCCTGCCCGGCACCTTCCAGTTCGCAAGGTGTCCCGCCTCGTCGACCTGCAACCCGCCCAGCACCGTCATGTCGAGATGCCCGCCGCGGATCAGCCCGAAGCTCATCGCGCTGTCGATGCTCGCGGCCCCCGGAACGGCCGAGACAAAACCACCCCCGGCATCGGTCAGATGCGCGTCCTCCATCCCCTCCGGCGGGCGGGAACCAAGGCCGATCACCCCGTTTTCGGCCTGAAAGAACACGCCCAGCCCGGGCGGAACATAGGTTGCGACCAGGCTTGGAAGCCCGATCCCGAGGTTGACCAGCGATCCCGGCAGGACTTCCCGCGCGACACGGCGGGCGATCAGTTCCTTGGCATCCATCTGTCGCTCCTCAGGTCGCGTGGGTCAGCAGGTGATCGACCAGCACGCCGGGCGTCTTGACCGCATCGGGGGGAATGACCCCCACGGGCACGATGCTGTCGGCCTCGGCAATCACCCGGTCCGCAGCCAGCGCCATGACCGGGTTGAGTTCTGCGCTGTCAGCATGTAGGCGAGGTTGCCGACATAATCGGCCTGCCACGCCCCGATCAGCGCGAAATCGGCGCGCAGCGGCGTTTCCAGCAGCCAGCGCTCGCCTTTGATCTCGACCGCCTGCTTGCCCTCGGCCGCCTCGGTGTCCAGCCCGGTCCTGGTCAGCACCCCGCCCAGCCCCATGCCGCCCGCGCGGATGCGCTCGACCAGCGTGCCCTGCGGCGCAAGCTCCACCTCGATCTCGCCCGAGATCATCTTTGCCTGCGTTTCGGGGTTCAGCCCGATGTGCGAAACGATCAGCCGCGAGATGGCACCCGCCGTCACCAGCTTGCCGATGCCCCGGCCGGGGCGCGCGGTGTCGTTGGCGATCACCGTCGCGCCGCGCAGGCCGCGCGCCACCAGCGCGTCGATCAGGCGTTCGGGGCTGCCCACCGCCATGAAGCCGCCGATCATCAGCACCGCGCCATCGGGGATCAGCTCGGCCGCCGCCGCCGGTTTCAACGCGCCCTTCATGTGATGCCCCCCGCCGTGATGCCCACTGCCGCGCGTGCGGCGCGGGCTATCACCAGGTCTTCGTGGGTCGGCACGATCATCACCGTCGTGCGCGCGAACTCCGACGAGACGACCGTGGCGCTTGCGGCATTGCGTCCGTGGTCGATCTCGATCCCCATCCAGCCCAGCCGTTCGCAGATCCGCCGCCGGACGACCCGAGAATTTTCACCGATCCCGCCGCAGAACACCAGCGCGTCGATACCACCCATCGCCGCCGCCATGGCCCCCAGCTCGCGCTGCACGCGGAACACGAAATAGTCGATGGCGCGGTGAGACTCGGCGGTGTCGGCGGCCTCCAGCGTGCGCATGTCGTTGGAAAGGCCGCCCGAAAGGCCCAGCAACCCGCTTTCGTGATAAAGTATCTGGCGAACCTGCGCGGTGGTCATCCCCTCGCGTTCCAGCATGTAGAGCAGCACGCCCGGGTCGACCTGGCCGCAGCGCGTGCCCATCGGAAGCCCGTCGAGCACCGAAAAGCCCATCGAGGACGCCACCGACTGCCCGCGATAGATCGCACACATCGACGCGCCGTTGCCCAGATGTGCCACCACCACCCGCCCCTCCATCAGGTGCGGCGCGATGCGGGCAAGCTCTCCGGTGACGTATTCGTAGCTGAGGCCGTGGAAGCCGTAGCGCCGCACGCCCTGCTCGTAATAGCGGTGCGGCAGGGCGAAGGTGTCGTTCACGAAGGGTTGGCCGCGATGGAAGGCGGTGTCGAAACAGGCGATCTGCGGCACGCCCGGGAAGGACTCGGTCGCGGCGCGGATGCCTGCGATGTTGTGCGGCTGATGCAGGGGGGCGAAGGGGGAAAGGGTCGCCAGATCGGCGAGCACCTTTGGCGTGACCACGACCGGAGCGGTGTAATCCGCCCCGCCATGCACCACGCGGTGCCCGATGGCGGCCAGACGCAGGTCCGGCAGGGCGGCGCGGATGGTGGCGATTGCGGCGGCAAGTGCGGCCTCGTGGCTGTCGATCGTGCCGGGGGCCACGGGCAGCGGCTGGCCAGTGCCATCCTTCAGCGCCAGCACACCCTCGGGGCCGATGCGGTCGGCCTGCCCCGTGACCAGCGGCGCATCATCGAAGGCGGCGTAAAGCACCACCTTCAGCGAGGATGACCCCGCGTTCAGGGTCAGGACGGCCCGGTTGTCAGAAGATGCGGTGTCCCCCATCATTTCCCCCTCGCCGCATGGTGCAGCGCCGCGATGGCACAGGACGCAAGGCGCGACATCGAACTGTCGGACCGCGAGTTCAGGATCACCGGCACCTTCGCGCCCATCATCAGCCCCGCGCCCTCGGCATGGCTGATGAAGGAAAGCTGCTTGGCCAGCATGTTGCCCGCGTCGATGCCCGGCACCACCAGGATGTCGGCCCGCCCGGCCACGTCGGACCGCAGGCCCTTGGTGCGTGCCGCCGCAAGGTCCACCGCATTGTCCATTGCCAGCGGACCGTCGACCAGCCCGCCCCGGATCTGGCCGCGCTCGGCCATCTTGGACAGCAGCGCCGCGTCGATCGAGGACTGGATCGCCGGGTTCACCGTTTCCACCGCCGACAGCACGCCGACGCGCGGCGTGTCGATCCCGATCGACAGGGCAAGGTCGATGGCGTTCTGCACGATGTCCATCTTGGTGACCAGATCGGGGGCGATGTTGATCGCGGCATCCGTCACCATGATCGGATGCGACATCCCCGGCACATCCATCACGAAGACATGGGTGAAGCGCCTGCCGATCCGCAGGCCGCCCACCTTGTCGAGCATCGGGCGCAGCAGGTCGTCGGTGTGCAGGTGGCCCTTCATCACCGCATCGGCGCGGCCTTCATGCACCAGCCGACAGGCCATCTGCGCCGCCGCCTCGGCCGACAGGGCGGCGATGATCTCGACGCCGGACAGGTCGGCGCCCAGTTCCGCGGCGGCAGCCGCAATGCGGCCGGGGTCACCGATCAGGATCGGCGTGATGATGCTTTCCTGCGCGGCCAGCAGGGCGCCGCCCAGCGCGTTCGGCTCCTCGGGGCAGACCACGGCGGTGATCAGCGCGGGCAGCGGCCGCGCCCGTTCCAGCAGCGCCTCGAAGTGGCGGTGGCGCTGCACGATCAGCCCCGGCACCTCGATGTCGCCGGAGCGGAACTTGACGCGGGGGGCCGCCACCACCGCCCGACCCGAAACGATCACGGCATCATCGGCAAGGCGGCGCACCTCGGTGTCCATCACGACGTCGCCCGTCCCGGATTTCGAAACCACCGTGACGCGGGCCACAAGTTCCTCGCCGACATGCGCGCGGGCGAAGAATTCAAGCGACTGGGTGCGGTAGAGCGTGCCCGCCCCCGGCAGCAGGGTGCCCAGCACCGCCGAGATCAGTGAGGCCACGAACATGCCCGGCGCGATGTTGTCCTTGTGGCCGTCGCCGTCGCCGTCCTCGCCGGGGATGTGCATCGGGTTGAAGTTGCCCGAGGCCACGGCAAAGACATAGAGATCGTCCTGGGTGATCAGCCGCCGCAGTTCCGCCGTCTCGCCGGGTTGCAGCTCGTCGAGCGTCCGGTTCTCCAGTCTCATTCGGCGGCGTCCTTCGGTGCGGCGGCCCGGCGGGTGCGGGTGAGCGGCGCTTCCGGCTGCAAGGCTGCGGCCTCCCCGGTCTGCGCGGCGGTGTTCGTTTCGGCAGATGCATCGTGTTCAACAAGTGCCGGAAGGGAAGGCTCTGCCGCAGCGGCCGCGGCCAGATCCCCGATCGGGTCGGTCTCGACATCCGCGATGACCGGCGGCAGCCCCAGAACGTCGCGGAAGCGTTGCAGCATGGCCAGCGTGCGCGGGGTCATTTCGCTGATCTGCCCGGGGATGAACTGCACGAGACGCGCCGCAAGCGCGCGTTCGTCCGGGGATGGCAGCAGCATCGGCAGGGTTTCAATCGCGCGTTCCGTCTCGTAGGTGGCAATCAGCGTCTGTTCGTGGATGATCATCGCGCGCTGGTCGGCCGACATCGACGCGAAGGGCTCGTCCTGCGTCAGCACCTTGTTCGACCGCTCCAGCCGGTCGCGGCGCACCTCGCCCCGGTTCTCGGCCAGCAGGATCAGCATGCGGATCACCGCCTCGGCAAAGCCGCCGCGCTCGATGTTGAACAGGGCGGTCGAAACCTCGGGCTGGCTGCGCAGTTCCGCACCGCTTTTCAGCGTGCGGCGGGCCTCGTGGGTGCGGCCGAAAGACCGCATCCAGGGGTTGGACCACAGCGCGAAGAAGGTCAGTTCATGCATCATGTCGCGCTGGTCGCGCATCAGGTCGATGGCCTGTTCGGTGGCCTTGACCCACAGATCCTCGGCCTTCAGGAACGGGTTGGCGGCGGCGGCGGGCGTGCGGCCGGCCCTGACCCTTTCCGCCATCGATTCCAGCGGCGCCATGGCCGGGTTGCGCGACGAGGCCAGCGCGCGGCTCATCCGGTTGGGGTGAAGCGCGCGACCGAGTTCGGCGGTGGTCTGCGTCACCATCGCCTTCACCAGCGGCCGCAGGAACATGTCATAGGCCTGCGCCTGCATTTCCGACATGCGGGCCACGGCGGCAAAGGGCTGTTCGTCCTCGACGCCATCGTCGAACTTGCGGATGTCGTCCAGTGTCCGTTCCACGAAGCCGACGGTGAAGCGGCGGTCCTCGACCGGGCCGACATAATCCTCGATCACCATCTCGTAGAGCCCGGGGGCCAGCGACTCGATGGTCTTGAGGGTCGATCCGACCTCGGCATGTTCCTTGTTGGCGATCTGCGACGACACGAAGATGCCCAGATGCCCGATCTGGTCATGCGCCATGTAGATGATGCGCTGGCCGCGGATTCGTATCTCGTCCACGCTGGAATAGGTCTCGGCGATCCAGTTCAGCGCCTGCTGCATCGGGGTGATGTTGTCGCCGTGGCTGGCAAAGACGATGATCGGCGCCCGGATCGCCTTGAGGTCGATCGGACGGCCCGGTTCGATGCGGGCCTCGTTCTTGACCAGCCGGTTGCCGATGAACAGCTGCTCGACGATCCAGCGGATCTCGGGTTCCGTCATCAGGAAGTAGCCGCCCCACCACTTCTCGAATTCGAGGAAGCGTTCATCGCCCTTGTCGATGTCGCGGAACAGGTCGGTATACTTGCGGAACAGGGTCCGTCCGGGGTTCAGGGTTTCGAAGTTCATCACCAGGTTGGCACCGTCGAACAGCCCGCCGCCCATGTCCGACATCAGCATCGGCAGCCAGGTGCCGCCCAGAACCCCGGCATTGTAGCGCATCGGGTTCTTGCCGACCTCGCCCGCCCAGGTCGCCACCGGCGCGCCGTTGATCACCAGCGGTCCGGTCAGGTCGGGGTTGGTCGCGGCCAGCAGCAGGGTCGCCCAGCCGCCCTGGCAGTTGCCGGTGATCACCGGCTTGGGCGAGTTCGGGTGCCGTCGCATCACCTCGCGGACAAACTCGGCCTCGGCCCGCGTGACATAGGCAAGATACTGCCCCGGCTCGGGAACGCGCCGGAAGCCGACGAAATAGACCGGATGCCCGGCGCGCAGCGCGACCCCAACCTGACTGTCGGTCTTGAAGCCGCCGATTCCCGGCCCGTGGCCCGCGCGCGGGTCGATGATGATGTAGGGGCGCTTCCAGTCCGGCACCTCGACACCCTCGGGCGGCAGGATCTTCAGCAGCACGTAGTTGCACGGGAAAGGCATGTCCTTGCCATCCATCACCGTCTCGTAATCGTAGACCAGAACCGGCGGGCAGCCCTGCGCTTCATGCTCCAGAAAGATGTCGCCGCGCTTGCGCAGGGTGTCCATCGTCAGGACCATGCGTTCGGCGGCGTCCTTCATGTACGCCGCCCAGTCCGACCCGAGCGTGCCCGCACCCTGCGCCGCGCGCGCCGCATCCACCAGCCCCTGCGTTTCCGCCACGACCTCGCGGCCCCGGGCGGAATGGGTGTCGAGCATCCGCCGCGCATGGGCAAGGGAGGCCGTTGCCTGCGTGTCGCCCGTGCGCGCGACCGCCGAGATTTCCTTTCCGCCCGTTTCCAGAACCCCGTGCAGCGCGGTCAGGATGTCGGTTTCGCGGCGCGAAACGGCAGGTTGCCGGGCGGGATCGAACAGTTCGAAGATGTTGGTCATTTTTCGTGTTCCTTCATGCGGTGATCGAGAACCCGCCGTCGATGTCATGCACACCGCCGGTCAGGTTTCGCGCCCCTTTCGAGGCCAGGAAGGCAGCCATCGCGCCCACGTCTTCGATGGTGACCAGTTGATGCATGGGGGCGCGGCTGGCCGCCGCCTCCATCAGTTCGTCGAAATGGTCGATGCCCGAGGCGGCGCGGGTCTTCAGCGGCCCGGGCGACAGGGCATGGACAGTGATGCCCTTTTCGCCCAGTTCGGCCGCGGCATAGCGCACCGCGCTTTCCAGCGCCGCCTTGACCGGACCCATCATGTTGTAGTGCCGCACGACGCGGGATGACCCGAAGAAAGACACCGAAAGGCAGGTGCCGCCCTGCGACATCAGCGGTTCCGCAAGCCGGATCATGCGCAGGAAGGAATGCACCGAAATGTCCATCGCCAGCGAGAAGCCCTCGGCCGAACACTCCACCACGCGGCCGTGGAGGTCATCCTTGGGTGCGAAGGCAATCGAATGCAGCAGCGTGTCGAGCCTGCCCCAGCGCGCGCCGATCGCGCCGAACACCGCCTCGGTCTGCCCGGGGCGCGAGACATCCAGCGGCAGGATGATCTCGGCCCCCAGCGCCTCGGCCAGCGGCCGGACGTAGGGCTCCGCCCGGTCATTGAGATAGGTGATCGCGAGGTCCGCGCCCTGCGCGCGCAGCGCCCGGGCACAGCCCCAGGCAATGGACTGCTCGTTCGCAACCCCGACGATCAGTGCCTTGTGGCCTTCAAGCCCGAACATGGCGCGCCCTTCCGCAATTTCATTCCGGCGCGATCAGACAGCGCGACTGTGACGGTTTCTTGTGGCCCAGCTTGAAAATGCCGTGACGAGGCTGCGGCATTCTGGAGCCCCCGGTCCCATGCACCGCTGACCAATGAATCCGCCTTTCCGGCCACCCGGCGGAAGCAGGCGTTCCCTGGTCCATGTTTCAGAGAGGCCGGGACGGCGGGCACGTTCACGATCCTTGACCCCGCAACGTGCATCGCCAAGAGCGGCATCGCAACTCGCCTGAAACGTTCGCCCCACCGTCTGACCCAGCACATGGGCCAGCGATCGCACCTCGGCCACGAAGGCCAGCCGCCCGCGCCGGATCTGGCCGATTACCAGGACCGCTATCTGGTGACGGTGCGCGACATCGAGACCGGCAAGGACCAGATCCTGACCGCCTCATGGAGCCACCCGTTTTTTGCCCGCATGCCGGAAAACACGCCGATGCCGGTGGGGGCCGAGGGGCTGGTGTATCAGGGTGCCATCGAGTGGGCGGCCTGGGTTGATGCAAAAGACCTGTAGGCGGGCTATGAGCTGCTGAAACCGGACGATACCGGGCCGAGGTGGTAGAGGTGGAGCGCGTTGTCGCCCCGCTGACGGCCTACAACCTGACGGTGGAGGAATTCAGCACGTTCTTCGTCGCCGCGAACGTGGACGCCGAGCCAGTCTGGGTGCATAATTCATGTAAGACCTACCAAACTTGGATGGAGAATTGTAGCTGGGTTGCGACACGCCGCATGAAAGCAATGCTGCGTGAGGCCAGAATGGAAACGGCAAATACTGGGGATATCGCAATCCCATCTGCCAAAAGGCTCATCGAACCGAGATTATATGCCGAGATTCTGGCGGTTCATGTACCATTTGACTGGGCACCTTATCTCGCATGGCAGGGTGGGCACGATGCTACCCTTTGCGGAGGTCAGGTCGAATGATCCTGAGGCCTTCAGCCGTTTGCAGGGGCCGTCCGACGTGTTTCGTTACATGCTTTGTGATCTACTGATGCGTGGATTGGATCGCATCCCGGCGTCTTTCGATGTACCAACAGACAGATTGAGGCTTCTTGTCGCACAGATACAAGAGTTGCCCTACGAGCTTTCCTGGACTCAGGTCTCCCGGCGTTTCGCGGATATCGGGCTGACCGCACGTCTTGAATGCCAACTTTTGGCAGGGAAGTTCTGCCTGACTCTCGTGGTGTTGCGAGGACGAAACCCGGTCTGGACGAAGGTCATCTTCATCGGTTCACCGGACCCCGTTAGATGGCATTATGTGTTCAAGGATATCGAACTTCAAGGCAATAAACTGGTGGTAACGCGGCGTGTCGGTATGAGTGACGTTAATGGCGTTTTGAACTATGAGTTCTACGCATTGCCGATTGACGAAATTTCTGCATAGATCGTCTTGATCGGGTTGTTTGTCCGAAAATAGGGCGGCGACATTCCGATGGTCGTCGGGGCCGAGGGGCTGGTCTATCAAGTTCAGCCTGAACAAGCCTGAAGCCATTGTCTTTGCGTGATAAGGTGGTGGTTCTACTCGCCTCGGCCTGCCGGATTTCGTAGAATTCGCTCAAGAACCCTGCAATTTCCGGTTTGCGCCATGAAGCACCGCTCGCGTTCTCCCGAGCAGAATGATCTCCTCCGCCCCCGGCTGGTCGATCTCATCGACATGCGCCATGAACTGGTGAAGCTGTCCGCCCTGATCGAACGGACCCATCCCAAGCTGTCAGTCGGGGCGCAGTGCCGCCTGCTGTCGAACTCGAGGTCGTCGTTCTATTACGCGCCGCAGGGCGAGACCGCAATGAACCTCGACCTGATGCTGTTGATCGACAAGCAGTTCCTGGACGCCCCGTTTTCCGGTGTCCGGCAGATGACTTGGCATCGTCAGAACAAGGGCCATGCTGTGACCCAAGCCGCTGACCTCATGAAATACGCGCGCCCTTCCGATAACTTCAACCTCACCAAAGCTTGCAACCGTAGCAGAGGGCAAGGCAACCCTTTTCCATCTTTGAGGGAATGACACGTCAAGACGACGGCCACTTATATCGCAAGATGTGCGGTCGACGCCGGAGAGATTCGGTGCGAAAAATCTGTGTCCTGCCCGAGAAAATATAGTATTCTATGGGTTTAGGGGATGGCTTTGCGGTAGGCCGGATTTCCGCCTTTGTGAACCGAACTGTAAACCGGCCCGTTGATCGGGTTCCGAAGGACAGCAGTCACCTTGAGATCGTTGGGAAAAACTGGTCGGGGCGAGAAGATTCGAACTTCCGACCTACGGTACCCAAAACCGTCGCGCTACCAGGCTGCGCTACGCCCCGACGCGCACTTCCTACAGCCGATCACCCGGATTGGAAAGCCGCTATTGCAGGCAGGGCCAGGCCGCCGTTGCCTGATCCAGCGCGGGGTGGCGCAACTCGGACCCCGGCACGATGCCCAGACGCTTTGCCAGCCCGCCGTTGATCTCCAGCACCGCCAGCACGCCCGGGCCGCCGTCGATCGGGGTTTCGTCCTGCGGCACGGCATTGGAATGCACCCGCGTCACCCGCCCCGCCGGGTCGGCAAAGATCATGTCGAGCGGGATCAGCGTGTTCTTCATCCAGAACCCGGCGCGCTGCGGGCGTTCGTAAACGAACAGCATCCCGGCCGAGGCCGGCATCGACTCGCGGTGCATCAGGCCCTGTGCGCGTTCCGCCGCAGTGTCGGCCACCTCGACGGTAAAACGCGCCTGCCCGCCCGGGCCGCGCAGTTCCACGGTATCGGCGCGGCACCCGGCCATCGCCGCACCCGGCAGGGCCAGCAGCGCCCCGCACAGCAACCACAGGCGGGCGCTCAGCCCGCCGGACGCGACGCCGCTTCCCATGACACCACCTGCACCGCCATGCGGCCCCGCTTGCCGTCGATGATGCGCAGGCAGACCGCCTCGCCGGCGCCAAGGTCGGCAAAGCCCGACAGGCGCAACACCTCGACGTGAATGAACACATCCTCTGTCCGGCCAAAGACATTGGCAAAGCCGAAGCCCTTGCCCTTGTCGAACCACTTGACCCGCGCCGGTTCCAGCGGCCGGGCGGCGATTTCCTCGGGGGTGGCGATGGCGTTGTCATCGCCCAGCGGGAAGGGCAGGCCCTGCGGCGGCTCGATCTTCAACACCTCGACCGCCTGGACGCCGCGCTGCGTCATCTGCACCTTGACGGTGATGCCGGTGCCATCCGCCACCGAGCTTTGCCCGTAGTTGCGCAGGACGTTGGCGTGCAGCAGAATGTCGGCCCCGGCCATATCGGTCACGATGAAGCCGAATCCCTTGGCAGGATCGAACCACTTCACCTTGCCGTGGACGACCTGCGCGGTCCGATCTGCGTCTTCTTCTTCCATTTCGAGAGCCGTTTCCCCGGATGAAGCCCCACTTCTGACTCTTGCCGCTATCCGCGCCGATCTTTCAAGTGAAAAGCGGGTGACGGCTGGATTCTGAATAATTCATATATGTTTTTTCAGGGGTTGAGACGTTCGATCTGCCAGGGATGCGCAGGGCTTTCGCGGGTCCACCGGAACCGGTCGTGCAGGCGAAAGGCGCCGTCGGCCCAGAACTCGATCTCCAGCGGCAGCAGCCTGATGCCGCCCCAGAACGGCGGGCGCGGCGGGTTTGGGCCGCGGGCGGCGGTGACCTTCGCCACCTCGGCCATCAGCGCCATGCGCGAGGCCAGCGGTTTGCTCTGGTCCGACGCCCAGGCGCCCAGGCGGCTTTTCAGCGACCGCGAGGCGTAATAGGCATCCGCAGCCGCCCCCTCCTCGCGTTCGGTCAGGCCGCGCACCCGCACCTGGCGGCGCAGCGACTTCCAGTGCATCACGAAGGCCGCCTTGCCGCTGGAAGCAATCT
The DNA here is from genome assembly GCA_032334235.1 of Paracoccaceae bacterium Fryx2. Classification (NCBI taxonomy): domain Bacteria; kingdom Pseudomonadati; phylum Pseudomonadota; class Alphaproteobacteria; order Rhodobacterales; family Paracoccaceae; species Paracoccaceae bacterium Fryx2. The sequence goes on from JAVSGI010000003.1 coordinate 40,056, forward strand.
CCTGCGCCTTTGCGCTGCCGTAATTGGTGTAGAAGACAAATCCGGCGGGCTCGATGTCCTTCAGCAGCACCATCCGCACATTGGGCATCCCGGTCGAGTCCACGCTTGCAAGCGCGATGGCGTTGGGATCGTTCGGCTCCTGCCCCTCGGCCTCGGCCAGCCAGGCGCGCGCGATGGCAAACGGGTCGTCTCCCGCAAAGATCCCGGTCCTGTCCACCTGCCGCTCCTGCCTGTCATGGTTGCCCGTCAGAGGTAGCCCCCCGCCGCGTCTGCGGCAACCCTTGATGCGCGCCGCGTCTGCGGCAACCCTTGATGCGCGCCGCGCCTGCGGCAACCCTTGATGCCCGCCGCGCCTGCGGCAACCCTTGATGCCCGCCGCGCCTGCGGCAACCCTTGATGCCCGCCGCCCTTTCGCCTAATGCTCGTCGCCAAATGGGCGGCGGGGCGAAGGAAACACCATGGCGACAGGACTGCTGGCGGGCAAGCGCGGGCTTATCATGGGGCTCGCGAACGACAAGTCGATTGCCTGGGGCATTGCGAAGGCCTGCGCCGATCAGGGGGCGGAACTGGCGTTCTCGTATCAGGGCGACGCCTTCCGCAAGCGGGTCGAACCGCTGATCGCCACCATCGGCATGTCGGAAATGGTCGATTGCGATGTCTCCGACCCGGCCTCGCTCGACGCTCTGTTCGCGCATGTCGCCGGGCTTTGGGGCAGCATCGACTTCGTGGTCCATGCCATCGCCTATTCCGACAAGAACGAACTGCGCAACCGCTACGTCGAAACCACGCCCGACAACTTCCGCAAGACGATGGATGTGTCGGTCTATTCCTTCACCGCCGTCTGCCAGCGCGCCGAAAAGCTGATGCCGAACGGCGGCAGCCTGCTGACGCTGACCTACTACGGCGCGGAGAAGGTGATGCCGCACTACAACGTGATGGGCGTCGCCAAGGCCGCGCTGGAGGCTTCGGTGAAATACCTCGCCGAAGACCTCGGCAAGGACCGCATCCGCGTCAATGCGATTTCCGCCGGGCCGATCAAGACGCTGGCCGCGAGCGGCATCGGCGATTTCCGCTACATCATGAAGTGGAACGAGCTGAACTCGCCGCTGCGCCGCAACGTGACGCAGGACGAGGTCGGCCAGTCCGCGCTGTATCTGGTGTCAGACATGTCGTCGGGCGTCACCGGCGAGGTGCTGCATGTCGATGCGGGCTTCCATGTCGTCGGCATGAAGGCGGTCGATGCGCCCGATATCGACGTGGTGACGGGGCGCAAGGACGCGCAATGACGCTGGCGGCGCCCTGCCCCGCGCATCGAGGAGAAAGCAATGAACGACCGTCTGCCGCATGAAAAGGGCTTCCACGTCTCGTGGGACCAGATCCACCGCGACGCGCGCGCGCTGGCCTGGCGGCTCGACGGGCGCGGCCCCGATGGCGGCGCCTGGAAGGCGGTGGTCGGCATCACCCGCGGCGGCCTCGTGCCCGCGATGATCGTCAGCCGCGAACTCGACATCCGCGTCGTCGATACCATCAGCGTGAAAAGCTACAACCACCAGGCCCAGATGGCGCCCCGGGTCATCAAGGCGCCGCAGGCCGACCTGATGGGCGACGGCACCGGCATCCTGGTGGTCGATGATCTGGTCGACAGCGGCAAGACGCTGGAGGTGGTGCGCGCCCTCTACCCCAAGGCGCATTTCGCCACCGTCTACGCCAAGCCGTCGGGCCGCCCGATGGTCGACACCTACATCACCGAGGTCAGCCAGGACACCTGGATCTTCTTCCCCTGGGACATGGCGCTGCAATACGTCCAGCCGTTCCGCGGCACCGACTGACGCAGCCGGGCTGCGCGCCACCGCAGCCCGCATTTCCCGCCCGCTGCACCGGCTGTTCGAGGCCGGCCTGATCGTCAAGGCCCTGCGGCGGCAGCCTAGGCGCTGGTCGGCCCCGGCCTGCTGCAGGCCCCGGCCTGCTGCGGACCTCGCGCCGGCTGATCCTGTCCAGCGTCGTCCGGGCCACCCGCGACCAGATCGCCCAGGGTCCGCAGGACGATGTCGCGCTCCGGCCGCAGCAGGCGGCGGCCGCGCTGTCGGACGAGACCCGGCATTTCCAAGCGATTTACCCCCTGGCGTCGGCGCGGCGGCTGGTCCCGGCCTGTCCGGCAGCGGCGGCGGCGCTGCTGGCGGGTTTCGTCACCTCGCAGGTCCACGAATGGACGGTGACACAGGCGCCGCTGGTGCTGTCGGCTTTCGACCCGGTGAGGATCGCGCTGACCCTGCGCGAACACTGCGGCCTGCGCGCGGCGCATCCCCCGCACCCCACGCCGAAGCCTGACCCGGCCCGGCCCGGAAGCAGCTTGCGGCGGCCCGGTTTCCCTGCTCCAAATGCAGCCACCCGCAGCCCCGGAGACCCTGATGACCCTTCCGCTCAACCCCGCCATGGCCGCCACCTCGCCCCCGCCGGTGATGGAGGCGCGGCGCTGGCTCGACGGCGTCACCTTCCCGCCCGATCGGCCGCTGATCAACGTCAGCCAGGCCGCCCCGGTCGAAAGCCCGCCCCTGGGATTGCGTCAGGCGCTGGCCGAGGCCGCGCTGAACGACCCCGCCGCCCATCTCTATGGCCCGGTGCTGGGCCTGCCCGCCCTGCGCGCCGAGATCGCGCAGCAATGGTCGGCAGCCTATGGCGGCACCATCACCCCCGACCAGGTCGCCATCACCCAAGGCTGCAACCAGGCCTTCACCGCCGTGATGTCCACCCTCGCCGGGGCGGGCGATGCGGTGATCCTGCCGACGCCGTGGTATTTCAACCACAAGATGTGGCTCGACATGCAGGGCGTCACCACCATCCCCCTGCCCACCGGCCCGACCCTGATCCCCGACGCCGCGCTCGCCGCCAGCCTGATCACGCCGCGCACCCGCGCCATCGTGCTGGTCAGCCCCAACAACCCCGGCGGCGTCGAATACCCGGCCGCGACCCTCGCCGCCTTCCGCGATCTGGCCCGCGCCCACGACCTCGCCCTGATCGTCGATGAAACCTACCGCGACTTCGACAGCCGCAGCGGCGCGCCGCACGACCTGTTTGCCGACCCCGGATGGGACGACACGCTGATCCACCTCTATTCCTTCTCCAAGGCCTACCGGCTCACCGGCCACCGCGTCGGCGCCATCGTCGCCGCCCCCGCCCGCCTTGCGGAAGTCGAGAAGTTCCTCGACACCGTCGCCATCTGCCCCAGCCAGCTCGGCCAGATCGGCGCGCTCTGGGGAATGCGCAACCTCGGGCAGTGGCTGGCGGGCGAACGCGCCGAAATCCTCGCCCGCCGCGCCGCGATGATCGAAGGCTTCGCGGCCCTTCCCGACTGGCGGCTGCTCGGCTGCGGCGCCTATTTCGCCTATGTCGAACACCCCTTCGCCCTGCCCTCCGACCTGCTCGCCAGACGCCTCGTCACCGAAGCAGGCCTCCTCATGCTGCCCGGCACCATGTTCCAGCCCGAAGGCGCCGCCGCAGGGAAGCGCCAGCTCCGCATCGCCTTCGCCAACGTCGACGCCACCGGCATCGCCGAAATGTTCCGGCGCCTGAAGTCCATCGGCCTCTGACCGCCCCCTCCTTCCCCATTCACCTTGCCCAAATATCCTCGGGGGTGGGGTCCGGGGAGGGGGCAGACAGCCCCCTCCCCGGGGCCGTGACGTTCGGGGCCGCGCTGCGGCCAAAGCGGCGCCGCCGCCATCTTGCCCACCCGCCCCCAACCCTCTAGACAGGCGCGAGGCTTTCCCTTCGCGACAGGCAAAATCATGGCACATTCCGACGACGACGAAACCCCGAGGAAAAAGCGCAAGGGCAAGTCGCTGGTGGTGTGGCTGCTGATGGGGCTGCTGATCCTGGGGCTGGGCGGCTTTGGCGTCACCAATTTCGGCGGCGGCGTCACCGCCATCGGCCAGGTCGGCGACCGCGAGATCGACGTGAACGCCTATTCCCGCGCGCTGCAACAGGAACTGGCGGCGTTCGGCGCACAGGTCGGCACCACCATCACCCTGCAACAGGCGCAAAGCCTCGGGCTCGACCGCCAGGTGCGCCAGCAGCTGATCACCCGTGCCGCGCTCGACAACGAGGCCGCCCGGGTCGGCATTTCGGTGGGTGATGCCCGCGTCGCGCAGGAAATCACCGGCATCCGGGCGTTTCAGGGCACCGCGGGCAGCTTCGACCCGGAAGCCTACCGCTTCACGCTGGAACGCAACAACCTGACCGTCACCGATTTCGAATCCGGGCTGCGCGACGACCTTGCCCGCTCGCTGCTGCAGGGCGCCGTGGTCGGCGGCTTTGCGGCGCCCGCGGTGCTGACCGAGACGCTGCACGCCTATGTCGCCGAACGGCGCGGGCTGACGCTGCTGCGCCTGAGCGCGGCCGACCTGCCCGACCCGCTGCCGACGCCTGCCGCCGAAGACCTGCAGGCCCATTACGCGGCCAACATCGCCGCCTTCACCCGCCCCGAGGCGCGGCGCATCACCTATGCCGCGCTCCTGCCCGAGGCGCTGGCGGCCGGGATGCCGGTTGACGAGGCCGGGGTGCGCGCGCTTTACGACGAACGCATCGACCAGTTCGTGCAGCCCGAACGGCGGCTGGTCGAACGGCTGGTGTTCCCGACCGACGCCGATGCCGAAGCGGCGAAGGCCCGGCTCGATGCAGGCGAAAGCTTCGAGACGCTGGTCGCAGAACGCGGTCTGGCGATCCAGGATACCGACATGGGCGACGTGTCGCGCCAGGACCTCGGCGCCGCCGCCGAGGCGGTGTTCGCGCTGACCGGGCCGGGGGTCGCGGGGCCGCTCGCCTCCGACCTCGGGCCCGCGGTGTTCCGGATGAATGCCATCCTCGCCGCGCAGGAAACCCCGTTCGAGGATGCCCGCGCCGACCTTGCCACCGAATTCCAGCTCGACGCCGCCCGCCGCGCCATCTCCGACCGGACCGAGGCGATCAACGACGCCCTGGCAGGCGGCGCCACGCTGGAAGACCTGGCCGCCGAACAGCAGATGTCGCTGGAAACCATCGACTTCACCTCCGCAAGCGACGAAGGCATCGCGGGCTATCCGGTCTTCCGCGAGGCGGCGGCCAAGGTGGCGGAAGGCGATTTCCCCGAAGCGATCATCCTGGCGGACGGCGGCCTTGTGGCGCTGCGCCTTGATGCCATCGTGCCGCCGACCCCGATCCCGTTCGATGAGGCGCAAGACGCGGTTCTTGCTTCGTGGCAGGCCGAGGCCACGGCGAAGGCCCTGACCGCGCGCGCCGAGGCGATCCGGGCCGAGGTCGCGGCCGGGGCCAGCCTTGGCAGCTACGGCATCCTCGACGTTACACCGGGCATCACCCGCGACGGCTTCATCGAGGACACGCCCGACACCCTGCTCGCCACCGCCTTCAGGATGGCGGAGGCCGAGCTGCGGGTGATCGAGGGGCCGGATTTCGTCGGCCTGCTGCGGCTTGACAGCATCCAGCCGACCGATCCTGCCGGACAGGCGGCGGTGGCGCTGAAAGCCTCCATCGCGGCGCAGGCCGAACAGGCGCTGGCGCAGGATGCCTTCACGCTGTTTTCCGCGGCACTCAGCGACGAGGCGGGCATCACGCTGAACGAGGCGGCGATCAACGCCGTCCACGCCCAGTTCCAGTAAGGGGATCATCATGGGTCTGACGCCGACTTTCGAGGAGTTCGAGCGCGGCTGGCTGGCCGGGCGGAACCAGGTGCTCTACGCCCGCCTTGCCGCCGATCTCGACACCCCGGTGTCGCTGATGCTGAAACTGGCAGAGGCGCGCACCGACACCTTCATGCTGGAATCGGTGACGGGCGGCGAGGTTCGGGGGCGCTATTCGGTGGTGGGGATGAAGCCAGACCTGATCTGGCGCTGCCACGGCACGCAAAGCCAGATCAACCGCGAGGCCCGCTTCGACCCGGCCGCCTTCACCGCGCTCGACGGTCCTCCGCTCGACACGCTGCGCGCCCTGATCGCCGAAAGCCGGATCGAGATGCCGGACGACCTGCCCGCCATCGCGGCCGGGCTGTTCGGCTACTTGGGCTACGACATGATCCGGCTGGTGGAACATCTGCCCGGGGTCAACCCCGACCCGCTGGGCCTGCCCGACGCCGTGCTGCTGCGCCCCTCGGTCGTGGCGGTGCTGGATGGCGTCAAGGGCGAGGTGACGGTGGTGGCCCCGGCTTTCGTCGGCGCTGGGCTTTCGGCACGGGCGGCCTATGCCCAGGCCGCCGAACGGGTGATGGACGCGCTGCGCGACCTTGACCGCGCCCCCCCCGCGCCGCGCGACTTCGGAGAGCCGACGCCGGTCGGAGAGATGGTGTCGAACTTCAGCCACGACGGCTACATGGCGGCGGTGGAAAAGGCGAAGGATTACATCCGCGCGGGTGACATCTTCCAGGTGGTGCCGAGCCAGCGCTGGGCGCAGCGGTTCACCCATCCGCCCTTCGCGCTCTACCGCAGCCTGCGGCGCACCAACCCGTCGCCCTTCCTGTTCTTCTTCAACTTCGGCGGCTTCCAGGTGGTCGGGGCCAGCCCCGAGATCCTGGTGCGGCTGCGCGACGGCGAAGTGACCGTCCGCCCGATCGCGGGCACCCGCAAGCGCGGGGCCACCCCCGAGGAGGACCGCGCGCTGGAGGCCGACCTGCTGGCCGACCCCAAGGAGCGTGCCGAACACCTGATGCTGCTCGACCTGGGGCGCAACGACGTGGGGCGGGTGGCGCAGGTCGGCACCGTGCGCCCGACCGAGCAGTTCATCATCGAACGCTACAGCCATGTGATGCACATCGTCTCGAACGTGGTCGGCCAGATTGCCGAGGGCGAGGACGCGCTGTCGGCGCTGCTGGCGGGGCTGCCCGCGGGCACGGTCTCGGGCGCGCCCAAGGTGCGGGCGATGCAGATCATCGACGAGCTGGAGCCGGAAAAGCGCGGCGTCTATGGCGGCGGCGTCGGCTATTTCGCGGCGAATGGCGAGATGGATTTCTGCATCGCGCTGCGCACCGCCGTGCTGCAGGACGAGGTGCTGTACATCCAGGCCGGGGGGGGCGTGGTCTATGACAGCGACCCCGAGGCCGAGTATCAGGAAACCGTGAACAAGGCCCGCGCGCTGCGCCGGGCGGCCGAGGATGCGGGCCTTTTCGCCCGGCGCGGCAACGGCTGACAGGGCGGAGCGGGGGGCTGTCTGCCCCCCGCTCCCCCCGAGGGTATTTGGGCCAATGAGAAGGGGCGCCGGGCCTTCGAGAGCATCCTTGGCCGGACAACGCGGCAGCGTCGTGCCTGCGCGGATAACGACCGGGGAGACCCCGGCCTGCAGGCGCGGCCAGAACCCTATCCGGTGCCGGTCTTGCGCAGGTCGCCGGTGGTGCGCGCCACAAGCACCTGCCCGCCCACCGGCGCGGTCGCAGCACTGTCGGCGGCCAGCCGCACCGCCCGCATCCCGCGATGCTGGCCCAGCTTGCCGACGGCCAGCGACCCCCCGTCCAGCCCTTCCAGCCCGATCCGGTCCAGCGCGGCCAGCGGCAGCGGCAGCACGTCGCCGGGTTTCAGCGTCATCACCGCCGCCAGCGGCAGCGTCAGGCGCTGCAGCACGGCGTCGAGCACGCAATCCACCGCCAGCACCTGCGCCCGGAGCGTTGTCTGGAACAGCAGCGCCGCCGACGGGTCGGGATGCGACTCGTGGTGATAGGCCGGGCGCCGCCCCCGGCCGATTGCGGGCAGCGCCAGCAGAATCTCGCCGGTTCGCGCGCCGTTTTCCAGCGCCACCTCGGCCCGCAGCACGCGGAAATCGCCATCCTCCAGCAACAGCCCCAGGGGCCGCGGGTCTTCAAGGAACGAGGCGTAGCGAAAGCCCCCGGCCCAGACCAGGTCGGCTTCCTCGGCCAGCGCCTCTTCCAGACCTTCCAGCGCCGCGTCGATGAAGCCTGCCACCATCGCGGCATCGGTGCGGGTGGGCTTGCGCGTCTGCGGCTGGTTGGACGACAGCCTGCCGATGGTCTGCATCTCGATCAGCCCGGCCAGCATCGGCGGCGACAGCGCCAGCACGCCCAGCCCCTCGCAGGGGCCGTCGAGCACGGCGATCAATGCGCGGTCGGGCGGCATGTCGAGCAGTTCCGTCAGCGACCGGCGCTTCACGTCGAGCTTCGGCACCTCAAGCACCAGATCCATCATGGCGCGGGCGGTGCGCGCCAGCGCCAGCGGCCACTGCCTGTCGGCCCCGCCATGCGACAGCAGCGCCGCCTGCGCCAGCGCCAGTTTCCGCCGTATCACGCCCTGATCCACCGCCTGCCCCGAAGTCGCTGTCACCTGCCCCAGTGCTGGCAGATCTTCCTTGCCAAAGCGTTACCGCGCCCCGGCGTCAGGCCGCCTTTTCCAGCCGGAGCGGCAGCGTCACCCGGAAGGCCGCGCCGCCCTGCCCCGGCAGATAGCCGATGGTGCCACCCAGATTGGCCATCACCTCGCGGCAGATCGCAAGGCCAAGGCCCGCGCCGCCTGCCCGGGTCTGGTCGGTCAGGCGGGCGAATTTCTCGAAGATCAGCGCCTGCGCCTCCTGCGGGATGCCCGAGCCGTTGTCGATGAAATCGACCGTCACCCGCCCGCCCTTCTGGCGCACCGTGATGCGCAGTTCGGGCTGGGCGGCGTCGCAGTATTTCCGCGCGTTCGAGATCAGGTTGATGAACACCTGCACCAGCCGGTCGGCATCGGTGCGCAGGTGGATGGCCTCGGCGGTCGGGTCGCGGTGGATGGTGAACACCCGTTCGGCCCGGGTATGGCTGGCGGCCTGCAATGCGCGGTCGAGCATCTGTTGCAGGCTCGCCAGATCGAGGTTCAGCTGCACCGAGCCGTTTTCCAGCACCGACAGGTCCAGGAGGTCATCCAGCAGCCGCGTCAGCCGGATCGCCTCGGCATGGATGATCTGCGCATAATGCGCCGACATCGCGGCGGGCAGGTCGCCCTCCATCAATATCTCGGAAAAAGCCCGGATCGAGGTCATCGGCGTGCGCAGCTCGTGGCTGATCTGGCTGAGGAAGGCATCCTTCTGCACCGAAAGCTGGGTCAGCTTCTCGTTCACCTCGCGCAACTGTCGCGCGGTGCGGGTCAGCTCTCCCTGCTGGTTTTCCAGCCGCGCCGAATATTCCATGATCTGCGCCGTCTCGTTGGCCACGGCCATCAGATCCTCGACCGACACCGCCGCCCGCCCGGCAAGCTGGCTGATCATCGCGTGCGCCGTGGCCGCGCCGACCGACCCGGCCAGCCGCCGTTCCAGCCCGGCGATGAAGCCGGGCGACGGGTCGGGCAGGTAACCCTCCTTGCCCTGCGCCCGTGCCCCCGCCTCGAAGAAGGCCAGCGCGGTTTCCTCGCCCATGATGCGCTGCGCCATCACCAGCAGGTCCTCGGGCTTGGCGCGCCCCTGCGCCCAGCCGCGCGGCCGCGCGTCCTCGCGGTCGAAGACATTGACGAAGGCCGCACTCTGCACCCGTTCGACCGGGCCGGGGAAGGTCAGCAGCGAGCCGACAAGAAAGCCGATCACGTTCAGCACCAGCGACCAGAACACCGCATGAAGCAGCGGGTCCATGCCGTGAACCCCGAACAGCGCCTGCGGCCGCAGCCAGCCGATGCCGAACGGCCCCTCGGCCATCACCCGCGCCGAGATCACCGCATCCGGCCCGAAAGACGGCAGGAACAGCGCATAGGCCCAGATCGTGAAGCCGATGGTCAGACCCAGCGCCGCCCCGACCCGCGTCGCCCCGCGCCAGAAGATGCCCCCCAGCATCGCAGGCAGGATCTGCGCCACCCCGACAAAGGAGATAAGCCCGATCGCCGCCAGCGCCGCCGACCCGCCCGACAGCGCGTAATAGGCATATCCCAGCCCCAGCACCCCGGCGATCGAAAGCCGCCGCGCCAGCAGCACCACGCGCCGCACATCCCCCGACACCGGCCGGGCCGGACGCAGCGACAGCCAGATCGGCATCACGACGTGATTCGACACCATGGTGGCAAGGGCAATGGCGGCCACGATCACCATCGAGGTCGCGCTGGAAAACCCGCCCAGAAAGGCCAGCATCGCAAGGCCCCCCTGCCCCGAGGACAGCGGCAGCGTCAGCACGAACAGGTCGGGGTTCGACCCCGGCGGCATCAGTTCCAGCCCCATCACGGCAATCGGCACCACGAACAGGCTCATCAGGAACAGATACAGCGGAAAGGCCCAGCTGGCGGTTGCCAGATGCCGCTCGTCGGCATTCTCGACCACCAGCACCTGGAACATGCGCGGCAGGCAGATCACCGCCGCCGCCGACAGGAAGATCAGCCCCGCCCAGCGCCCCGGCTGCAGATCCCAGTCCGAGATCGGTGAAGCGTCGATCCGCGCGATGATGTCGGCCGGCCCCGCCGCCAGCCCCCAGACGACAAAGATCCCCACCGCCAGCAGCGCCACCAGCTTGACCACCGCCTCGACCGCGATCGCTGTCACCACGCCGGTGTGCTGCTCGTTGGCATCCAGGTTGCGCGTGCCGAACAGCACGGTAAAGATCGCCAGCCCCCCCGCGACCCAGATCGCCGTGCTGTCCCGGTCGGGCAGCGCCCAGCCGTTGGGCGATGCGCTGGCGAACACCCCGAACGACAGTGTCACCGATTGCAGTTGCAGCGCGATATAGGGCGTCGCCGCCACGACCGAGATCAGCGTGACGATCACCCCCAGCAGGTTCGACTTGCCGTAGCGGTTCGAAATCAGGTCGGCAATCGAGGTCACCCGCTGTTGCCGCCCGATCCGCACCAGCTTGCGCAGCACCCACCACCAGCCGATAAAAACCAGCGTCGGGCCAAGATAGATCGTCAGGAACTCCAGCCCCGACCGCGCGGCATAGCCCACCGCGCCATAAAAGGTCCAGGCGGTGCAGTAGATGCTCAGCGACAGGGTATAGACCAGCGGCGAGCGCAGCCAGCCCGCCGCCCCTGCCGCCGCCCGACGCTCGACCTTGAAGGCCACAAGAAACAGCAGCGCGACATAGGCAAGGCAGGCAAGGACCAGCAGGTTGAACGGCATCAGGTGTCTTCCTCGGTGCCGACCGGATCATCGACCGAGCCCTCGGCCAGAAACGGTGCCAGAACGGCGGCCACGACCACAAGCCCGAACCAGATGACGAACAGGTAGATCCCGTCGGGGGCGGTGTCGCGCGCCTCGGTCCCGGCCGGTGCCCAGAGGATCGGCAGCAGGAACAGGAAGGCCCCGAACACCGGCAGCAGCCGCGCCGCATCGCGGATCCGCCGCCGCCGGTAGCTGCGCCGGGCCACGAACAGCGGGCTGCGCGGCCGCGTCACCGCGCCACCAGCGCGCGCACCGAGGCCAGCATCTCGGCATTGGAAAACGGCTTTGCCATGAAGATATCCACCCCGGCACGCTCGGCCGCCTCGCGGTCGCGCCCCTGACCCTTGGCGGTCAGCATCATCACCGGCAGACCGGCCAGCGCGGGGTCGGCGCGCAACGCCTCCAGGATCTCGAAGCCGCCGCACCCCGGCAGCATCACGTCCAGAATGACCAGATCGGGCCGCGTCGTCTGCACCAGTTCCACCGCCCCCGTCCCGCAGGCCAGGCTCGACACCTGCCAACCATCCCGGCTCAGGATGAACCGGATCGCCTCGACGATGTTCGGCTCGTCCTCGATCAGCACCACATGCTGTCCCATGCCGCCTTCCCCCCGCCCCCGGTGCCCGCCCCGGCACCATCTTCCCCAAGCAGCGGCACCGACCCCCGGCACCTGCTTTCCCCAAGCAACAGCGCGGCCCCGGCCCCCTCTCCTCGACGACCGATGCCGCACCCGGCACCTTCTCCCCGTGCCAAGTATCGGCATAAAGCCGCCGGCTGTCAAAAGCCCTCTCGCCTCATCCCACCGTCTCCGACAGGATTGACGGCTCGCGCCGCGCCGGGCAGCCGCCGCGCGGGCAGATCCGGCAACTGGTGCCGATCGGCAGCGCCGCCCCCCCCGATCCCTCCCCACCCCATCCCGGCCCGCCCTGCGGCTCCGGCTCGATCAGCATCGCCGCCTCGCGCACTTCCGGGCCGCCGAAACCCAAAGGGTGGCGCGGCCGGCAGAAGGCCTTGATGCGGTAGCGCTGCCCGCCCCGCCCCGCCGTTTCGACCACCGCCTCGACCGGGCTCATCGGCCGCGCCAGCGCGGTGAACAGCGGCCACAGCGCGCAGGCTGCCCCGAACCGCGGCAGCGCAAAGCCCTCGGCCGGCTTGCGGAAGATCAGCGTCCCCGAGGCATCGCATTCCACCAGCCCGGCCCGAGACCCGGGCCAGGTCGCCAGCCGCCGCATCACGGCGGGCACCTCGGCCCCGAAACGCTGCGCCAGCAACATCGGCTCCGCCCCCAGTTCCGCCAGCGCCGCGCCGAACGCCCCGGCAGGCAGCGCCCTCGCATCGGCCATCGCCTGCGCCACCAGCGCCTCGCCCAGCACCCGCGCGGCCCCCGAGGCCAGCTCGCCCAGCCCCTCGCCATCGGCCACCTGCCAGCCGCGCGCCTCCGCCCAGGCGTCAACCTCCTCCTGCGGCGAGGCGTCGCCCTGGTCCGCCGCCTGGTCCGACCCGTCGAGATAGGCCACCAGCGCCTCGGCCCCCAGCGCCAGCCGCTCGCTGTCGCCATGCAGGTTGCGGTGGAACCGCGCCCGCCACTCGGGCTCGATGTCCTCGGTCTCGGCCAGGATCGCGGCGGTCGAGCGCACCGAACTCACCGCCGAAAGCATCTCGTGCAGCGCCGAGGACAGGTGCGGGTCATGCGCGATCCGATCGTTCAGCGCCCCCACCGCCCGCTCAAGCTGCCCGAGGCGGCGGTGCTGCGCCGCCATCAACCCGGCCCAGCCGGGAAAACGCCCGAGGAAATCGTCGATCCGGTCCAGTTCCGGCCGGTCCAGCACCGAAAGCGCGCCTTCCGCCGCCGCCGCGCGCAACTCGTCGCTCAGCGCGGCCTCCGCCCCCGCCCCCAGCGCCTCGACCCCGATCCCCAGCGCCGCCGCCAGCCGCCCCAGCACCTCCGGCCCGATCCTCCGCCGGTTGTGCTCGATCAGGTTCAGATACGATGCCGAAATGGCCGCCGTCCGCGCCAGGTCCGCCTGCCGCAACCCCAGCGCCAGACGCCGCTCGCGCACCCGGCTGCCGGTCAGTGCCGTCATCGGCATGGCACGCCCCCCTTGTCCCCACGCGCAATTTACAAGCCCAGGCCCAATTCACAAAGCCGGAAAACCCCTCCCGGTTTCTCTTTGGCCCAAATACCCTCTGTCTCGCCGCAAACCCCATGCAAAAAGGCGCGCCCGACCCGGACGCGCCCCCATTCTTGCGACCAGACGCCTACTTCAGCGCCAGATCGGTGATCGCATGGCTCCAGGCCCCTTCCGGCGCCTTCGAGATCACGGGGTCCGACCCGCCCGCCAGCAACTTTTCGACGGTGCGCTGGTAATCCGCCTCGTCCAGCGCGCCGTTCGAGCCTGCGGTCAGCTTGGCAATCTCGCCCATCATCCGCTTCTGGTGCGCCTCGGTCTGCGCGCCGGTCTCGTCGTTGTCGAGCACGATCATCGCCGCCTCGTCGGGGTTGGCCTCGGCCTCCTTCCAGCCTTTCATCGAGGCGCGCACGAAGCGCACCATCTTGTCGGCAAAGGCCGGATCTGAAAGCTTGTCCTCCATCACATAGAGGCCATCCTCCAGCGTCGCCACGCCCTGATCCTCATACTTGAAGGTCACAAGATCATCGGGCGTCAGCCCGGCGTCGATCACCTGCCAGTATTCGTTGTAGGTCATGGTGGAAACGCAGGCCGCCTGCTTCTGCAACAGCGGGTCGACGTTGAACCCCTGCTTCAGCACCGTGACGCCGCCCTCCGAGCCGTCGGTCTTCAGACCCAGCGAGGACATCCAGTTCAGGAACGGATACTCGTTGCCACCGAACCAAACGCCCAGCGTCTTGCCGGCAAAGTCGGCGGGTGTGGTGATGCCCGACTCCTTGAGGCAGGTCAGCATCATGCCCGAAGACTTGAACGGCTGCGCGATGTTGACCAGCGCCAGCCCCTTCTCGCGCGCGGCCAGCGCCGAAGGCATCCAGTCCACCACCACGTCGGCCCCGCCGCCGGCGATCACCTGGGTCGGCGCCACGTCCGGCCCGCCGGGCAGGATGGTGACGTTCAGCCCCTCGGCCTCGTAAAAGCCCTTGGCGGCGGCCACGTAATAGCCCGCGAACTGCGCCTGCGTCACCCATTTCAGTTGCAGCGTCACATCGTCCGCCGCCTGCGCGCCGGTTGCGGCAAACGCCGTCATCAACGCACCGGTCACAAGTTTCTTCATCTCAACCCTCCATGTTGCCGCCCCTTGAACGGGGCCCTGTCAATTCCGTTGCGAGGGGTGCCAGAAGGTCACCGCCCGCTCGATCAGCGCAATCGCCCCATAGAAGGCCGATCCCGCCAATGCCGCAACCGCAATCGTCGCCCAGATCATGTCCAGCCCAAGCTTGCCGATCTCGGCGGTGATGCGGAAACCCATGCCGCGCGTCGGGCTGCCGAAGAACTCGGCAACGATCGCGCCGATCAGCGCCAGCGTCGCCGCGATCTTCAAACCGTTGAAGATGAACGGCATCGCGGCGGGCAGCCGCAGCTTGCGCAGGGTCTGGCCATAGCTGGCGCTGTAGGTCGCCATCAGGTCGCGCTGCATCGCCTCTGTCGCCTTCAACCCCGCCACCGTGTTCACCAGCACCGGAAAGAACACCATCACCACCACCACGGCGGCCTTGGAGTGCCAGTCGAACCCGAACCACATGACCATGATCGGCGCGATGCCGACAATGGGCAGCGCCGCGACAAAATTGCCCACCGGCAGCAGGCCGCGCTGCAGAAAGACCGAGCGGTCGATGGCAATCGCCACCGCCACCGCCGCGCCGCAGCCGATCACATAGCCCGACAGCGCGCCTTTCAGGAACGTCTGCACGAAGTCGCCCCACAGCACCGGCAGGCTGCCGACCAGCCGCGCCCCGACGGCCGAGGGCGGCGGCAGGATCACCGGGCTGACCCCCAGCCCGCGCACCACCCCCTCCCACACCACCAGCAGCGTCACGCCAAAAACCGCAGGCACCACCAGCCGCAGCACCGGATACCGCGCCGCCCGCCGCGCCAGCGCCGCATTCAGCGCCACCGCCGCCACCCAGAACGCCAGCGCCCCCCACAGCCAGATCATCGCGCCATCCCCATCCGCCGCAGGGTCATCGCCTCGATCCGCCCGACCACCCCCACCAGCACCGCCGCCATCGCGGCAGCGGCGAACAGCGCCGACCAGATCTGTACCGTCTGCCCGTAGTAAGACCCGCTCAGCAGCCGCGCGCCCAGGCCCGCAGGCTGGTTCAGTTCTCCGACAATCGCCCCCACCAGCGCCGCCGCGATCCCGACCTTCAAGCTGGCAAAAAGATAGGGCATCGACGAGGGCAGCCGCAGCGACCAGAACACCCGCGACGCCGGCGCCGAATAGGTTTTCAGCAGGTCAAGCTGCATCGCATCGGGGCTGCGCAGCCCCTTGACCATCCCCACCACCACCGGAAAAAAGCTCAGATACGCGCTGATGATCGCCTTGGTCACCATGGCACTTGCCCCCAGCGCGTTCATCACCACCGCCAGCATCGGCGCAATCGCGATGATCGGGATCATCTGGCTGGCAATCGCCCAGGGCATCACGCTCAGGTCCATCGCCTTGTTGTGCAGGATGCCCACCGCCAGCAGCACCCCCAGCCCGGTGCCGATCACGAAGCCCAGGAGCGTGCCCGACAGCGTCACCCAGCCATGATAGACGAGGCTCCGCCGCGAGGTCACCGCCTGCCCCGTCACCCCCTCCCACAGCCCGGCCACCACCTGATGCGGGGCGGGCAGCACCGGGCGGTCCTGCGCCATGGTCAGCGGCAGCAATTGCGCGACGGAAAGCTCCGTCCCCGCCCGCGCCGCCTGATCCCGCTCCCACGGCGCATTCAGCCAGACCGCCGCGCCATACCAGACCGCGACAATCACCCCCAGCACCGTCAGGATCGGCAGCACCGACTTCATGCACAGACCCCGCCAGCAGTGCGCGACGCATCCCGGCCGCTATGCGTCATAGGAATGCCCCGCCCGCAGCTCCTCGCGCACCCGGTGCGCAATCTCGATGAATTCCCGCGAATCGCGGATGTCCAGCGGGCGGTCCCGCGGCAGGGTGCTTTCGATCACATCGGTGATCCGCCCCGGCCGCGGGCTCATCACCACGATGGTGGTCGACAGATACACCGCCTCGGGAATCGAGTGGGTGACGAAACCGATGGTCTTGCCGGTCCGCGCCCAGAGCTTCAGCAGCTCCTCGTTCAGCCGGTCGCGCACGATCTCGTCCAGCGCGCCGAACGGCTCGTCCATCAGCAGGATGTCGGCATCGAAGGCCAGCGCCCGGGCAATGCTCGCGCGCTGCTGCATCCCCCCCGAAAGCTGCCAGGGAAACTTGTTGCCGAACCCGTCCAGATCCACCAACGCCAGCACCCGCGCCACCCGCGCCGCCATCTCGTCGCGCGAAAACCCCATGATTTCAAGCGGCAACCGGATGTTTCCCGCGATCGTGCGCCAGGGGTAAAGCCCCGCCGCCTGAAACACGTAACCATAGGCGCGCGCGCGCCGCGCTTCGTCCGGCGTCATGCCGTTGACGGTCAGCGTGCCCCCGGTCGGATGCTCCAGCGCCGCGATGGCGCGCAAGAGCGTGGTCTTGCCGCAGCCCGACGGCCCGATGAAGCTGACGAACTCGCCCTTGCGGATCGTCAGGTTCACGTCCTTCAGCGCCTGCACCGGCCCGTCGCCGGTCTGGAACACCAGATCCAGCCCGCGCGCCTCGACCACCGGTTCGCCTGAAAATGCCGTGTCTTTCATCTTGCCCCACACCACGTCCGCGTCATGCCGCCTTCACAGGACCGTGAGCCCCGGGTGCTAGCCTGCCGCAGAATCGGCACCGCCCGCTTCACAGCCAACACAGGAGAACCTTGATGTCCACCGATCACGAAGTCGCCGAAATGCTGGAACAAGCCGTCGCCGCCGCCGCGATGATGATGGCCGTTCCGGTCGACACCCCCTCCGGCCTGACAGCCGAAGAGGAAGACGCCGACGAGGAAGACGGCGCCGACGAAGACGGCACCGAGGAAGACGAAGACGACGAAGACGGCGACGAAACCGAGGACGACGAAGAAGAAGACGAAGACGCCTGACAGGTCACGCCGCATCACACGCCCGTCGCCGGCAGACCCGAGCGGGCGACGGGCCGCGGTGCGGTGATCTCCTTCCACGCCGAAAGTGCCCGGTTGACCGCCGGGCGCGCCTCGCGCGGCACGAACTTCCCGTGACCCTCCTCGGTCTGCACCACGCCATCGGCCACCGCCACCTTGCCGCGCGTCAGCGTGTAGCGCGGCAGCCCCGTGACAACCTTGCCCTCGAACACGTTGTAATCAATCGCGGATTGCTGCGCGGCGGCGGTGATGGCCTTCGACCTCGCCGGGTCCCACACCACCAGATCGGCATCCGCCCCCACCAGAACCGATCCCTTTTTCGGATAACAATTCAATATCTTGGCGATGTTTGTTGATGTAACGGCCACAAACTCGTTCATCGTCAGCCGACCCGTGGCGACCCCATGCGTCCACAGCATCGGCATCCGGTCCTCCAACCCGCCCGTTCCGTTCGGAATCTTCGTGAAATCCCCCAGCCCGAACCGCTTCTGCGCCGTGGTGAAGGCGCAATGGTCGGTCGCCACCACCGACAGGCTGCCCGACTGCAACCCGGCCCACAGGCTGTCCTGATGCGCCTTGCTGCGGAACGGCGGGCTCATCACCCGGCGCGCGGCATGGTCCCAATCCGCATGAAAATACTCGCTCTCGTCCAGCGTCAGATGCTGGATCAGCGGCTCGCCCCAGACCCGCTTGCCCGCCAGCCGCGCCCGGCGGATCGCCTCGTGGCTGTCCTCGCAAGAGGTGTGCACCACATAAAGCGGCACCCCCGCCATGTCGGCGATCATGATCGCGCGGTTGGTCGCCTCGCCCTCGACCTGCGGCGGGCGGGAGTAGGCATGGGCCTCGGGCCCGGTGTTGCCCGCCGCCAGCAGCCGCGCCGAAAGCTCCGCCACCACGTCGCCATTCTCGGCATGAACCATCGCCAGCGCGCCCAGATCGGCGCAGCGGCTGAAGGAGTGGAACAACTCGTCGTCGTTCACCATCAGCGCGCCCTTGTAGGCCATGAAATGCTTGAAGCTGGTGATCCCCTGATCCACCACCGCCGCCATCTCGTCGAACACCTGCTCGCTCCACCAGGTCACCGCCATGTGGAAGGAATAGTCGCAGTTCGCCCGGCCGGTCTTGTTGTGCCACATCTGCAAGGCATCCAGCAGCCCCTGCCCGGGGCTCGGCAGCGCGAAATCGACCACCATCGTGGTCCCCCCCGCCAGCGCCGCCCGCGTGCCCGATTCAAAGTCATCCGCCGAATAGGTGCCCATGAACGGCATTTCCAGATGGGTATGCGGGTCGATCCCGCCCGGCATGACATAACACCCGGTCGCATCCAGAACCGTATCGCCGACCAACCCCGGCCCGATGGCGGCAATCACCCCGCCTTCCACCAGCACATCCGCCTTGTAGGTCAGATCGGCGGTGACAATGGTTCCATTCTTGATGACCGTGGTCATGGCTCGCTTCTCCCGGAGAATCCCTGCATTCATCTTGGTCCAAATATCCCACGGGGGTCCGGGGGTGTGAAACCCCCGGTCCGGCCTCAGCCAGCCACTCCCGCCACCTCAAGCACCGCGTGCAGCAGCACATCCGTCCCCGCCGCCGCCCACTCGGGCGAGATCTCCTCGGCCTCGTTGTGGCTCAGCCCTCCCACGCAGGGGCACATGATCATCACCGTCGGCGCCACGCGGTTGATCCAGCAGGCGTCGTGCCCGGCGCCGCTGATGATGTCCATGTGGCCGTAGCCCAGCCGCTCTGCCGCCGCGCGCACCACCGTCACCAGCTCCGGGTCAAAAGTCACCGGGTCGAAATGCCCGACGTCCTCGATTGCGATGCCAAGCCCCAGTTCCACCGCCACCGCCTGCGCCGCACGCGTCACCTCGGCCTTCATCGCGTCGAGCTTGGCCTGCTCGGGGCTGCGGATGTCCACCGTGAACACCACGCGGCCCGGAATCACATTGCGCGAGTTCGGGTAGACCATCACCTGCCCAACCGCGCCCACGGCGTTCGGCTGGTGGCTCATCGCGATCTGGTGGACCCGTTCGGTGATACGCGCCATCCCCAGCCCGGCATTGACCCGCATTGCCATCGGCGTCGATCCGGTGTGGGCGTCCTTGCCGGTCAGGGTGATTTCCAGCCACCACAGGCCCTGACCATGGGTCACCACGCCGATTTCCTTGCCCGCAGCCTCCAGGATCGGGCCCTGCTCGATGTGCAGCTCGATCATGGCGTGCAGCTTGCGCGCCCCCACCGGCTCGTCCCCGACCCAGCCGATCCGCGCCAGTTCCTCGCCGAAAACCTTGCCCTCCGGGTCGCGCCGCGCCTTGGCATAGTCTTCGCTATGCACCCCGGCGAACACGCCCGAGGCCAGCATGGCCGGGGCGAAGCGCGCGCCTTCCTCGTTGGTCCAGTTCACCACCATCACCGGATGCCGCGTCCTTATCCCTGCGTCGTTCATGCTGCGCACACATTCGAGCGCCCCCAGCACCCCCAGCACGCCGTCGAACCTGCCCCCCGTCGGCTGGGTGTCGAGATGCGAGCCCATGCAGACCGGCAGCGCATCCGGGTCGCTGCCCGGCCGCGTGGCGAACATGTTGCCCATGGTGTCCACCCCCATGGTCATCCCCGCCGCCAGACACCAGTCGCGGAACAGGTGGCGGCCTTCGGCATCGGCATCGGTCAGGGTCTGGCGGTTGTTGCCGCCCGCCACGCCGGGGCCGATCTTCGCCATCTCCATCAGGCTGTCCCACAGCCGCGCCGCGTCGATCCGCAGGTTCTCGCCCGGTGCAGGCCCCCGTTCCGCCATCTTCTTCCCCCCGGTCGCGGTGCCTGACGCCCCTTGCGACGAATCTTTTCCTGACCGTATGGTCAGATTGAAACGCACCACAAGCCGACCAACCGGTCAACGACATTCTTGCCCCCGGAGCGCCCATGACCGAGCCCGCCCGGCCCCCGAAACGCCGCGAAATCCGGCAGCAGAATGAAACGCTCATTCTTCAGGCAGCCGAAAAAGTCTTTGCCGAGGCGGGGTTCGGCGGGGCCACCATGCAGCTGATCGCAGATGTGGCGGGTCTGCCCAAGGCCAACCTCCACTACTATTTCGCCACCAAGGAAGACCTCTACCGCCGGGTGGTGCAGAACATCTTCGAGATCTGGCTGCACGCCGCCGACTGTTTCGACGCCGCCCCCGGCCCGCAAGAGGCGATCGGCGCCTATATCGACGCCAAGATGGAAATCTCGCGCCGCCACCCGGCCGGGTCGAAGGTCTGGGCGTCCGAGGTGATGCACGGCGCCCCGGTGATCCAGGACTGCCTTGAAACCACGCTGCGCGACTGGACGCGCGGCCGCGCCGCCCTGATCCGGCGCTGGATCGACGAGGGCCGCATGGCGCCGGTCGACCCAGAGCATCTGCTCTACATGCTCTGGGCCACCACCCAGCATTACGCCGACTTCGGCCACCAGATCGAAACCCTGAACGGCGGCAGGCCCCTGACCGACCGCCAGTGGCAGGCGGCCAAGGACGGCGTGAAGGGCATCATCCTGCGCGGCATCGCGGTCTGACCGCGATTGTGGCGGGTACAAGTTTGAATTGGCACCCGGCCTGCGGATGGTCTAGCCCTGCGCTCGACCATCAGGGGGGGCACGGGCATGACCGATACGGGCATGATCAAGAACGAGGACAGCCTGCGCGGCTTTGCCTTCGCGCTGACCGCGTATTTCCTCTGGGGGTTCCTGCCGATCTACATGAAGGCGCTGGCGCATGTCTCGCCCGTCGAGGTCATCGCGCACCGGGTGCTGTGGTCCATTCCCATCGCGGGCGCGGTGCTGTGGGTCACCGGGCGCACGGGCGACCTGAAGGTGGCACTGCGCACCCCGCGGATGCTGGGCATGGCGGTGGTGACGGCGACGCTGATCTCGGTCAACTGGGGCATCTATGTCTGGGCCATCGGGTCGGGCCATGCGCTCGACGCGGCGCTGGGCTACTACATCAACCCGCTGTTCAGCGTGTTTCTGGGCGCGGTGCTGCTGAAGGAACGGCTGGATCTGGCGCAGAAGGCGGCGCTTGTGCTGGCGGCGGCCGCCGTGCTGCTGCTGACCTGGGAAAACGGCCGCCTGCCCTGGGTGGCGCTGGCGCTGACGCTGTCCTGGGGCGGCTATGCCTATCTGAAGAAATCGCTGCCGATCGGTCCGAATCAGGGTTTCCTGCTGGAGGTGCTGCTGCTCGCGCCGCCTGCGGTGGCCTATGTGGCCTGGGCGCAGGCCAGCGGCAGCAGCCATTTCCTGACCGGCCCGGCATCGGACACCTGGCTGCTGCTGGGCTGCGGCGTTGTCACCGCCGTGCCGCTGATGATCTATGCCAACGGCGCCAAGCTGCTGCGGCTTTCCACCATCGGCATCCTGCAATACATCGCGCCGACCATGATCTTCCTGACGGCGGTGTTCATCTTCGACGAGCCGTTCGGCACGGCCCGGATGATCGCCTTCCCGATGATCTGGGCGGCGCTGGCGATCTACACCGCCGCCCTGATCGGTCAGGCCCGGCGCGGCAGCGCGCCGTCCCGCTGACCGGGCGCTATTTCAGTTCGACCTCGACAAAGCTCATGTCCTCGTCGCCGTCGCAGATCACGTTGTGCTCGGCCCCGGCATCCCGCCGATAGCAGGTGCCCGCAGGCACCAGCACCCGGCGTTCCGCACCATCCGCCCAGATCATCAGCATCGGGCAGTCGGTCAGGGCGGTGATGACATAGTCAAGCATGTGCCGTTGCATCCCGGTTTCGGCCCCCGGCACGAAATCGAACCGCGTGACATGCACCCGGTCGTCATTGATCATCAAAGTGGCTGTGCAGGAAGGACGCATGTCTTCGGTCCGGGTTGGGCAGGAAGACTGATACCAGAACGGAATCAATGACCTGCGGGTGTTTCTTGAAGTGGCGGGGCCGGGGTCGCCCCCGGCCCGGCCGGTCACGGCAGAGTTTTCAGCACATCCGCCAGCGTGCCGACCAAGGTGTCGATTTCGGGTTTCGACACGATCAGCGGCGGGCTCATCGCGATGATGTCGCCGGTGGTGCGGATCAGGATGCCCTTGTCATAGGCGCGCAGGAACGCCTCGAACGCCCGCTTGGTAGGCTCGCCCGCAATGCCTTCCAACTCCACCGCTCCGATCAGCCCCAGATTGCGGATGTCG
Source organism: Paracoccaceae bacterium Fryx2 (assembly GCA_032334235.1). NCBI lineage: Bacteria > Pseudomonadati > Pseudomonadota > Alphaproteobacteria > Rhodobacterales > Paracoccaceae > Paracoccaceae bacterium Fryx2. The sequence goes on from JAVSGI010000003.1 coordinate 62,489, forward strand.
ATCACATGCGGCAGGCCGCGCAGCGAATGCAGCGCCGCCTCCCAGTAGGGCGCCATGTCGGCGGCGCGCTGGAACAGCCCTTCTTCCTTGTAGATCTCCAGCGTCGCGATCCCGGCGGCGCTGGCAATCGGGTTGCCGGAATAGGTGTAGCCGTGGAACAGCTCGATCATGTGTTCCGGGCCCTGCATGAAGGCGTCGTGGATGTCGGCGGTGGTCAGCACCGCCCCCATCGGAATCACGCCGTTGGTCAGGCCCTTGGCAGTGGTCATCATGTCGGGCAGCACATCGAAATGCTGCGACGCAAAGGCCGACCCCAGCCGCCCGAAGCCGGTGATCACCTCGTCGAAGATCAGGAGGATGCCGTGCTTCTTGGTGATCGCGCGCAGCTTTTCCAGATAGCCCACGGGGGGCACCAGCACCCCGGTCGATCCCGCCACCGGCTCGACGATCACCGCCGCGATGGTTTCCGCGCCATGCAGCGCCACGATGCGCTCCAGCTCGTCCGCCAGGTTGGCGCCATGCTCGGGCTGCCCCCTCGACCAGGCGTTCAGCGCGGGCAGATGGGTGTGGGGCATGTGGTCCACCCCGCCCAGCAGCGTGCCGAACACCTTGCGGTTGCTGACGATGCCCCCGACCGAGATGCCGCCGAAGTTGACCCCGTGATAGCCGCGCTCGCGCCCGATCAGCCGGGTCCGCGCGCCCTCGCCCCGCGCCCGGTGATAGGCGATCGCCAGCTTCAGCGCGGTTTCAACCGACTCGGACCCCGAGTTGGTGTAGAACACATGCTCGATGCCCTTGGGTGCAATCTCGATGATCCGGTTCGCCAGTTCGAACGCCACCGGGTGGCCCATCTGGAAGGCCGGCGCATAATCGAGTTCCGCCGCCTGACGGGCAATCGCCTCGGTGATCTTCGGACGGCAATGGCCTGCGTTGCAGCACCACAGCCCCGCCGTGCCGTCCAGCACCTGCCGCCCGTCGCTGGTGGTGTAGTGCATGTCCCTGGCACCGACGAACATGCGCGGCGACTTCTTGAACTGCCGGTTCGCGGTGAACGGCATCCAGAACGCGTTCAGGTCGTTCGGCGTGGGCTTGCGATCAAGCGCCATCTGGGTCTCTCCCGGGTTGTGGCCTGCCGGGCGGGGCGGGCCATGGTGGCTGACCAGATGGTCAAGGAAACGCTAGCACCGCGCCAACGCCAGTCAAGGGCCGTTGCCGTGCCATTCGGTTTGCATCCTGCCCCGTTTTCCGGCAAGCCTTCGGTCCTGACTGCGGCGTGGACTGGTCTGTCCACGACTTTATTCGCACCCAGCCCCGCCCGAGGAGCCCGGATGACCCAACCCCGCCCCCAGACCCGCATCCGGGCCCGCAATTCGCAGACCATCCTCGATGCCGCGCTGGAGGTGTTTTCGCAGCACGGCTTTCGCGGCGCCACGCTGGACCAGATTGCCGAGGTTGCGGGGCTGTCGAAACCGAACCTGCTCTATTACTTCCCGTCGAAAGAGGCGATCCACGTCACGCTGCTGAAGCAGTTGATGGAAACCTGGCTCGACCCGCTGCGCGACCTGGACCCCGCAGGCGACCCGGTCGCGGAAATCCTGACCTATGTTCACCGCAAGCTGGCGATAAGCCGCGACTACCCGCGCGAAAGCCGGCTGTTCGCCAACGAGATCCTGCAGGGCGCGCCGCGCATGGGCGATGCCATCGCGGGCGAGCTGACCGCTCTGGTGCAGGAAAAGGCAGGTGTGCTGCAGGGCTGGATGGACCAGGGCCGGATCGCCCGGCTGCATCCGGTGCATCTGGTGTTCTCGATCTGGGCGCTGACCCAGCATTACGCCGATTTCGACACGCAGGTGCGCGCCGTGCTGGGCCCGGAGGGCGCCGACCCCTACCCCGAGGCCGGGCGCTACCTCGACACCCTGTTCCGCCGCCTGCTGCAGCCCTGAGCCGTCAGGCGGACCTGATCCCGCGCCGCCAGGCGACCGGACCCCGCGCTGTCAGGCCACCCGCACCCCGCGCCGGATACCCTCCAGCACCTCGGCCGCAAGCGCGAAGGACCGCAGCCGCGCCACGGGGTCGTGAATCATTCCCGTGACGATCACCTCGTCGGGCTGGTGGCGGGCGATCAGCCGCTGCAGCGCCGCCGAGACCGTGGCGGGCGAGCCGGTGGCCGAACAGGCCAGCGCCTCCTCCACCCCCGCCAGCACCGGCGGCGCGACATGGTCGCGGATGTCGCTGACCGGGCGCGGCAGCTTGCCCGGCTTCCCCGAGCGCAGCCGCGCAAAGGCCAGTTGCTGCGAGCTGCGCAGAAACCGCGCCTCGTCGTCGCTGTCGGCGACACAGACCCCCGCCGCCATCATGAAATACGGCCGCGCCAGATGCGTCGAGGGACGGAAGGTCTGCCGGTAGGTCGCCGCCGCATCCGCCAGCATCGCCGGGGCGAAATGCGAAGCAAAGGCATAGGGCAGCCCCAGATAGGCCGCCAGCTGCGCGCCATAGAGGCTCGACCCCAGGATCCACACAGGCACATGCGTGCCCGTGCCCGGCACCGCCCGGATGCGCCCCTCGCCCGGGTCGCCGAAATAGCCGATCAGCTCCATCACGTCCTGCGGGAAGGTGTCGCCCGCATCCATGTGCCGCCGGAGCGCCCGTGCCGTCGCCATGTCGGTACCCGGCGCGCGGCCAAGGCCAAGGTCGATCCGCCCCGGATAGAGCGTGGCGAGCGTGCCGAACTGCTCGGCGATCACCAGCGGCGCATGGTTCGGCAGCATGATCCCGCCCGCCCCGACCCGGATCGTCTTCGTCCCGCCCGCGACATGCCCGATCACCACCGCCGTCGCCGCACTGGCGATGCCCGGCATGTTGTGATGCTCGGCCAGCCAGAAGCGGTGATACCCCAGCGCCTCGGCCTGCCGCGCCAGCGCCAGCGTCCCGGCCAGCGCCTGGGCGGCATCCGAGCCTTCGGACACCGGCGAAAGATCGAGAATCGAATAGTGCTGCATCGTGAGACCCCTCAGGTTGCCCCGATATGGGGCGTGGGGGCGGGAAAGGGAACAACCGGGTGGTCATATGTGGGGCACCTCGATTTTTGACTGTTTTCGCGGCAACGGCATAGCAGGTTCTGCCCGAAGCGCGGCAGCGACCTTCAGCTGACCGATTGTTGCCTTGGTTTTTATGATCTGCCGCCCATTTCGCCTCGCGGACCTTCGGTTCAGGGCCGTTTTTAGCGATGCGCGGGGCGATCTGCGTCCTTGGCCGACCGTTTTCAGGCTGGGTGCGGGTTGATGCGACCCAGTTGGCCGAGGCGGCGCATGTTGTAGGCGAGATTCTTCATGCCGACTTTGGCCTTCGCCCGCACCAAGCCGATGGTGCGCACCAGGGTGCCGCCCATGTCGTTGGCCTGCGCGCCGAAGATGTGCTCAACCCGGACCCGCACGGTGGATTTGGTGCGGTTGCTGCCCTTGGCCTGGTCGGTCAGCGGCTTGCCCCGATTGCCCTTGCGGTGGATGTGGCTTTTCAGTTTTAAGGCGCGGAGTTTGGCCTCCATCTCCTCGGACCGATAAGCAGCATCCGCCCACACGCCAGACCCGGTGTTGCCCTGCATCAGCAGATGATCCACTGCCTGGCTGTCATGCACAGCGGCGTCGGTGACGTGGTAGCGCCGGACCAGCTTATGCGTGCGGTCCACATTCACATGGTTCTTGTAGCCGTAGTGGCTCTTGCCGTGCTTTTTCGTCCAACGTGCGTCCACATCCTTTTGCACCCGTTTCGCTGGCTTATCAGCCCAATCCTCGGGGACCTCGCCCTTCTTGATCGTTGCGTTTTCATCGCGCGTGTTGTGATTGCGCGGCACCGGCACGATGGAGGCGTCCAGGATCTGACCGCCGCGCGCAATGTAGCCCCGCCGCGCCAAATGACCGTCAAACAACCCGAACAACTCCTCCACCTTGCCGGCCTGCGCCAGCGCATCGCGATACAGCCACACCGTCTTGGCGTCGGGCACCCGGTCACCAAGGCCCAACCCCAGGAAGCGCATAAAGGAAAGCCGGTCGCGGACCTGATATTCGATCTGATCATCCGACAGGTTGTAAAGCGCGCTCAGAACCAGCGTCTTGAACATCAGCACCGCATCTATCGGCTTGCGCCCCGCGCGGGACTTGCGATCCGCAACAGGCTTGCGCCAGACCCGCTCAAGAGCCGGACGAAACTCCTCCCACGGCACGACGGCATCAATTTCGACCAGCGGATCCCTTTTGGCATCGAGGCTCGCGTAACGGTCCGAAAGATCGAAAAAACCCATCTGCGCCATCGTTGCATCCCCAATGCCAGTTCACTGTCTCACCATACCGAAGTGCGGGGGATGGGGCAATTTATAGAGGTGCCCTGTGCTTGATCGGGGGGGGGGTGGGTTGGTGGGGAGCGGGGCTCTACCCTGTTTCACGATGGACGACCGCCGAGGTAGGAGTATACGGTTACCCCAAAGTTGCCAGTTAACATTGATGTGGCGTGCTGCGGTTAACTCTCCAAAATAAAGGCTAACAGATGGCTGGAAGAAATCAGCATCACTTTTGGCAGGTCCTGCAACGGGGCTTCGGCATTGAACGTAAGCCAGGTTTTACCACGGTGTTTGCATATCAAAAAGGCAAGCCGCCTTTCAATGTTGGAACCAAAAATCTTGGGGCGGAACGGGATTTCTTTGATTTCGCTCCAGGGGACGGGGCTGATGACCTGATCACAAAGACAGAGAATGATCTTCAAGGCCTCGTGAGGCATCTGCAAAACGGCGGCCATTTGGCAGAGGATCATACCGCCATGATTGCACTTCTCATTGCTCACCTTGAAACCAGAACGAAGTTTCTTCGGCAACACCTTGCAGAAACGCTTTCAGACCTCACGGGTGGAATCTATAGCTGGTTTGCAGACCCACATATATTTCAGAAGATGATGAAGAGGCATGCATCTGATAGCTTCGCGGAGATAGACACTCAGCTTGCAAAGCACGTCTCAGATCCAAGCATTCGCGCTGCACTCAGGGGATTCATGATTGATAATATCGACCAGCTTGGTGCAAATGTGATTAAAACCGCTTCAGATAATGCAGCGGAAGCGATTAAGTCTCTGGCAGAAAAATTGCAGGGCATTGCCAAGCAATCTCATATCAAGGCAATACTAAACATTGAGCCCAATAACACCCGATCGAACCGATATCTGGATTTAAAGTATCGGACACAATCTAGATTCAGTGGAAATCTTATCTGTCCTGATACTATGGTTGCGTTCCTGACAGATCAAAAACCAAAGCCATTCCTTGATATAGGTGACCAGCTAGAAGCTGTTTGGATTCCCCTCACCTCTGACCTGATGCTGATCGGGGAGAGTGGTGCCAGTGTGGATCGCACCCATCAGTCAGTCCTGCGCGTACTGGCGAGCACATCATATTCGACCTTCATTGCAAACTCAGATGCTCCTGATCTACGCAAACTGTCATCGCGCATCGGAAAGAATGCGGAAATCTTGTCCGCGACAGAGACTAAGGCAATTATGCGTGAAACTCTTTCGAGTCTGCTCTGAGCGAGATTTCGACGCCATGCCAGAGCCATTCTAGAATGACCTCTCGCTGCCCTCCCCCCTACTCCGCCGCCTGCGCGCTCGGGTTGTTGGGATGCGTCGTCCAGTTGGCATAGCCCGTGACCGTGCGCCCCGTGCGAGGGTCCACGCTGCCCTGCGCCATCTCTTCCATGGTGATGCAGTTTTCCACCGGGCAGACGTTGACGCAAAGGTTGCAGGCGACGCATTCGTCGTCCTTCACGGTGAACACCCGCTCGGGGCTCATCGCGATGGCCTGGTGGCTGGTGTCCTCGCAGGCGGCGTAGCAGCGGCCGCACTTGATGCAGAGGTCCTGGTCGATGCGGGCCTTGGTGACGTAGTTCAGGTTCAGGAACTGCCAGTCGGTGACGTTGGGCACCGCGCGGCCGACCAGGGGGGCCGGGCTGTCGAAGCCCTTGCTGTCGAGGTAGTCCGACAGGCCCGAAATCATCTCCTCCACGATCTTGAAGCCGTAGGTCATCACCGCGGTGCAGACCTGCACGTTGCCCGCCCCCAGCGCCATGAACTCGGCCGCGTCGCGCCAGGTCGTGACGCCGCCGATGCCCGAGATCGGCAGGCCGTGGGTTTCGGGGTTGCGGGCAATCTCGGCCACCATGTTCAGCGCGATCGGCTTTACCGCAGGGCCGCAATAGCCGCCGTGGGTGCCCTTGCCGTCGATCATCGGCTCGGGGCTGAAATCATCCAGATTCACCCCGGTGATCGAGTTGATCGTGTTGATCAGCGACACCGCATCCGCCCCGCCACGCTTTGCCGCCTCGGCCGGCTTGCGGATATCCGACACGTTGGGGGTCAGCTTGACGATACAGGGCATCCGCGAATGGGTCTTGACCCAGCGGGTCACCATTTCGATGTATTCCGGCACCTGCCCCACGGCCGAGCCCATGCCGCGTTCGGCCATGCCGTGCGGGCAGCCGAAGTTCAGCTCCACCCCGTCGGCCTCGGTATCCTCGATCTGCTTGAGGATCGCCTTCCAGCTTTCCTCGTCGCAGGGCACCATCAGGCTGATGACCAGCGCGCGGTCCTTCCAGTCGCGCTTGACCGCCTTGATCTCGCGCAGGTTGACCTCAAGCGGGCGGTCGGTGATCAGCTCGATGTTGTTCAGCCCCAGCAGGCGGCGGTCTGCCCCCCAGATCGCGCCGTAGCGCGGCCCGTTGACGTTGACCACCGGCGGCCCCTCGGCGCCCAGCGTCTTCCACACCACCCCGCCCCAGCCCGCCTGAAACGCGCGGCGCACGTTGTATTCCTTGTCGGTCGGCGGCGCAGAGGCCAGCCAGAACGGGTTGGGCGAATTGATTCCGATGAAATGCGAGGTCAGATCAGCCATCCGAAGGTCTCCTTGGCAGGGCGGGCGTCGCCGCGCACCGTTTCGCTGGAAGGGTGCGCAGCCCTGCGCACCGGGTTCATGGCCGGAGGTAAATGGCCCGGGGATCATGGCCGGGGCTCATGCACGGGGCTCATGCACGGGGGCCGGCCATCAGGCATTCGTGCATGTCCATCGCGGCATCGCGGCCCTCGGCCACGCCGGTCACCGTCAGGTCCTCGCCGCCCGTGGCGCAGTCGCCCCCGGCCCAGACTCCGGGCAGGCTGGTGCGCCCCGGCCCGGTGACGGCGATCTTGGCCCCGGCCAGCGCCAGCCCGTCGGGCGCGCCGGTCAGGGTCTGGCCGATCGCCTTGAACAGCTGGTCGGCGCGCAGCCGGAAGGTCTCGCCGGTTTCCTTCAGCCCGGTCAGCGTGTCCTCGGTATAGGCGAACTCCACCTCGCGCAGGACGGTCTGGCCATGCACCGGCTGCCCGTGCAGCGCCACCGGGGCGGCGTTGCAGATGATCCGCACCCCGCGCGCCGCCGCCAGTTCCTGCTCGTGTCCCGAGGCGCTCATCTTCCCCTGACCGCGACGGTAGACGATGGTGACGTTTTCCGCCCCCAGCAATTTCGACTGCACGGCGGCATCGACCGCCGTCATGCCGCCGCCGATCACCACCACGTCGCGCCCGACCTCCAGCGCCCCGCGGTCCTGCGCCTGCCTCAGCTCCGCAATGAAATCGACCGCATTGCGGACATTCTTCATGTCCTCTCCCGGCACGCGCAGCGTGTTCACCCCGGACAGTCCGATTGCCAGGAACACCGCGTCATGCTCGGCGCGCAGGTCGTCGAGGCTCAGGTCGCGCCCCAGCATCCGCCCGGTCGAGATCCGTATCCCGCCGATCCGCAAGAGCCAGGCCACCTCGCGCTGGGCGAAATCGTTCGGGGTCTTGTAGGTGGCAATGCCGAATTCGTTCAGCCCGCCGGGTTTGCCGCGCGCATCGAAGATCACCACCTCGTGCCCCAGCACCGCCAGCCGGTGCGCGCAGGCAAGGCCGGCGGGCCCCGCCCCGACCACCGCCACCGTGCGCCCGGTCGGTGCCGCCCGGGTGAAGGGGTGGATGCCCTTTTCCATCAGCACATCGGTGGCATGGCGCTGCAGGCGGCCGATCTCCACCGGCTTGCCCTCGGCGGCCTCGCGCACGCAGGCGGCCTCGCACAGCTGTTCGGTCGGGCAGACGCGGGCGCACATGCCGCCAAGGATGTTCTGCGCGAAAATGGTGCGGGCCGCCGCCTCGGATGTGCCGGTGGAGATCTGGCGGATGAACAGCGGGATGTCGATCGCGGTCGGGCAGGCCGTCACGCAGGGCGCGTCATGGCAGAAATAGCAGCGGTCCGCCGCCACCAGCGCCTCGTGCACGCCCATCGGCGGCTCCACGTCGCGAAAATTGTCACAATAGGCGCGGGCTGGCAGACGCCCCGGCACCACGCCGGGCGTAAGCGGGCTGTTGGTCAAGGTCGGCACCTCCCCTTGGTCGTTTCTTCCACGCTGCCACAGGATATTTTTTTTATCAAACGGTAAATTTTATACGGTTCGCGGATTCGTCGGCCCCGCGTCAGCTTGCCGCGAAAAGCGGCAATCTGACCAGCCCCCGGCCTGCAACTGGTGCTTTTCACCCATGGATGTGTCGCGTATAAGCGCGTTCAGCCAAGTCGGGCCCGGCGCCCGCACCGACACGGCCACCAACAGGCGAAAGCGCCAAACGAGGACGGCATGAGCAAACATTCCACCGAAGATGACGTCGCATTCATTCAGGCCCTCGCAGAGCTTCTGAACAAGAACGAACTGACCGAAATCTCGGTGAAACGCGAGTATGGCGAGGATGACCGGCTCGACGTGCGGGTCACCAAGCAGGTCAATGTCGTGACCACGCAGGTGGCCGCGCCGATGATGATGGCCCCCGCCGCCGCCCCGGTCGCCACAGCCGCCCTCCCCGCCCCGGCGATGCCGAACGAAGACCCGGCGCAGCACCCCGGTGCCGTCACCTCCCCCATGGTCGGCACCGTCTACCTTTCGGCCGAACCGGGTGCGACGCCCTTCGTCGCCATCGGCGCCAGCGTCACCGAAGGCCAGACCGTGCTGATCATCGAGGCGATGAAGACGATGAACCACATCCCCGCCCCGCGCGCGGGCACCGTGAAACGCATTCTGGTCGAGGATGGCAACCCGGTCGAATACGGCGCCCCCCTGATGATCATCGAGTGAGGCGGCAACAGTGACACAACCGATGTTCGAGAAGATCCTGATCGCCAACCGGGGCGAAATCGCGCTTCGCGTGATCCGCGCCTGCCGCGAGATGGGGATCAAGTCGGTCGCCGTCCATTCCACCGCCGATGCCGACGCGATGCATGTCCGCATGGCCGACGAATCCGTGTGCATCGGCCCGGCCTCCTCCACCTCCAGCTACCTCAGCAAGGCCGCGATCATTTCCGCCTGCGAGATCACGGGCGCGCAGGCGGTCCACCCCGGCTACGGCTTCCTGTCGGAAAACGCCGCCTTCGCGCAGGCGCTGGAAGATCACGGCATCACCTTCATCGGCCCCTCGGCGGAACATATCCGCATCATGGGCGACAAGATCACCGCCAAGGAAACCGCCAAGGCGCTCGGCATTCCGGTGGTGCCCGGCTCTGACGGCGGCGTGGCCGACTTCGAGGCCGCGATCGGCGTTGCGGCGGGCATCGGTTTTCCGGTGATCATCAAGGCCACGGCGGGGGGCGGCGGCCGGGGCATGAAGGTCGCACGCAACGCGGCCGAACTGGAAGTCGCCTTCCGCACGGCCCGCGCCGAATCCAAGGCCGCCTTCGGCAACGATGAAGTCTATATCGAGAAATACCTGCAGAAACCGCGCCATATCGAGATTCAGGTGTTCGGTGACGGCAAGGGCCGCGCCGTGCATCTGGGCGAGCGCGACTGCTCGCTGCAACGCCGCCACCAGAAGGTGTTCGAGGAGGCCCCCGGGCCAGTCATCACCCCCGCCCTGCGCGACCGCATCGGCAAGGTCTGCGCCGAGGCGATGGCCAAGATCAGCTACATCGGCGCCGGCACCATCGAGTTCCTCTATGAGGACGGCGACTTCTTCTTCATCGAGATGAACACGCGTCTTCAGGTCGAACATCCGGTGACCGAGGCGATCTTCGGCGTCGATCTGGTGCGCGAACAGATCCGCGTCGCGGCCGGGCTCGACATGTCCTTCCATCAGGAAGAACTGGAAATCAACGGCCATGCCATCGAGGTCCGCATCAACGCCGAAAAACTGCCGAACTTCGCGCCCTGTCCGGGCCGGGTGCGGGTGTTCCACGCGCCGGGCGGCCTTGGCGTGCGGATGGATTCGGCACTTTACGGCGGATACACCATCCCGCCCTATTACGACAGCCTGATCGGCAAGCTGATCGTGCATGGCCGCGACCGGCCAGAGGCGCTGGCCCGCCTGCGCCGCGCGCTGGGCGAGCTGATCGTTGACGGGGTCGATACCACGGTGCCGCTGTTCGATGCGCTGCTGAACGAACCCGACATCCAGAACGGCGACTACAACATCCACTGGCTGGAAAAATGGCTCGCGGCGCAATTCGGCGGCTAGGCTCCGGCGGCCTGCGCCGCCGTCCGGCCGGGCCTTGACCCCCGGGCACGCCGACCTGACGCCCGACATCCTGCTGCGTGCCTATGCGGCGGGCATCTTTCCCATGGCCGAAAACCGCGAGTCGCCCCGGATCCACTGGGTTGATCCGCGTCGGCGCGGCGTGCTGCCGCTCGATGGTTTCCACATCTCGCGCAGCCTCGCGCATCGCATCAGGACATGGCGCTACCGCGTTGAGATCAATACAGATTTCACCGCCGTGCTGCACGGCTGCGCCGACCGGCCCGACACCTGGATCAACCACGCCATCTTCCGGCTTTACCAGACCCTGCACCGCGCAGGCCACGCCCATTCGCTGGAGGTCTGGGAAGGGGACGCGCTGGTGGGCGGGGTTTACGGCGTCACGCTGGGGGCGGCGTTCTTCGGAGAAAGCATGTTCTCGCGCCGCACCGACGCGTCAAAGGTGGCGCTCGCCTGGCTGGTGCACCGGCTGCGCGCGGGCGGTTTCACCCTGTTCGACACACAGTTTTTGACACCGCACCTGCAAAGCCTCGGCGGGGTGGAGATCAGCCGCACCGCCTATCACCACCGCCTGGCCCATGCCCTGCAATCCCCGGCGACGTTCGACCCGCCGGGTTACGCCCCCGATCCTCAGGGCGTGACGCAGCGCAGGATCCACACGTCGTAGCGCGCATGGTCCAGCGCCGAAAGCGCCGGGCTGTCGGCAATCATCCAGCCGGAGAACACCGGCTCCGCCACCAGGGAATCGCGGATCGTCAGGTGCGCGAAGGCGTTCGAGGCCGGGTCGTCCGCCGGATAGCGGCAATCGTCCAGCTGGATCGTCAGCCGCCCGCTGACCGCCGACTGACCCCGCGACAGCTCGATATCCGCCGTCTCACCCGAAACCTTGTCCAGCCAGCGCAGCAGGCCACCAGGCGCATTCGCCATGTCCTGCGCGCCCGCAGGCAGCGCCAGCAGCAGCCCCGCCGCCACAACCGCGGCCTTCACGGCGCACTGCCGCCGATGGCGTCCTCTGCCGACTTTCCGACGAACTTCATCAACAGCGCGATCAGGCTCACCGCGCCCTGCGTGTCCTCGATCTCGGCCCCCGGGCCCAGGTTTTCCAGCGACCCGCCGGGGATCAGCTCGACAAAGTTCCCGCCCAGCAGCCCTTCCGACGAAATCAGGATGGCCGAATCCTCGGGCAGCACGATGTCCTTCTGCACCGTGATGGTGGCATCGGCGAAATAGGTCTGCGGGTTCAGCGCGAGGTTCGTGACCGTGCCGACCTTGACCCCCGCCAGCCGCACGTCGCTGCCCACCGTCACCCCCTCGACCGAGCGGAAGCTGGCGACCAGCGGGTAGCTGCCGGTGTCGCGCGTCAGGCCCGAGTTCTGCCCGGCATAGAGCAGAAACCCCACCGCCGCTGCCAGCACCGCCCCGCCCGCGATCACTTCTGAGATGTTCTCGGCCATTATTCGGGCTGCCACGCCTCGTAGTCGCGCCGCGCCACCGGGTCCTGCCGCCGGATCGACCCCGGCGGCGCATAGGCCGCGTCGGTTCCGGTCAGGTTTTCCTGATGCGGCTTTTCCCAGGCCTTGTGCAGCAGCGGCGCATCGGTCGGCGGCTGGTCCCAGGTGAAATGCAGCCAGCCATGCCAGTCGGGGCTGACCCGGCTCGCCTCGGCCTCGCCGTTGTAGATCACCCAGCGCCGCTTGCCGCCGGTGGTCTGGTAGAACACGTTGCCCTGCACATCCTCGCCCACCCGGATGCCGCGCCGCGCCGTGAACAGCTGGGTGCCCAGGGTCTGGCCGTTCCACCAGGTCACAAGGCGTTTGAGGAAAGACATGCACGAACCTCCAAGCTTTGCCCTGATATGACCGATGCACGGGGCCGCGTCCAGAGCCAAGGCACCCCGGGCGCGGATGCCCGCGCAACATGCAAAAGGCCGGGGAAACCCCCGGCCCTGCGCCCCGTCCGCCCCCGCCGTCAGCTGGCGGTCGCGGCTTCCTTCTTCTTCATCTCGGTATAGATCAGCAGCGGCTTGGCGCCATTGCTGACCGCCTCCTCCTTGACCACGACCTCCTGCACGCCCGCCAGACCCGGCAGTTCGAACATGGTATCCAGCAGGATATCTTCCATGATCGAGCGCAGGCCCCGCGCCCCGGTCTTGCGCTTGATCGCCCGCTTGGCAATTGCCACCATCGCATCGGGGGTGAAGGTCAGCGTCACGCCCTCGATCTCGAACAGGCGCTGGTATTGCTTGACCAGCGCGTTCTTCGGCTCGGTCAGAATGGTGACCAACGCCGCCTCGTCCAGATCGGTCAGGGTGGCGATCACCGGCAGGCGGCCGACGAATTCCGGGATCAGCCCGAATTTCAGCAGGTCTTCCGGCTCCAGCTCCTTGAACAGCTCGCCCACACCGCGGTCTTCCGGCCCCTTGACCTGGGCACCAAAGCCGATGCCCGAGCCCTTGTTGCGCTGCGCGATGATCTTTTCCAGACCCGAGAACGCGCCCCCGCAGATGAACAGGATGTTCGTCGTGTCCACCTGCAGGAATTCCTGCTGCGGATGCTTGCGCCCGCCCTGCGGCGGCACAGAGGCCACCGTGCCCTCCATGATCTTCAACAGCGCCTGCTGCACGCCCTCGCCCGACACGTCGCGGGTGATCGACGGGTTGTCCGACTTGCGGGTGATCTTGTCGACCTCGTCGATGTAAACGATGCCGCGCTGCGCCCGTTCCACATTGTATTCGCTGGCCTGAAGCAGCTTGAGGATGATGTTTTCCACATCCTCACCGACATAGCCGGCTTCGGTCAGCGTCGTGGCATCGGCCATGGTGAAGGGCACATCCAGAATCCGCGCCAGCGTCTGCGCCAGCAGCGTCTTGCCGCAGCCGGTCGGGCCGATCAGCAGGATGTTGCTTTTCGACAGCTCGATGTCGGTTTTCGAGGAATGGTTCAGCCGCTTGTAGTGGTTGTGCACCGCGACCGAAAGCACCCGCTTGGCATGGATCTGCCCGATGACATAGTCATCCAGCACCTTGCAGATCTCGCGCGGGGTCGGCACCCCGTCCGAGGATTTCAGCCCGCTGGTCTTGGTTTCCTCGCGGATGATGTCCATGCAAAGCTCGACGCATTCGTCACAGATGAACACCGTCGGCCCTGCAATCAGCTTGCGCACCTCATGCTGGCTCTTGCCGCAGAAAGAGCAATACAGGGTGTTCTTGCTGTCGCTGCCAGAATTGTTCGCCATCGTCTTCCTCTGCAGTCTGCCGCACCTGGCATCTTCTGCGAAGTCTAGGCCAAGGCCCGGGCCTTCACAATGTCAAATCGCCCCCGGTCCGGGCTGCGTTCCGGGGGCGAAAAATCACTTCGGCGTGTCTTCCGCCTTGCCGCGGCTCTCAAGGATCTCGTCGATCAGGCCCCAGGCCTTGGCATCCTCGGCCGACATGAAGTTGTCACGCTCCAGCGCCAGCTCCACCGTCTCCAGATCCTGCCCGGTATGCTTGACATAGATCTCGTTCAGGCGGCGCTTCAGCTTCTCGGTCTCGCGGGCGTGGATCATGATGTCGGTCGCCTGCCCCTGATACCCGCCCGAGGGCTGGTGCACCATCACCCGGCTGTTGGGCAGGCTGAACCGCATCCCCTTGTGCCCTGCGGTCAGCAGCAGCGACCCCATCGAGGCCGCCTGCCCGATCACCAGCGTCGAGATCCGCGGCTTGATGTACTGCATGGTGTCGTAGATCGACAGCCCGCTGGTCACCACGCCGCCGGGGCTGTTGATGTACATGCTGATTTCCTTGGACGGATTCTCCGATTCCAGGAACAGCAACTGGGCGCAGATCAAGGACGACATGCCGTCATGCACCGGGCCGGACAGGAAGATGATCCGCTCCTTCAACATGCGGCTGTAGATGTCATAGGCGCGCTCGCCCCGGCTGGTCTGCTCGACCACCATCGGGACCAGTGTATTCATGTATGTGTCGATCGGATCTTTCATTGCGCCCGCCCTTGTCGCTTGGGATATGATTATCGCCTCAGGATTACCCGAGTCTTAGTGGGGCGTGCCGGGGGCTGCAAGGGCAAGGGGTCATAATTGCACACCCCTGGCCTCCCCGCCGGCCCATCTGCCGGGGCGCCCGCCCTTCACCCTTTTCCGGACCCTTTTGCCGTCCGCCGCCCGTCTTGATTCCCCGGTTTCTCTTTGGACCAAATACCCCGGGGGTCCGGGGGCAGAGCCCCCGGCCTTTCGGCCCGGCCAACCCGGTGCCGGAAAAGATGAACAATGTCCAAACGAAAATCTAAAAATAACATTAAAACAATATGTTGTCAGGCATTTCACGCGTGAAAATCCGGCCCCTCACCCCCCGAACACCCGCCGCGCCAGCAAAACCCGGCTCAGCGCCGTCACGAAACACAAGGCCCCGAATCCCCAGGCCAGCGGCACGAAGAACGCCGGAAACAGGCAGATCGCCGCAAAGAACGCGATCGTCTCCGTCCCCTCCAGCAACCCGGCGGTGAAATACAGAGACTTCTCCCCCCGGTCCCGCGTCACCATCCCGCGCTTTTCCGCAAGCACGGCATAGCCCAGAAAACTGGCGCCGTTGACGTAGAAAGAGGCCAGCAGAAACGCCCCCGCGACCCCGTTTTCCCCCGGATCGCGCAGCACGAAGGCCAGCGGAACCGCCGCGTAGAACAGGAAATCGCAGGTGATGTCGAGATAGCCGCCGAAGTCGGTCCTGGCCGTCGCCCGCGCCACCGCCCCGTCCAGCCCGTCGGCGATCCGCGAGCCCGCCAGCGGGATCAGCGCGACCCACCCCGGCGCCCCCGCCGCGATCAGCGCCGCGGCCAGCAGCCCCAGCCCCAGCCCGGCCAGCGTCACGCGGTCCGCCCCGACCCCGCGCGCCGCGAGCCAATGCCCGCCCCGGTTCAGCCCCGGGTCGATCACGCCCCGCATCCATCCGTCCAGCATGGCACCCCCGTTCGTTTCCCCAGCCTTACCGCCCGCCGCGCCGCCCGTCACCCCGGGGCGGCGTCACATTGGCGTGGCCGCGGGTTACACCCCTTGCACGCCCCCCCCGCCGCCGCCTAGCAAGGGGCATTCCGCGCCGATGCGGGCCGCAACACAGGACGACACATGCAGTTTTCCCTTCTTCCGGCACTGGCCGCCACCGCCCTGCTGGCCACCCCGCTGGCCGCCGAAACCCCCGACCCGGCCGACTGGCCCGCCGTGCTGGAGCAGGCGCGCGGCCAGACCGTCTACTGGAACGCCTGGGGGGGTGATCCGAAGATCAACGCCTTCATCGCAGAGGTCGGCGGGATGGCGCTTTCCCGCCACGGGGTGACGCTGGAGCATGTGAAGCTCGCCTCGACCGCCGATGCGGTGGCGCGCGTGCTGGCTGAACAGCAGGCCGGGCAGACCACGGGCGGCGCGGTGGACCTGATCTGGATCAACGGCGAGAACTTTGCCGCAATGAAGGCGCAGGGCCTGCTGCGCGGCCCGTTTGCCGAAGACCTGCCGAACTGGCCGCTGGTCGATGTCGCGGGCAAGCCCGCCGTGATCCGCGATTTCACCGAAAGCACCGGCGGGCTGGAAAGCCCCTGGGCGATGGCGCAGTTGGTGTTCGAGCATGACAGCGCCCGCCTGCCCGACCCGCCGCAGAACACGGCGGCGCTGCTCGACTGGATCGTGGCGAACCCCGGCCGCTTCACCTATCCGCAGCCGCCCGACTATCTGGGCACCACGTTTCTGAAGCAGGTGCTTTACGGTGTGATCGACGACCCGGAGGTGCTGCAATCCCCGCCCGACCCCGCGACCTACGAGGCGGTCGTGGCGCCACTCTGGGCCTGGCTCGACGCGGCGACGCCGCATCTTTGGCGCGCGGGGCGGGCCTATCCGGCCAATGAACCGGCGCTGGGGCAATTGCTGGCCGACGGCGAGACCGACATCTCGTTCGCGTTCAACCCCGGCCGCGCCTCGGCGGTGATCGCGGCGGGCGAGCTGCCCGACACGGTGCGGACCTTCGTGCTGGACAACGGCACGATCGGCAACGCCTCGTTCGTCGCGATCCCGTTCAACGCGGCGCATCAGGCCGGGGCGATGGTGATCGCCAACCTGCTGCTGGACCCTGAGGTGCAGGCCCGCGCGCAAGACCCGGCGGTGCTGGGCTTCCAGACCGTGCTGGACATGGACGCCCTGCCCCCCGAAGACCGCGCGCGGTTCGACGCGCTCGACCTTGGCGTGGCGACCCTTGCCCCGGCCGACCTTGGCACCGCCCTGCTGGAGCCGCACGCGGGCTGGATGGTGAAGATCGCTGAAGACTGGACCGCCCGCTACGGGGTCGCCCCGTGACAGGCCGGGGGGGCGGCTGGTTGCGGCTGGCCCCCCCGGTCACGCTGGCGCTGATGCTGGGGCCGGTGCTGGCGGGGCTGGCGGGCACCTTGGCCCCGGCCCTGATGCAGGACGCGCGCGGCTTTGCCACGCTGGCCGACTGGCCGGGGCTGGCGGGCGCGGTGTGGCTGTCGCTGACCACGGGGATTGGCTCGACGGTGCTGGGGCTGGCGGCGACGCTGCTGCTGGTGGCGGGCCTGCACGGCACGCGGATCTTTGCGGCGCTGACGCGGGCCATCTCGCCCCTGCTGGCGGTGCCCCATGCGGCGGCGGCGCTGGGGATCGCCTTCCTGATCGCGCCCTCGGGCTGGATCGCGCGGGCCCTGTCGCCCTGGGCCACCGGCTGGGACAGCCCGCCCGACCTTCTGATCCTGAACGGCCCGGCGGGGGTGGCGCTGACGCTGGGGCTGGTGGCGAAAGAGGTTCCGTTCCTGTTGCTGATGACGCTGGCCGCCCTGCCGCAGACCGACGCGCGGCGGCGGCTGATGCTGACGGCGAGCCTTGGCTATGGCCGGATCGCGGGCTTTGCCTTTGCGGTGCTGCCCGCCCTTTACCGCCAGATCCGGCTGCCGGTCTATGCGGTGCTGGCCTATGCGATGACGGCGGTCGAGATGGCGATGATCCTGGGCCCGACGCGCCCCCCCACCCTGTCGGTGCAGATCGTGCTGTGGATGTCGCATCCCGATCTGGCCTACCGCGCCACCGCCTCGGCCGGGGCGGTGCTGCAACTGGGGCTGGTGGTGGCGGCGCTGCTGGGCTGGCGCGGGGCCGAGATGCTGGCCGCACGCGCCTTGCGCGCCCTGGCCGGGGCCGGGCGGCGCGGGCGGGGCCTTGACGGCACGCTGCGCCCCGTGGCCGGCGGGCTGGCGGTGGGGCTGGTGGCGGTGCTGGCCGCGGGGCTGGCGGGGCTGGCGGTGTGGTCGGTGGCGGGGCTGTGGCAGTTCCCCGATGCCCTGCCCGAAACGCTGAGCCTTGCCACCTGGACGCGCGCCGCCCCGGGGCTGGCACAGGCCGCGGCAGTGTCGGCCGGGCTGGCGCTGGCGGCAACCGTTGTGGCGCTGGCGCTGGTGCTGGCGTGCCTGGAGGCCGAAGCGCGGCACGGGCTGCGCCCCGGCAGCCGGGCGCTGTGGCTGCTGTATCTGCCGCTGATCGTGCCGCAGGTGGCATTCCTGCCCGGCCTTCAGCTGATGGCGCTGCTGACCGGGGCCGAGGGCACGGGCCTCGCGGTGGCGGCGGCGCATCTGGTCTTCGTGCTGCCCTATGTGTTCCTGTCGCTCGCGTCGCCCTTCCGGGCATGGGACGGGCGGATCGCGGTGGCGGCGCAGGCGCTGGGGGCCGGGCCGGGCCGCATCTTCTGGCGGCTGCGGCTGCCGATGCTGCTGCGCCCGGTGCTGACCGCGGCGGCCGTCGGGGTGGCGGTTTCGGTCGGGCAATACCTGCCGACGCTGATGATCGGCGGCGGCCGCGTGGTCAGCCTGACGACCGAGGCGGTGGCGCTGTCGTCGGGCGGCAACCGGCGGGTGGTGGGCGCCTATGCGATCCTGCAGATGGCGCTGCCCGCGCTGGCCTTCGGGCTGGCGCTGGCGCTGCCCGCGCTCGTGTATCGCCACCGGCGCGGCATGGCGGTGGCGGCATGACCGGGCTGGCGCTGATCGGCCTGCAGGTGTCGCTGCGCGGCGAGGTGCTGGTGGCGCTGGATGCGACCGTTGCCCCGGGCGAGGTTCTGACGATCATGGGCGCCTCGGGGTCGGGCAAGTCGACGGCGCTTGCGGCGATGCTGGGCACGCTGGACGCGGGGTTCGCCATGCAGGGCCGTATCGTGCTGGACGGCGTCGATGTCACCGCGCGGCCGCCGCAGGAGCGGCGCATCGGGCTGCTGTTTCAGGATGACGTGCTGTTCCCGCACCTGTCGGTCGGCGGCAACCTTGCCTTTGCGCTGCCCGCCGCCCTGCGCGGCCGGGCTGCCCGCCGGGCGGCGGTCGAGGCGGCGCTGGAGGCGGCCGGGCTGGCAGGTTTCGCCGACCGCGACCCTGCCTCGCTGTCGGGCGGCCAGCGCGCCCGGGTCGCGCTGCTGCGCACCCTGCTGGCCGCCCCCCGCGCGCTGCTGCTGGACGAGCCGTTCTCGCGGCTGGATGCCACGCTGCGCACCCAGATCCGCACCTTCGTGCTGAACCGGGCCCGCAGCGAAGGCTTGCCGGTGGTGCTGGTGACGCATGACCCCGAGGATGCCCGCGCCGCCGGCGGCCGGGCGCTGACGCCGCTGGGGCAGCCGGTGCCCCTGCCCCGCCAGACCCCGGATGCCCGCCGCGCCTGATGTCCTGCCGCGGCTGATCTCGCCGCACCTCGCCTCGCCGCGCCTGTCCTCGCCGCGCCTGTCCTCGCCGCGCCTGTCCTCTTTCCGCGCCTCACCTTTCGCCGGGACTGACCTCAACGCGCCAGCACCAGTTCCGCCTTCAGCCCGCCCATGCTTTCGCTTTCGCCCAGTCGCAACATGCCGCCGTGGTTGCGCGCGATGTCGGCGGCGATCGGCAGGCCAAGGCCGACGCCGCCGCCCCGGTTGGGGTCGCGCGCCCGGTCCAGCCGGGTGAAGGGGTGCATCGCCTCCTCGCGCCGGGCCTTGGGGATACCCGGCCCGTCATCCTCGACCGTCAGGCGCAGGGCACGGTCGGAAACGGCAAGAGCCACTTCGGCCCGGGTGCCGTAGCGGATCGCGTTGCCCAGAAGGTTTTCCAGCGCCCGCGTCACCGCAGCGGGCCGCAGCCGGACCCGGATCATCTGCCCGTGAAAGGGCCGCAGCGTGACCGGCTGCCCGGCCCGCACCGCGTTTTCCACCACATGCTGCATCAGCGCCAGCGGATCGACATCCTCGGCCGCATCCAGCGCGTCGCCGCGCGCGAAGGCGAGGAATTCATCGACCAGCCGCTCCATGTCGGTAACATCGGCCAGCAGGGCGCGGGTCTGCTCGTCCTCGGGCAGCATCGAGAGGCCCAGCCGGAGCCGGGTCAGCGGCGTGCGCAGGTCATGGCTGACCCCCGACAGCATCAGCGTGCGCTGTTCGATCTGCCGTTCGATCCGGGCGCGCATGTCGAGGAAGGCATTGCCCGCCGCCCGCACCTCCAGCGCCCCGCGCGAGCGGTAGTCCGACGGGCGGCCCTTGCCGAACGCCTCGGCGGCCTCGGCGAGTTTCTTGATGGGGCGCAACTGGTTGCGCAGGAACATGTAGGCGATCACCGTCATCAGCAGCGAGGTCGCCACCATCAGGACAAGCAACTGGTGCGGGTTCGACGCCGACACACGCCGCCGGTCGATGATCACCGACAGCGGCCCCTGCGCCGAGGCGAACAGCAGGCGCACCTCGCTGGTATTGGCCAGCAGGTCGGCCGCCACCAGCGACGGCAGCGCCTCGCGCATCGTCTCGATCACCACCCGCCCCGACAGGTCGTAGAACACCCGCCGGTCCCCGGCCGCGTCCCAGTCGGCAGGCAGGGCGACACGCAGCACCAGCGCCTCTGCCAGCCTTGCGGCGCGCGCCTGTGCCGCCGCGAAATCGGGCGCCCCCGCGACCTCGTCCAGCAGGTAGCGCACCTCGATCCCCATGCCGCGCGTCATCTGCCGCGTCACGCCCTCGAAGTGGCGCTGGATGAAGTTTACCGATACCACCAGCTGGATCATGATGATCGGAACGACCAGAATGAGCGCTGCACGGCCATAGAGGCTGCGGGGCACGAAGATTTTCAACCGGGCGAACATGGGGCAAGCCTAGCGGGCCCTTCGGCCCGGCGAAAGGGGGAAGCATGGGCACGCAGGATCAGGACCGGCCCGAACCGGGCCGCTGCCTCGCGCTGGAGCTGGGCCTGCGCCGGGTGCTGGCGCCAAACCCGTCGCCGATGACCCTGTGGGGCACCCAGACCCACCTGATCGGCGAGGGCGACGTTGCGGTGCTCGACCCCGGCCCGGCGCTGCCCGGCCATCTGGCCGCGATCCTTGCCGCCCTGAGGCCGGGCGAGCGCATCCGCCACATCCTGGTCAGCCATGCCCATCTCGACCATTCGCCGCTCGCCCGCCCGCTGGCAGAGGCGACCGGGGCCGAGGTGCTCGCCTTCGGCCCCGCCACCGCCGGCCGCTCGCCGCAGATGCAGCGGCTGGCAGAGGCCGGCATGGCAGGTGGCGAAGGCGTGGACCACGGCTTTGCCCCCGACCGCTGCCTTGAGGACGGCGAGCGGCTGGAGGGCGACGGCTGGGTGCTGGAGGCGATCCACACCCCCGGCCACATGGGCAACCACCTGTGCTTCGCCTGGGGTGACCGGCTGTTCTCGGGCGATCATGTCATGGGCTGGTCCTCGTCGCTGGTCTCGCCGCCCGATGGCGACATGGGGGCCTACCTGCGCGCGCTGGAACGGCTGGCCGCGCGCGACTGGCGGGTGCTGCACCCGGCCCACGGCGCGCCGGTGCCCGCCCCCGCCGCCCGTCTGGCCTTCCTGGCCGAGCATCGCAGGCAGCGCGAAACCGCGATCCTCGCGGCGCTGGACGAGGCACCCCAGCGCACCCTGCCCGCGCTGACCGCCCGCGTCTACCACGACACGCCGGCCGCCCTGAAACCCGCCGCCGCCCGAAACCTGCTGGCCCATCTGATTGATCTGGCAGAAAGAAACCTGGTCATCGCCACCCCGTCCCTCTCGGCCGACGCCCGGTTTTCCCGGGCCTGACCGGTCTTTCGCACCCCCGCCCATTTTTGCACATTTGCCTCTGGACGCCCCCGGATCAGCTTGCTATGTAGCCCCCGTGTTCCGGCGTAGCTCAGCGGTAGAGCAGTTGACTGTTAATCAATTGGTCGTAGGTTCGATCCCTACCGCCGGAGCCAAATTTCCCCAAGAAAGCAATTACTTAGCTTTAACCGCTCTAAGCGGGCTTGGCGGATTTTGGCGTGGGGTAACATCTAGGGTAACTTGCAGGCGGTTTGGGTAACTGCCAAAATGTCGTGGCCAGATTCAACATATCATCCGGTCAAACAGAAAAAGGCCGGGAAGCATCGCCCCCGGCCCCTTGAACAGTCTCTGCGCCAGTCCCTGTTGTCAGTTGACAAAAAATAGGACACCCGCTCCCATAACGATGATTGACCCGTACGTTCTCCTACAAGGCATCAGCCGTCCCTGCGCTCTTTCGCATCGTTGATGATGCGGCGAAAAAGGTCCTCGTGGGCTTTCAGGTCCTTGTCCGTGACGCGGATATACAGAGTGCAATATTTATGAGTCGCACGGCGCGACCTTCACCACTAAGGTCATAAAAATACTGCTTGGAGGAAACATGGCCGCCCTTGATCAAATTCTGCAATCTTATCGCGATTTCGCCATTACTGAACGAGAAAAGGGCACCTATTTTGAGCGTCTTGGGATGGCGTTCTTCATAAATGACCCGGTTCAGGCTGAAGAGTATGAAGCGGTGTGGCCCTGGTCCGAATGGGCCAAAGCCAACGGCTGGGATGGCAAGGATGTCGGGATCGACCTCGTGGCAAAGTTGCGCAACGAAGATGGTTTTGCTGCGATCCAAGCCAAGTTCTACGCGGCAGATACCCGCATCCAAAAGGCGCATATCGACAGCTTTATCTCTGCGTCCGGAAAGGAACCGTTTCGCAGGCGGGTTGTTCTTGACACGACTGAGCAAGAGTGGGGCGCAAACGCTGAGGAGATGATCCGAGGTCAGGCTATTCCGGTCATCCGGATCGGGCTGACCGACCTGCGAGAGAGCAGGATCGACTGGACGATCTTTGAGGCGCGCGGCGAGATCGTTTTGGCCGCAAAGAAAACCCTGATGCCACATCAGCGCGATGCACTGATAGATGTTGCTAAGGGGCTGGCCGTCGCCGACCGTGGCAAGATGATTATGGCTTGCGGCACCGGAAAAACCTTTACCTCGCTGAAAATCGCAGAGGCCATCGCAGGCAAGGGCAAGCGTGTTTTGTTCATGGTGCCATCGCTGGCGCTGATGTCCCAGACGGTTCGGGAGTGGACCAATGACACCGAAACACCGATCCGCGCCTTTGCTGTCTGTTCGGATGCCCATGTAGGCAAGCGCCGGAAAAGCACCGATGACGTGGCCGAAATCGAAATCCATGATCTGGCGTTTCCGGCTACCACCGATCCCGTCAAGGTCGCGGCAAAGGCTGGCGAGGATGATCCGGAACGTATGACGGTCATTTTCTCGACCTATCAATCCATCGTCACCCTGTCCCGTGCGCAGGAAGCGGGCCTTCCCGACTTCGATCTGATCATCTGCGATGAAGCGCACCGAACCACCGGCGCAACGCTAGACGGCGAGGAAGAGTCGAACTTCGTCAAGATCCACAGCAACGACCATGTCAGGGCCCGCAAGCGCCTCTACATGACGGCGACGCCACGCATCTTCGGCGACAATGTCCGCAGCAAGGCCGATGAGGTCGGCGCCGAGCTGGCCTCGATGGACAACCCCGCCCTATTTGGCGAGACGCTGTTTTATCGCGGCTTCGGTTGGGCTGTGCAGAACGGGCTGCTCACCGATTACAAGGTCATCGTCCTGGCGATGGACGAAGGGCTGGTCAGCGCGGCGGTCCAGAAGCGCCTCGGCGATGCGGGCAGCGAGTTGGTGCTGGACGACGCCACCAAGATCATCGGTTGCTACAAGGCGCTGACCAAGGTCGACCTCAAGGCTGACGTCACCGCCGATCCCCACCCGATGCGGCGCGCGCTGGCCTTCGCCAAGGATATCCGCAGTTCCAAACTTATCCGCGACGAATTCACCGCCGTGGTTGATGAATACCTCGGCCAGGACAGCCTGATTGAATCCGACGAGCCGTCCAAGCACCTGCAATGTGAAATCGAACATGTCGACGGCACCTTCAACGCCAAGACCCGCGGCGCTCTGCTGGATTGGCTCAAGGCCGATGCTGGCGAAAACACTTGCCGCATACTGACCAACGCCCGTTGCCTGTCCGAAGGTGTCGACGTGCCCGCCCTTGATGCGATCATGTTCCTGCACCCGCGCAAAAGCCAGATCGATGTGGTGCAATCGGTTGGTCGCGTCATGCGCAAGACTGACACCAAGAAGATGGGCTATGTCATTCTGCCGGTCGGCGTCCCCGCAGGTGTGCCGCCTGAACAGGCGCTTGCCGACAATGAACGATACCGCGTCGTCTGGCAGATTCTGAACGCCCTGCGCGCCCATGACGAACGCTTCGACAGCACCATCAACAAGGCTTCCCTCGGTCAGGACATCTCGGACAGGGTCGAAATCGTCGGCATCAACGCTGACACCGAAGAACTCCGGTCGGTCACCGCCGTTGTCGACAAGCTGCCCACCAAAACCAAAGCCGCAAGTTCTGGCATTGGCGCAGGCAACGGCGGCCCTGGCGATGACGTCATCGAGGGGCCTGAACCCCGCCAAACCGAAATGACCTTCTCCATCGACGAATTCTCCCGCGCCATCATGGCCAAGATCGTCAAGAAATGCGGCACCCGCGATTATTGGGAGGATTGGTCCGCCTCCATCGCCGAGATCGCCAAGAACCATATCACCCGCCTGACCGCCCTTCTGAAAGCCCCCGACACCGAAGCCCGCAAAGCCTTTGACGCCTTCCTCGCTGAACTGCGCGACGATTTGAACGACACCATCTCCGAAGGCGACGCCATCGAGATGCTGGCCCAGCACATCATCACCCGGCCCGTGTTCGAGACCCTGTTCGAAGGCCACAAGTTCACCGCCGAAAACCCCGTCTCCCGCGCCATGCAGCGCGTGCTGGATGTGCTGAACGAGGCCAATCTCGACAAGGAATCCAAAGACCTCGAAAAGTTCTATGCCAGCGTCAAGATGCGCTCGCAGGGCATCACCGACCCCCAGGCCAAGCAAAAGCTGATCGTCGAGCTTTACGACAAGTTCTTCCGCCGCGCCTTCCCCCGCACCACCGAAAAGCTGGGCATCGTCTACACCCCGGTCGAGATCGTCGATTTCATCATCCATTCGGTGAACGAGGTTCTGCAATCCGAATTCGGCCAGACCCTCGGCTCCCCCGGCGTCCACATCATCGACCCCTTCACCGGCACCGGCACCTTCATCACCCGCCTGCTGCAATCCGGCCTGATCGCGCCCGAAGAGATGGAGCACAAGTTCCGCAACGAAATCCACGCAAACGAGATCGTGCTGCTGGCCTATTACATTGCCGCGATCAACATCGAAGCGGTCTATCACGGGCTGCAGGGCGGCGACTATGTGCCGTTCGAGGGCATCTGCCTGACCGACACCTTCCAGATGTATGAAAGCGACGACCTGATCTCGCATTACATGCCCGACAACTCGGAGCGGCGGAAACGGCAGAAGGCGACGGATATTCGGGTGATCGTGGGGAACCCGCCCTATTCCTCTGGCCAGCAAAACGAAAACGACAATAATAAGAATGTGTACTACACAAATCTTGATGCTCGCATTTCTGAAACTTACGTTGCATCTTCTGCTAATCAGATGGGCAAAAGTAAATCTTATAACTCCTATATCCGAGCCATTCGCTGGGGCAGCGATCAGCTTAAAAAGGCAGGTGGTGGCGTTATGGGGTTCGTCACCGATGCTGGATGGATCGATGGAAATGCGATGGACGGTATGCGCGCATGCCTTGAGGCAGAGTTTAGCAGCCTATACATTTTTCATCTTCGAGGTAATGCTAGGACTTCTGGAGAAAAGCGTCGCAAAGAGAAAGGCAACGTTTTCGGTGAAGGAACTCGATCCCCTATCGCCATTTCAATCTTGGTTCAGAATCAAAGCGATGGTGGCATGATACATTTTCATGACATTGGGGATTACCTTACTGAGCAAGAGAAGCTCAATGTCATTCAGGATTTTGGTAGCATCGGCGGTATTTCGAAGAAATCTGGATGGAAAAATATTACGCCGAATGATCAGCATGATTGGCTGGACCAAAGAGATGACTCATTTTCCGCCTTTTTGAAGGCGGGAGACAAGAAAAGTACGGAAGTCACTCTATTTGAGACTTACTCAATGGGAATAAAATCTAATCGCGATGATTGGGTTTACAATTTTTCGAAGAGCGACCTGAAAGCCAACACTTCCCTCATGTTTGAAACTTTTTCTGCCGAAAAGATTGTCCTTTCAAACTTGAAGGGGGATGAAATAGCAGAGCAAGTCACTAGGGATAGCCGTAAAATAAAATGGACAACGGATGTGATATCTGATTTGAGTAAGGGCAAATCGTTCTTCTTTGATGCAGAAAATATTGAGCACGCAGTTTATCGGCCATTCCAAAAAATGTGGTGGTATTCTGACCCGAGCTGGAATTGGACGAGGCACCTTATGCCATTGTTTTTCCCCACCTCAAAAGTGAAGAACCACACCATTTGTGTGTCAGGGGTCGGCGCAGGCAAGGGCTTTTCGGCGCTGATGGTCGACAATGTACCCAATCTTCACACCGTAGATACCGGTCAGTGCTTTCCGTTGAAGCTATATGAAGATCAGCGGGAAAAAGGCGACGCAGACCTGTTCTCTGGTCGAGATGTCGCGGATGGCTACCGTGTTCGCGACGGTATCACCGACGCTGGCTTAAAACACTTTGAGGACGCGTATCCCGGCGAGACGATCACCAAGGAAGACCTGTTCTACTACGTCTACGGCCTCCTGCATTCCGAGGATTACCGCGCGAAATACGCCGACAACCTGTCCAAGGAACTGCCCCGCATTCCCCGCGTGAAAACGGCCGCCGACTTCTGGGCCTTCAACCGCGCCGGTCGCACCCTCGGCGATCTGCATGTGAACTATGAAACCGTCGAACCCTATCCGGTCACGATCAAGCAAGGCGATCTGCGCCTGGCCGACGTCAAAAACCCCGAGGCCTTCTACCGCGTCACGAAATGGGCTTTCGGTAAATCCGGCAAGGACAAGGACAAGACCACCGTCATCTACAACCCCAACATCACCATGCAGGATATCCCGTTGGAGGCCTACGACTACGTCGTGAACGGCAAGCCCGCCCTCGAATGGGTGATGGAACGCCAAGTGGTCAAGACCGACAAGGACAGCGGTATCGAAAACGACGCCAACCGCTATGCCAACGAGACGATGAACAACCCCGCTTATCCGCTGGAACTCTTCCAGCGCGTCATCACCGTCAGCCTGCGCACCATGGAAATCGTCCGCGCCCTGCCAAAGCTGGAGGTGATGTGATGCAGGGGATACCGGGTCAATCGGTCATGGGCCAAAATACATTTCCAGTTCTTCGCGGCTGAGGGAATGTCGATACCTCCCAAGAAACGCGCGGTTGGCTTGGTCTTCGCACCATTCGATTTCGTCGCAGTGCCGGGAATAGGTCCGCTGCCACATCCCTTTTGGCTTGAGGGCGATTCCATATGCAGCGCCACGTTGCCCGCCCATTGCCATGCGCCGCTTGTCCGCGCGGCGCAGCATCCGGTCTTCAACGGCCTCCGACTGGCTCGCATAGGCAATGCTGTAGCAGTGACGGCAGAGAAAGTAGCGCCCGCCCTTAAACAGCTTTGCAACTCTGCGTCGGCAAGGGGTGCCATTTAGGACGCCGGGACAGCCAAAGAACGGTCGGGTGCCACCGTAGTGGCAGTGGATTTGGAAGACAGGGATTGATTGCTCTACATCATAGTAGTCACCTGTCTTTTCCGTGATGCGAAAACTGACTACCAACTGCGACTGTTGGGCGCTCAGGCTTATACCCGCGACTTGCTCGCCATCCCGGTGCCAGCGCCAGTTGCCAGACCAGCCGGGTTTTAGACAACCTTCACGGTTGAGCCTGTTCACATCCAGCGTGCGGCAATCCTCTGCCAACTGGTTACGACGGGGGCGTCCAGAGCCGTATCCACCCATTATCTGCCGCCCCGGCTTTTTCCGAAATCATTAGTCAACTTCTGCTTCCTCTCAGTTTTGGACCTGTCGGGTTGCCGCTGGCAAAGGTGCCCTCGTCGTCCGCCCATCTACCCCAAACACCGTAACCGCGCCTGTTCCCCGGCGTGTGCTAAATTCCGGCGGTGGTGGTGCTTTCGTCATGTCAAAGGCAGCCTTTGTTACCCGTCAGTTACCCCTGTAGCATGTATCATAAATACAGGTAATCTAAACCTTTGTTTAATAGCGTTAATTATATTTAGGAAATTTGACTATATATCAAACTATCTTCACGTTCTGGGCAGAAAAAGGTGCGGAAAGGCTCTCTTTTGTGATTGGTTCGCAAGTGGGTTCAACGGCCATCGCGTCGAGGTGAGCAGTTTGGCCAATGGTTAATTAAAGCCGATCCCGTGCCAGTATCTGTAGGGCGTCCAAAAATTACAGGTGTGCCGGGCGCTGGTGTGAATGGCACGAATGGCGCGTTTTTTCGGGTTGTGACGTATGAGGGAAAAAAGAAAAACATGCGCCCACAAATTACAGCAATTACTGACACAGACTTTTTCTTTTTTCCTATTGCACCATAATTGAGAAAACGCGCCATTCGCGCCATTCTGGCCCCCGTTAAATTACTGAGCCGCGCGGCGCTGGCATCATGGGCAGTATCGGCTCTGGTGAATTAATTTTAATGTGTTCATAAATCCGCAATCCGTCAGTGACTTTGCCTGTCGGGTGGCCCAAACGCTGTAACCGCTTCGAGAAGGTTTCGCGGTTGACTGTTTTCTTGATGCCCTGCGCCTCCGCCCATCGTCCGTATGCCTCATACAGCCACCCGCCCGGCGTCTTGGCACCAACCTCACGCGTGCAAGCATCCTGCACAAACTGCGCCACTTGGTCCGCATCCAGCCGCCATTCTGCCTTGGCCGCCTCGCTCGATGCCGGTTGCGTGAAGCCATTGGCCACCGCGTGAGCGTAGGCGGTAAGGCAAATCGTCAGGATGCCAGGTAGCTCCTGAAACAGCTTCCCCTTGAGCGTCACGTCCTGTTCGTGCTCTGCGAATGTCCGGTTGAATGTCAGCAGCACGGCCCGGCGGAACAGTGCATCCGAAAAATCACGGGTATGCGGTAAGTGGTTCGTGCCGAACCAGCATGTAGAAAATGGTCGCATGTCGAAAGGATCCCGATGCTTACGCTCAACTGTCGATGTTTCGCCGGACGTGATTGCCTTCAACTCGGCGTCAGCTATGACTTCGCCCTGATGGAGTTCTGACACGATGTTCGCCAACTTGTCCTTCAGGTGCGCGCGCTGGTAGGGGCTTTCGAATTTAGACGGCGCAACGCCTGCCACGTTCTCCGCCCCGGCCATCGCTTCCAGCACGGCCAGTGCCACGCTCTTTCCGTTACCGCCTGGTCCCAAGAGCATCACGAAACGCTCATGCTGGGCGTGGCTCATCAAGGTGTATCCCATGAGTTCCAGCAGGCACGTACACTTGTCGTCGCGGTCCGCGTCGTCGCGGAATACGTCGCCTAGGAATCGCCGGAATAGCGGGGCGGTCGCGCTCAGGTCGAGATCGACTGGAATTTGCGTAGTGCGGTAATCCTCGCGCCGGTGCGGCCTGAGCGTCCATCTGCCGCCTTCCAGCACGGCCAGCCCGTTGAGGCAGTTGACCACTTCCGGCTCGCCTATGTTGAACGCATGGCCGGGGCGGTAAATCTCGTTCTTCAGCACCTCTGCAACGCCGTTGACGGCATGGTTCATCACAGTAACGCCACGCGCCTCCAAGGCGGCTTGCGTAGCCTTTTTTACCGCCCTGTCCTCTTGTTCCCTCCAGACGCCAGACGCTTGCCAGCGCCACACGCCCGAGTCTGTGCACAGGATATTTTCTTGCCCAATGCCGTCGAGCGTCGCCCGTGCCAATGTCAGATGGTCCGGCGCTTCCTGGTTGCCATCGGCGTGTGCCTCTTTCAGCGCCTCCCTCAATTCACCCATACCGATGCCGGTGGCCGCTTTCAGGGCCTTCAAGATGATCTCTTGTTTCAGGCGCGGCAACGCATTGGCTTCAATCAGAATCTCATGGATTTTGTCGGCATCGTCGGCCGTCACATATCGGGCGTGCATCTTCAGCGTTTCGAAGTCGCGAAGCGTGACGGCTGGTGCCGTGTTTGTGCCCGGCATCTGCGGCATATGCTGTCGAGTCCGGGACAGGCTAACCATTGCCGCCGCTTCAGCATATGCCGCCTTTTTTTTGCCTTCGTGTTTGAAGTGGCAAAACAGGTCGAAGGCGTCGCCCGTGCGGTCTCCGTTTTTCGTCACGATGCCCAGCCCGGCGGTGGCATCGCTACCAGAGTGTGAAAGCCAATGGTCGCCATAGTCACGGGTTGCGAAACTGCCGCTTGTCTGGTGAGTGCTTTGCCAGTCGTCGCTATTCCTGCGCTGCGTGTATCCGCACTCGGCAAGCATGTATTCGACGCTGAAAAGTGCGCAGAATTGGCTGATAATGCCGTCTGTCTCGCTTGTCGTGCCGCGCGCCGCGCGGCGTTGTTCGGCAATCTGCGCGGCCTCAACACGGGCCGCCCGTATCTGCGCGGCATCAATCACAAGCGGGTGTTCCATGGTCAGTGTCAGCATCATTTGTCCGCCCCCAGTGCGTAATGGTAGAAGTCGCCGGTGCGGCAGGGTAGGAACACAATCTGGCCAGGCCGAGCTAATGCTCTGTCCGGTTGAATCCCGCGCGCCTCCAAGGCGTCGAAAAAGGCATTCTGCGTATCTTTGAAGTCTTCGCCAGATAGCCAAGTGGTCAGCGGTATCAGCGCCCGCCAACGGGGCAGTTCAGACGTGGCGCTGGCCGTCGAGTAAATCAGCCTCCGCACGTCGCCCAAGATTTCGCACAATGCTCTATCCAGCATATCAAGCGGCGGGTTGCCGTCGTCAATATCAAGAGTGAGCCACCAGAACCGGCCTTCCCGTCGCTGCACTTCGTGGGTGCGGGCATCGTGGGCGGCATAGTCGGACGGGATGAACCAGGGCGCTTGCCTCAGCTTGTCCTGCACCATGGTCGGATTGACCAGCATGTGCTCGATCTGCGCCACCGTGATGGTGGCATAGGGCGTCCCTGCGGACGGGTGACGGTTTGGACTGCCGTCGTTCAGCGTTTGGGCGTGCGTGTCGCTCTTGCCGTGTCCGCAAGGGAAGGACGGCAAAACCGCCGGTGCGCCCGGCATTTGCTCTGTGTTCATTGCGCAGCCCCTATGTGCTTCAAAAGGCCAGCAACACGGCGAAGGATTTCAGAAGTGCTTTCCGCCTCTGCCAATGTCATCTTGAAGTCAGGCTCAACGCCGTCTTCCCAACTATCTGAATTGCAGATTTCACTATCCACATAGCCGCGCATCTTCTCTGCAATGTTTTGGGTCATGACGCTGGCCGCACGTGCAGCTCCGCGCAAGGCCGCGCGGTTAAGCTGCATGTCGACTTCGGCTACTGTATGCGCCGCTATGCTGACGGGGTTCAAATCGTTGTTAGGGGTATCAATTTTCATTTTACTACCTCTGGATATTGCCCCAAAGGCGCAGCGGTGCTATAATGCCCCATCAAAGCTGTCCGCTCTGACTTCGTTAAAGCCCGTCCGCGCTCAATGCGGGCGGGTTTTTACTTTTGAGTGAAGATCGGTTGTGCGACGCCCTTGGCTTGGGCGTCCAGCCAATCGACGATTTCGGCCTCACGCCAGAAACGGCGACGTCCAATGTAAGTCGGGCGGGGGAAGTCCAGTTCGGGATTATCCAGCCAGCGCCACAACGTCATGTCGCTGATACCGCCGCACATCTGGCGAACGGTTGCCGCTTGAATGCGACGGTGCGGGTGGCACATGTCCGCTTCGGTGCGTGCCCTTTCAGAAAGCTCGTTAGGTGACAGACTAGGTTGCGTGTTCATTGGCCTACCTCGTTATAACAGGTTAGACCTCTCAATATTCACAGAATAAAGCATGATGCAAAACAAGGCGTGACACGTATTTCTTTTAATTAGGTTTCAAGTCAGTTTCCCTTTGCCTACGCAATAATTCGATGATCTCCAGATCGTCTGATTCAAGCAAAAGCTCCCGATTCACCTTTTCGTGATTAAATATGAGCCTTTGAATCGCTTGTGCTTTCGAAGAAGGTCTATCGATTTGTTTGAGATATTTTTGCGCCATAGTTCGGCTTACATCACATTTCATCTCGATTTCTCGACTGATAGAATCCTTGTCCGTCCATCCATCAACGTCTCTGCGCCAGAAACGAACTAACGCCGCTGCAACAGGCTTTAGGCTAGAAAGTTTGGCACCTCTTTGACGCTTCGGTGGGTCACCAAAAATAATTCTTGCAATAAGTTCACGTTCGCCTTCGTTTAGATCACCCTTCATCACCTGCTGAATAAGAAGCGATGGATCACCTTCTTTCCATTTTAACACAGGTTTGTTTCGAAATTGCGACATATCAACCATCAACGCAAACCCCCGATCCGCACCACGTTATCCGGCGTCCCGTCCACAAGATCGCCCACAAACCGCGCCCACGCATTAAGTGCATCGCGCTTTTCGTCGGCATAGTCGTGCCGCTGATAAACGCTCACAATGCCGCCTGCGGTGCCGCTCACATGGTTCAGAACCGCCTCGGTGACACGCACCGGGATGCCCAGCCGCGCCATGCCGGTCGCTGCCGTGCGGCGCAGATCGTGAAACGTCCAGTGCGGAATTTCCACCGTCTCGCCGCGTTCCTCGCTGGCAATCTCGGCCATGCGTTTGGCAATGTGATTCCGGCCCTTGTGATAGCCCTGTAGGGCGCTTGCTCCGTTTATGGTGAACACATATCCCGACTGCCCCTTGACGCGCTCCACGGCCCCCAGAACGGCGCGCGCGGCTTCTGACAGTGCTACATCATGCGCGCGCCCGTTCTTTGTGCGGTCGGCGGTCAGGTGCCATAGATCGCCGGTGATTTCGCGGTCGGTCATATTCACAACCTCGCCAAGCCGCTGGCCGGTCAACAGAAGCATTTTGCCAAGGTGGCCCCAAGGCTGGCCCTCAATATAGCAGGCTTGCCAGAACAGTTTGATCTCATGATTTGTCAACACGCGGTCGCGGCTCTTTTCCTTTGCCGCCGGTTTGACGCCCATGGCTGGCGATTGCGTGATGATATCGCGCTCAACACACCAGCTTAGAAACTTGTTCAGATACGCCCGAACGCGATTTGCAGTCACAACCCGCCCGCTGTCTGCAATCCCGTCCAGCAGGTCGATCACGTCGCGCTTTGTAATGGTTTGAATATCCCTTTCGCCCCAGATCGCCACAACGTGCCGGTTCAATTCGCGCTTGACCGTCTCGCCAGATTTCAGGGTGGACAGGTGTCGCGCGCCGAATTTCTCCACCAGCGTCTTGATCTTGTCGCGCTCGGATAGTTGGGTTTCCAGCCGTGCGGCCTTGGTCGCCTTCTTCGCTGCGCTCGGATCGTTGCCATAGTCCACCGCCTCGATAGCATTGGACGCGGCGGCGCGCGCATCGGCCAGCCCCATCACTGGCCAGCGACCAAGGGTCAGCTTCTTGGGTTTGCCCGCGTAGCGATAGCGCAAGGCCCATGATTTGGCCCCGCTGGGTTGCACCACAAGGTAAAGGCCAGACAATGCCGGGTCTGGCAATTCTAGGCGTTGGTTTGGGTCGGGTTTGATCGCTTCCACGGTTTTCGTGGTTAGTGCGCGGCGTATAGTCAATTCATCACCTCCATCTGTTACCCCAAGGTTTCCCTTAGCTTCCAACGGCTTGCCGGAAAGCGGCTGTCGCTACCCGGCTTCGGCTCAAGATTTCCGCCGGGGTAACACAGGGGTAACAGATTTAGACGTTTTGCGCCGTTACCCCGCGTTACTACCATTGCATAACATCTAGCGCAATATCAAGCAAAATATGGGGAAAAGTGCAGCCGATAGTTTTACAAAGTTAGGGCCAGTTTGGCCATAAAACTTGACTGTTAATCAATTGGTCGTAGGTTCGATCCCTACCGCCGGAGCCAAATCAGCGCTAAACTGTTGATCATGTTATGCTTTTTTTGATTTAGGTTTGATGTGTCACACATGGGTGTCACACACGAATCCGGATCTTGGGGCTCTTTCCTCTCATAGAGGGAAATGGCCGGATGGCTTTTCATACGCACGTAATCCGTCGGGGCAGCGTTTTCCACTGGAAGCGCCGCTTTCCGAAATCCACATGTTTGAAGGTCTTGCAGGTCAGTTTGCGCACCTCAACGCTGTCGGAAGCCTGTATGATCGCCCGCAGACTGTCTTCTGTGAGCGACCGAATGTTTGATGAGATAAAGACCAACCACCTGAGTGTGGAAGATGCCCGCGCCTGGCTGCGCCATGTGGTGAGCGAGGAGCTTTCGCGCATCCGCAAGAATCAGACACTGATCTGCGCTGATGGTGGAGGAGATGCCACTGCTGACTGGGCGATGCGCGAAGCTTGGCGGATGCTCGCGACCATCGGGCCGAACGCTGGCATCGGCGATCTTGAATTCGACCGGCTTCAGGCGGAGGGTCGATCCGAATTGGAAATGTTCCAGCTTGACCGGACGTTGAAAATGCTGGGACAGGACCTCCGGAGCGAGGCCCGCATGCTGCGGCTGGCACGTGAGTTCCGGGAACTCACATCCCGCAAGGATGAGCTTTCGGCACAGGCCATGCTGCGCGTGCGCAAGCTTTTCACCGAGGGGCGCGCTGCGGCTTGGGCGGCTGCTCCTCCGGACCAAGGCCCGAATACTGCAAATGCGCTCGCGGAGGATCTCGCGCGAGAAGCCGTCGAGCTGGAACGCGAAGCTTTTCTCGGCTCCGGCAGGACCGGAGGAGGGTCCCTTGCTCCGCAGGCGGCCTTCATTGCGGAGGTTTCCGTCGGGCATCAAGCTCCCGGCGTGCCCGATGTCGTCGAGGAACCACCTTATGACCCGGCGATCCCCTCGGTGATCGAGCGGCTCATCCATCACAAGGGTCGGCAGGGTGTTACCTCGACGACCCTGCAACAATATTGTTCTTTCGCATTGAACCGCCCCGGGTTTACCGGAGGGTGGTTTGTTCAATGACTACGCGACCATATCGAGTGAGTTCAGGTTTGCATAGAACGCCTCCTCTGCTTCTGCGGGTGGGATGTATCCGATTGGGCCAAGCAGGCGGCGGTTGTTATACCAATCGATCCATTTCAGCGTTTCCCATTCGACCTCGCGCATTGATTTCCAGGGGCCGATCTGGTTGATGACCTCTGTCTTGAACAGGCCGATGACGCATTCAGCCAAGGCGTTGTCATAGGCATCGCCAACTGTTCCAACGGAAAGGTCGATCTCGGCCTTGGCCAGGCGTTCGGTGTATTTGATCGACAGGTATTGTGATCCGCGGTCCGAATGGTGGACCAAGCTCTTGTTATCCGGCGTCTTTCTTTGCCAGATCGCTTGCTCCAGCGCGTCGAGCACAAACTGGGTCTTCATCGATGTCGAGACGCGCCAACCGACAATACGACGTGCAAAGACGTCGATGACGAAGGCCACGTAGACGGTGCCGGACCATGTGGGCACATAGGTGAAATCTGAAACCCACAGCTTGTTCGGCCGATCCGCCATGAACAGCCGGTTCACCTTGTCGTCCGGGCAAGGCAGAGACGTGTCAGGATTGGTCGTGATGACCTTCTTGCCACGGACCACGCCCCTGATGCCCAGATGGCGCATCAATCGTTCCACGGTGCAGCGGGCGGCGTCTTCACCCTGCCGTCGCAAAACATGCCAGATCTTCCGCGCGCCATAGAGCTTGCGGTTGGCATCCCAGGCCGCGTCGATCTTGAGGCTCAGGGCGGCATCCGATTTGGCCCGGGCCGAGGCCCGGTCAGGATCACGCATGATCGCCCGCCGGTCATAAAAGGTGGAAGGGGCAAACTGCAGTGCCCTGCAGATCGGCTCGACCCCGAATGCCTCTCGGCTTTCCTCAATGAAAGCAGTCATTTGCGAAACGGGCGGTCGAGCTCCGCCTGGGCAAAATACGCTGAAGCTTTGCGCAGAATCTCGTTCGCTTGCCGCAGTTCCCGGTTCTCGCGCTCAAGCTCTTTGATCCGCGCGATCTCAGCGCTGGTAGGTCCCGGCCGTTCGCCACCATCGCGCTGGACCTGTCGCATCCAGACGCGAAGGCTGTCCGTCGAACAGCCCAATTTACCTGCAATCGCCGTCAGCGCCGCAGCCTCGCTCTGATAATCATCGCGGTGTTCCATCGCCAGCCGCACCGCACGCTCGCGGAACTCAGGTGAATACGGCTTCGAGGTCTTCTTCTTTGAGGTCTGTTCCATAACGGGCAATTCTCCGAGAGTTTTGCCCTCCGGTAAACCCGGGGCGGTTCATCTCCCAGCCGTCGACCTTGCGCATCTGGATCTGGCCGGATGCCAGCAGCGCCCAGAGCAGCATCGGCACGGTCTCGGCGCAGGGCAGCACGGTCTGGGTCTTGACGCGGCGACGGAACTCCTCGTTCAGCCGTTCGATGGCGTTGGTGGTCCGGGCCGACTTCCATTGCGACGGGTCGAGGCGGGTGAAGCTGAAGAGCCGGTCCCCTGCTTCTTCAAGGCTGTCGGCAACGGCCTTGCACTTGAGCTGCCACTTGCGCAGGAATGCCTTGCGGCGGGTCTCGATCCCGGCGGCGGTGTCGGCGCAGATCATGTCGCGGTAGTCCTCGGTCAGCTCGTCGTGCAGGTGCCTGGGCGCGTGCGCCAGCAGGTTTCGGTGCTTGTGGACCGTGCAGCGCTGGATCGGCAGAGCCTCGCCCCACAGCGCGACCAGAGCGGCTTCCAATCCGGGGGCGCCGTCAACAATGACGAACTCGGGCCGCTTCAGACCGCGGGCATCAAGGTCGTCGAGGAACTGGCGCCAGGCAGATGTGCTCTCTCCGCCCATGTTCTTGATGGATAACAATACCTTCTGCCCGTCGCGGCGGATGCCGATCGCCGCCAGCACCGAGATGTTGGTGGCCTTCCGGTCCAGCCGGGTCCGGATCACGGTGCCGTCGAGGATCAGCCGGACGATGTCCTCGTCGGCCAGGCTGCGGGCCGACCAGGCATCCCAATCCACCTTCACCTTGCGCCAGGCCCGGCTGACCACATCCTTGCTGACGGCGCCCTCGAACAGCCCGAACAGCGCCCGCTTGACGCGCCGGGTGTTGGTCCCGGCAAGATAGACCGCCGCGATCAGCGCCTCGGCCTTCTTCGTCAGCCGCTGGTAGCGCGGCAGCGCCTTCGAGCGCCATTCCTTAGCCTTGCCGTCCTCGTCCTCGACCCGGGCGCGGGGCACGCGCACCGTTTCGGTGCCGAAGGTGCCGGTCAGCTGCCGCTCGCGGTGCCCGTGGCGATAGCCCTTCGCCTTCTCGTCGCCGCGACCGTAGCGCATGCGGCCGAGAAACTCGGCCAGTTCCTCTTCAAACATGGTCTCGATGGTCGCGCGGACGCTCGCCCGCAGGCGCTCCTCGATCGGGTCATACCCGGTCGTGTCGGGCAGTAGCGAAAAGGCCGAGCTGTCGGTAATGTCGTTCATGGCGTGATCTCCCTGGCGGTTGGCGCCGCCGGCTGGGTGGGTTTCAGTTCACCCGGAGATTACGCCGCCTTCAAATTTCCACCACTCCCGCGACACCACCGATCCTCGTCGGTTTTGGTTTGGGCACGCGCGCCGGGTGCGGTGAGGTCAGATTGCTCAGGCGCTCGGCGCGCTTGGGCGGGTGTCAGGTCGCCCAGCGAGGAATGCGGCCTGACGTTGTTGTATTCGTAGCGCCAACCCCTGGGGCTAACCTGCGTTGCAGCAATCCATCGGCCGTGGCGTATCTGCTGGTTCAACCAGAGGTAGCGAAGGGCAATGATGTGCGTGCCGCTTCAGCGCGCGACGCTGCCACTCTTTCTGATCCATTGTCGCGCGCGCTGCCGGTTTTGCTCGGCGGGGCGGACCCGGCCAATGTTCACTGAACACAGGATGACGATGCGGATTACATGCACTGACAGGATCAAGACGGGGGTCGAGGGGCTCGACACAATTCTGAACGGCGGGCTTGTGCGCGGTGCGGCCTATATCGTGCACGGCCCCCCGGGGGCCGGCAAGACCATCTTTGCCAACCAGGCGTGCTGCAACATCGCGCGCGGCGGGGGGCGGGCGCTCTACGTGTCGCTTCTTGCCGAGTCTCACGACCGGATGATGATGCACATGAGCGCGATGAGCTTCTTCGACCGGAGCCTGGTCCCGGCCTCGATCGTGTATCTGAGCGCCTTTGCCACCCTGCACTCGGATGGGTTGGCGGGGCTGCTTCGGTTGGTCTTCGAGGAAAGCCGCTGACATGATGTCGGCCTTGTCGTGCTTGACGGCCTGTTCGTCGCGCATGACAGCGCCGCCGACGAGCGGGAATTCCGGCGTTTCGTCCACGACATTCAGGGGCAGGCGGCACTTGGAAATCGCACGCTGCTGTTGCTGACAAGTCAGAGCCACAGGGAGGGATCGCCCGAGCATACCATGGTCGACGGCGGGATCGAATTCCTGGACGAGATGTGCGGGATGCGCGCGGTGCGCAATCTGGTCGTGCGCAAGCAGCGCGGCGGCGCCTTCATGCGGGGCCGCCACCAGTTCCGCATCACGGAGAATGGACTGGAGGTCTTTCCGCGGCTCGAGGCGCTGATGAATCACAAGCCGACGCCTTCGGTGACCATCGACCGCGTCAGCACCGGGATCACCGGTTTCGACAAGATGATCG
Source organism: Paracoccaceae bacterium Fryx2 (assembly GCA_032334235.1). NCBI lineage: Bacteria > Pseudomonadati > Pseudomonadota > Alphaproteobacteria > Rhodobacterales > Paracoccaceae > Paracoccaceae bacterium Fryx2. The sequence continues at coordinate 101,060 of JAVSGI010000003.1, forward strand.
GCGGCGGCTATCCTGCGGCCTCCGCGACGGTCTTGGCCGGCCCGTCCGGTTCGGGCAAGACGACGTTCGGGCTTCAGTTTCTGGCGCAGGCGACGCCCGAGGCCCCCGGCCTGCTGTTCGGCTTCTATGAAACACCCGCAAGGCTGCTGACGAAGGCGCGCAGCATCGGCATCGACATTGACGGCCTGATCGCCTCGGGCGCGCTCGAGATCATCTGGCAGTCGCCGGCCGAGAATCTGCCCGACGAACTTGCCAGGCGAATGCTGACCGCGATCAGCCGGCGCGGCGTGAAACGCGTGTTTCTCGACGGCATCGGCGCGTTGCGCCATGCCTTCCTGTTTCCCGAGCGTCTTCCGCTATTCGTCAATGCCTTGAGCGCAGCCCTGCACGAGTCCGGTACCACGAGCGTTTATTCATTGGAGATGCCACAGTTGTTCATGCCCGAAAGGATGGCGATGGACGACCTGTCGCAAATGGTCGACAATGTCGTTCTGGTTCACTACGCTCGACGAGCCAACCATATTGCCAACAATATGGATCGCGAGCTGCTGGTGCTGAAGATCAGGGATAGCGGCTTTGACACATTCCCGGAGGTCTTTCACATCAGGGACAAAGGCGCACAGTTTGGCCAGGGCCATACCGGCGGCCGTCGGCCCGACGAAGCCGTCAGCGTCGGCGATGGCGCATAGATGGCATACATCCTGATCGTCGAAGACGAACTGATCATCGCGCTTTCGGCCAGCATGGTGCTGGAGGATGCGGGCCACAAGGTGGTGATGGCCGCAAACGGCGAAGCGGGGCTTGCGCAAGCCCTGTCTTCCGCGCCTGATCTGATCATTTCCGACTACATGATGCCCCGGATGAACGGCCTTCAGATGATCCGGGCGTTGCGCGAACGAGGTGAGACCACGCCCGTGATCCTCACCACGGCCGTTCCGGAGTGTGGTCTGCCCTTGAACGATGATCCGGCTTATGACGCGTATCTGATCAAGCCCTACCATGACGGGTCGCTGATGGACGCCGTGAACCGGCTCCTGGACAGGGGGTCGGAACAAGGATGAACGCACGAAGAATGTCCCGGATGAGGTGATGATGACCGGGCGGGGGCAGCCAGTGCTGCGCCGGCTCCCGTTGTCAAGGTGATCACAGCCCCGGCAATGTGGCGCCCCGCTGGCCGGGCGCATCGCCCGGCCAGCGGAGGATGCGCTTACTGCGTCGCAACCCGTGCCTTGCCGAGCCAGCCATCCACCTGGGCCCGGTGTCCGGCGATCCAGGCCTTTGCCTGGGCCTCGATGTCGGCATCGCCCGCATTCATCGCGGCATTCTGCGCGAAGATGTCGGCCAGCGGAATCTCGACCGCGGTCAGCAGGGTTCGCACGGCCGGATTGTCTTGCAGGAACGCGCTGTTGGCCACCGGCACGATGTCGTTGGCCGGGAAGCCGAGCTTGCAGGGATCATTCACGCAACCGACGACACCCGGCCGCGTCGCGGCGTCTGCGAGCTTCATCATGTCGCCCGGTAGATCGACCCTTGGCACCTCGATCCAGACGACATCCTCGCCCGGAACCAGTTCGTTCACGGTCCAGTTCGGCGTCCAGGTGTAGAACAGGATCGGCTCGCCAGCGCCATAGGACGCGACCGCATCGGCCATCGAGGCGGAATAGCCGGCCTTGATCGGGTTGATGTGGTCGCGCAGTTCGTAGGCGTCGAGGTGGTGCTCGATGTTGATCTCGCAGCCCCAGCCCGGCGGGCAGGCGACCAGATCGGCCTTGCCGTCGCCATCGCGGTCGAAGGCTTCCTGAACCTCGGCCCGCTTGAAATCGTCAAGCGAGGTGATGCCGAACTTGTCGGCCGACGCCTTGTCGACCAGATAGCCTTCCAGTGCGCCACCCCTGGCCACGGCGCCAACGGTTTCGGCCCCGGTCTCGAAGGCCGCGCGGTAGGTGTCGTGCAGCGGGAACCAGCCATCGACCCAAAGCGTCACGTCGCCGTAGGCCACCGACTGATAGAAGGCCGGGTTGTCGAGCGTCATGGTGTCGCCCAGCGCATAGCCCAGCTCTTGCAGGAGTTGCTTGTAGATTTCGGTATGGAACCAGCCGGTATCCCAGGTGGGTTGGGCCATGACGATGGTCACGCCTTCACCGGGCTTTTCCTGGGCCAGGGCAGAATGTGCCGTGGCGGTGGCGAGAAGCGCGATGGTTCCGACGGTGGTGAGTGTTTTGCCGAGACTGAACATGCGTTGCGGTCTCCTTCCGATTGACTTTCAGACAAGATGGGCGGGCCGGATGGCCCACCCGCGAAAGGGCGGTTCAACCCGCCTTCTTGGTTGCACCTTCGGGGGCGGAGCCCCGGAAGCGGAACAGGTTCATCAGGCTCGCGCCCAGCGACAGTCTTGCGACCTTTGCCTTTTCGGCCAGCCCCTGGGTGATGCGGTCAAGCACGATGGCAAGGATCACGATCCCCATGCCGCCCGCCGTCGCCCCGCCGACATCCAGCCGGCCGAGCCCGGTGTTCACCACCAGCCCAAGGCCGCCCGCGCCGATCAGGGCCGTGATGACCACCATCGAAAGCGCCAGCATCAGCGTCTGGTTCAGGCCCGCCATGATGGTGCGCAGCGCCAGCGGGATCTGCAGATCCCACAGCATCTGCCAACCGGTTGACCCGAAAGCCTGCGCCGCCTCGATCAGATCCTCGCGCACGTTGCGGATGCCGAGGTTGGTCAGCCGCACGATGGGCGGCAGGGCGAAGATGATCGTGGCGATGATGCCGGGCGCCATGCCGACGCCGAACAGCATCACGATCGGCACCAGATAGACGAAGGACGGGATCGTCTGCATGATGTCGAGCACCGGCCGCGTGACCTTCCACATCCGGTCGCTGCGCGCGGACAGGATGCCGAGCGGGATGCCGATCATGGCGCAGAAGATCACCGAGGTCAGGATCATCGCCAGCGTGGTCATGGTCTGGGGCCAGAGCCCGATCATGTCGATGAAGGCAAAGCCGACAAGGGTGAAGATCGCCATGCCCCTGCCGACCACGCGCCACGCCATGCCGGCAAAGACCGCCGTGGTCAGCAGCATCGGCACGAACAGCAGGAAGGTGTTGAGATTGTTCAGCACGACCGTGACCGGCACCTGCGCCGCGCGGAAGGCGGGGCGGAAGTTCGGCACCAGCCAGCCGCGCACGAAGGCGGTCACCCAGTCGTCGAACGGGATCGTGATCAGATCAGCGGGACTGAGCATCGGACGCCTCCGGTTCCGTTGAAGGGGTGTCGGCGGACAGTTGCGCCAGCACGTCGCGCGGCTGCACCACGCCCACCAGCCGGTCGCGGCTGTCGGTCACCGCGATCGGCAGCCCCGATCCGGCCGCGCTGTAGAGCGTGTGCAGTTGCGCATCGCCATCCACCGCCGCGAAATCGGTGATCAGCGCCTGCCCCAGCGTGCCGGGTGGCCCTGCCCCGTTGCCCGCCTGCGCGGCCAGATCCTTGTAGGTGACAAGGCCCACCAGCCGCTCGCCATCCACGACGTGCAGGGCATGGCTGTCGTTGTCCTCCATGATCCGCAGGGCCTGATCCGAGGTGTCGCTGTGCAGTTGCACCGAGGTCGGGCGCCCCGAGATGTCGTCTGCCGTGAACACGCGGCCGCGGTCGATGTCGGCCACGAAGGCGGCAACGTAGTCGTCGGCCGGATTGGTCACGATCTCCTGCGCCGTGCCGATCTGGACCAGTTCGCCATCCTTCATGATCGCGATGCGGTCGCCGAGCAGCAGCGCCTCGTTCAGGTCATGCGTGATGAAGATGATCGTCTTCTTCATCGTCTGCTGCAACGTCAGCAGTTCTTCCTGCATCTGGCGCCGGATCAGCGGATCGAGGGCGCCGAAGGGTTCATCCATCAGCAGGATCTGGGGGCCGGTGGCAAGGCCGCGCGCCAGCCCGACGCGCTGCTGCATCCCGCCCGAAAGGTCCGACGGCAGGCTGTCGGCCCAGGGTGCCAGCCCGACCATTTCCAGCGTCCGCAGCGCCTCCTCGCGCCGCTCGGCCGCGCCCACACCCTTGATCTTCTGGCCATAGGCGACATTGGCAACCACGGTCCAGTGCGGGAACAGGGCGAAGTGCTGGAAGATCATCGCCACCTTGTTCCGGCGTATCCGCCGCAGGGCCGATTGCGCACAAGAGGCGATGTCTTCCCCGTCTATAAGGATTTCCCCGGCCGTTGGCGCAATCAGCCCGTTCAGCATACGCACCAGCGTCGACTTGCCGGACCCCGACAGCCCCATCACCACGAAAATCTCGCCCTGTGCGACCTCGAAACTGGCATCCTGCACGCCAACGGTCGCACCGGTATCTTCAAGGATGGCGGCCTTGCCCTCGCCCTGCCGCAGACGCTCCAGTGCCCCGGCCGCGTTGTCTCCGAAAATCTTGTAGACATTCCTGACGGATAGTTTCGCCTGCATGGGCCCCCTGAAAGTGCCGCCGGCCGCCCGACATGCGGTCATGAACGGGGGGCTGCGGCACACGCTGCATGTCGGCAAAAAACACTCGGGCGCGATCCTTCACTGATCGCACAGGTGCCTCTGGCCTTGTGATATGATGTGGCCCTTGTAGCGCCGATCATCGGAAACTTCAACCCGAACGCCCGGATTCTTGCCTTGCCCCGAGGTTTGCCCGCATCCGGCGCAGCCCTGCCACGGAGAAACGGCGCAATGGAACCGGCCTTGGCCGGTCGTGTCTGCCGTGTGCTGCGGTGGCGTTTGCCGCGGCTCCACCGACCCCGCCCCGGCCCCGTCACCACCGCGTTTCCTGCCGTCTGCCCGCGGTTTTGACGGGCCGCGGAAGCCCAAGCCAAAATCAGTCAGAGAAATCCGGGAACGTAACCGGGCGACTTTTGTTGACCCTTTGGAAGTGGAGGACGCCATGAAAGAGAAGACACCTTCAAACGAAGCGCTACGAAAAAAGGGTGGGGTGATCGATCAACGAAATCAGCAGATCGATCCTGCCGGCGAGCGGCGCGCCGATCCGAATGAAGTGGCCAGGCGGTCACAGAAACAGCCCGGCCAGGACCTGCGCGACCCTCAGGTGGATGCCGACCATGGCGATGAACCCAAACACGCCAGGGAAAAGCGCACCCCGCCGGGAAAGCGTCAGAACGCGCAGGGCGATCCGGAGGGTTCGGCGCACAGCCCGGACGAGTTTGACGTGATGAACCCGCAAAAGCAGGGGCTTGGCGACAAGAAGCCGGATCAAAGCCCCGCAAAGCCTGACGGAGAACGTTAGCGGGGTATCTGCCCGGACTTCCTGAACCGCGACACATCTTCGCGGCCACTGTAAAATGCGCCGTGCAACGCTGCGCCTAGTTCGACATGATCTGGATCGCGGCGGGGGTGATGATCACGGCGAACAAGACGGGCAGGAAGAAAAGGATCATCGGAACCGTCAGCTTGGGCGGCAGCGAAGCCGCGCGCTTCTCGGCATCGCTCATCCGCATGTCGCGGTTTTCCTGCGCCAGCACGCGCAGGGCATGGCCCAGCGAGGTGCCGTATTTCTCGGACTGGGTCAGACCGGACACGACCGAGCGCACGCCGTCAAGGTCGGTCCGCATCGCAAGGTTGTTGTAGGCGGCACGCCGGTCCGGCAGATAGGCCAGTTCGGCCGTCGTCAGCGACAATTCCTCGGCAAGCTCCCTGGACTGGCCGCCGATTTCCTCGGCCACCTTCCGGAAAGCCGCTTCGCTGCTCATGCCGGACTCGACGCAGATCAGCAGCAGGTCCAGCGCGTCGGGCCAGCTTTGACGGATCGAGATCTTGCGCTTGGCAATCCGGTTCTTGATGCAAAGCTGCGGCAGGAAATGGCCCATGATGGCGGCACTCACGGTCATTGCGGCACGCGCCGCAAAGGGCAGGTCGGGCCGGATCACCACGAAGACATAGAACACGGCAAGCATGAAAACGATGATGGGAACCAGCACCTGCAGCGCCTGAAAGGCGACCATCGGCGCCCGCCCGCGATAGCCCGCGATCAGCAGCAGACGCTCTGTTGCGCCGTCGTCCGAGCGCCACAGCAGGTTCAGCCGTTCCACAATGGCGGCGAACATGCGTCGGGGTTCCCGGAGCAGCAGCGCACCGTTCTTGTCGCGGTCGCGATCTGCCCCCCCGCGCAACCGGATCCTTTCCCGCTCGTCGGTCAACTGGAGCACGCGCAGACCCAGGGCATTGCGCGCGAGCCAGGGCCACGCCACGGCGATGATCCCGCAGAAGACCGCAATGGCCGCCAGTGCGGCGGCGATCAGGTCGGGGTCGATGCCCAGATCGGAAAGGCTCATGTCCGCCACCTCTCAGAAGTCGAAATTGATCATCTTGCGCATGATCAGCACGCCGATCATCATCCAGACGCCGCAGACGGCGAGGACGATGTTGCCGACCGTCTCGGTGAACAGCAGGCCGATGTATTCGGGGCTCATCAGATAGACGAACAGGCACACGACCACCGGCAGCGACCCGATGATCCAGGCCGAAGCCTTGGCCTCGGCCCCCATCGCCCGGATCTTGGCACGCATCTTCTTGCGCTCGCGCAGCACGACCGACAGGTTGTCGAGCGCCTCGGCCAGGTTGCCGCCGCTCCGGCTCTGGATGGTGATCACGATGGCAAGGAAGCGGGTCTCGGCCGTGGGCACCCGCAGGGCCAGTCGCTGCACCGCCTCGTCCACCGGCATCCCGAGTGTCTGGTTGTCGATCACCAGTTTGAACTCTGTCCTGACCGGCTCTTGCGCCGAGGTTGCCACCACCCGCAGGCAGTCGCCCACCGGCATCCCGGCCTTCACGCCGCGCACGATGGTGTCGACCGCGTTGGGAAACTCGGCGGCAAAGTGCGAAAAGCGCCGGTTCCGGCGATAGCCCACATAGCCATGCGGCACCAGCAGGCCGAGTGCGCCGCCCATGCCCGCCGCCAGGACCGGACCCAGATCGGTTTCCGACAACAGGGCCGCAAAGGCGACGACGCCGATCACGATGGAAACGCCCCAGTAGGTTGAAATCGACCAGTGCAGGCCGCCCTGCCGCAGCCGACGGGTCAGGGACGGCTGCTCGCGGCGGGCGGTGCGGACCTTCTGCTGTTCGGCCATCTCGCGCAGGGTTTCATCGACCGACCGCTTGCGGCGCTTGCCTTCTGCGGCGGCGCTTTGCGAGGCGGCGGGGGCAACCGCGCCCAGCGCCAGCGCCATCCGCTGCCGCGTCTTGTGGCCAAGACCCAGCCGTGGCTGGAACAGGGCGAAAAGAAGCCCTCCGATGCAGAGCGTGACCAGTACGAAGACGAGGATGGGCGAGGTCTGGGTCAGCATCGCGGGTCCGATCAGATCAGGTCTTCGGCACGGGCTTTCGACGCTTCCAGCGCCGCCGCCAGCCGCTTTTCCTCGCCGAAGTATCGCGCCCGTTCCCAGAAGGCCGGGCGGCCGATTCCGGTGGACCGGTGCCGCCAGATGACGTTGCCCGCGGCATCCTCGCCCAGGATGTCGTAGACAAAGATGTCCTGGGTGATGGCCACGTCGCCCTCCAGCCCCAGAACCTCGATGATATGGGTGATGCGCCGCGACCCGTCGCGCAGGCGGGCGGTCTGCACGATCACGTCGATGGACGCCACCGCCATCTGCCGGATGGTCAGCGACGGCAGGGAAAAGCCGCCCATGGTGATCATCGATTCGATCCGCGACAGCGCCTCGCGCGGCGAGTTGGCGTGCAGCGTGCCCATCGACCCGTCATGCCCGGTGTTCATCGCCTGCAGCAGGTCGAACGCCTCGGGGCCGCGCACCTCGCCGACGATGATCCGTTCGGGCCGCATCCGCAGGCAGTTCTTCACCAGATCGCGCATGGTGATCTCGCCGATGCCCTCGATGTTCGGCGGTCGGGTTTCCAGCCGGACGACGTGGCGCTGCTGCAGTTGCAGTTCGGCCGAGTCTTCGCAGGTCACGATCCGCTCGCCCGGCGCGACATATGCGGTCAGGCAGTTCAGCAGCGTGGTCTTGCCCGAACCTGTCCCGCCCGAAATGATCACGTTGCAGCGCACCCGTCCGATGATCTTCAGGATGTCCGCCCCCTCGGCGGTGATCGCGCCAAAGCCGACAAGCTGGTCGAGGGTCAGCTTTTCCTTCTTGAACCGGCGGATCGTCAACGTTGGCCCGTCGATCGACAGGGGCGGCGCAATAACGTTTACCCGGCTGCCATCAGGCAGGCGTGCATCGCAGATCGGGCTGGATTCGTCGACGCGGCGCCCGACCTGGCTGACGATGCGCTGGCAGACGTTGAGCAACTGCGTGTTGTCACGAAACCGGATGTCGGTTTCCTGGAGCTTGCCGTTCACCTCGATGAATATGCGCTTGGTTCCGCTGACCATGATGTCGGCAATGTCATCGCGTGCCAGCAGCGACTCGAGCGGGCCGTAGCCCAGAACGTCGTCGCAGATCTCCTCGACCAGCGTGGCCTCTTCGTCGGATGAAATCACCGCCTTCTTGGCGTTGAGGATGTCGCGGACGATGCCGCGCACCTCGGTGCGCGCCTGGCGGGTTTCCATGACCGACAGTTGCGCCACGTTGATCGATTCGATCAGGGCGAGGAAGGTTTCCTTCTTGAGGTCGTATAAGCCGGGGGTCTGCCCCCCGATTGCCGGCGGTCGTCCCCGACCGGGGCAACGGTCAGAGGCGGGTGAACCAACTGCGTCGTGTTGACACCCGGTGCAGGCGTACGGGGCAGTTCGACGATCTGCGGCTTTGAATCCGGTCGATCTGCCTGTTTGCGCGTGCCGAACATCTTTTCTGCCTTTCATGCGGGGCTTGGCGTCCGAAGCCCTCAGGTCAACCCGGACGATCCGTCAGCGCCGCCAGAAGCGCGCAGGGGTGGCCGGTTTTGGCGGGGCGTCCTTGCGATCGACCAATGCCTGCACCAGGCTGGCGAAGGGGCGCTTGCTTGTCGTCCGGGTCGCCGTTTCGGCGAGAAGTTGCCCGCTGTTCGACGCGCTGCTGAAACAGCGCGGCTCGAAGGCGAAGGTCGCAGACGCCTCGATCTGAAGGGCTGCGGCGAATTCTGTCGTCTTGATCTCTTTCCGCGCTGGAACCCCGACCTTGTTCAGCACCAGTCGTGGCGGCCCATCGTTCGGTCGCAGGGTCCGCAACAGGTCGATCAGGCGTTTCGCGTTGCGCAGGTTGCCCAGATCGGGCTCGGCGGTGATGATGACCTCGTCAGCCGCGGCAAGGGCCCCCCGGACCCATGGCGTCCAGGCGTGCGGAAGGTCGAGGACCGCGACCGTAAAGCTGGCCTGCGCCAGTTCCAGCATCCGGTTCAGTATCTCGGGCCCCGGTTCAGATACGACGCGCATCGCATTCCCGCTGGGCAAGACACTCAGAAACCTGCCGCGCCGCACCAGCAGGCGATTGAACAGACCGTCGTCCAGCCGACCGACATCGTCCTTCCGCGCGGCACCGCCGAGCTGGTCGGCAAAGCCGGATGCGGTTTCGAGGTTCAGGTTCAGCGAAACCGAGCCGAACTGCAGGTCCATGTCGGCCAGCAGCACTGGCCGAGCAAGCTCCTGCGCGATGTTCCAGCCCAGGTTCTGCGCGATGACCGAGGAACCGACACCGCCCTTTGCGCCGATGAAGGCGCAGATCCCGCCGGGTTTGACCGCACCTGCCCTTGTGAACAGGCGCAGGACCGCGGCGATGACCATCAGCGTCTCTGTCGGCCCCACGATGTAGTCGCTGATGCCGCGGTCCATCAGGTCGCGATACAGCGACACGTCATTGGATCGGCCGATGACCACGACCTTGGTCGCGGCATCGCAGACTGTCGCCAGTTCGTCCAGTTGCGCCAGCAACGCATCGCGGGGGCTGCTGCTTTCCAGCAGCAGCAAATCCGGGGTCGGGTGGCTGCGGCAGAACGCGATCGCCTGCGGAATGCCGCCCATGCTGTTCGCCGTGACGGCACGCGACAGGCGCCGGTCTTCCGCGGCGGCACTGATGACCGCGAGGGACCCGGGCGTTTCGCAGAAGGTGCCGACCGTGATGTGCGGCACATGCCCGACCGGGCTGTCGGTTGCGACAACCGCCTCGGCCGGCCCCAGAACCAGTTTCGGAAGGGCTGCGTTCATGGTCGCGTTTCCTGCATCATGGCCGGACCACCGGGCCCGTGGCGGCTGCATCGAGCTTCATCAGTTCCAATCCGCCCGACCGATAGATGCGGATCGTTCGCGATGGCGGCGGCGCCATGACGGGGGGTGCAGGAGGCTCGGCAAGATCGGCATTGTCAGCCAGGGGGCGCAGAACCAGCGAAATTGCCCCGGATACCGCAGCCGTCGTGACCTTCTCGACCTGATCGGGAAAAAGCTCCAGCGTCGCGGTCTTGCCGACCAGCGAGTCGCTGTCCTGCCTGGCTGCCATCTGGTCGATCGCCAGCACGCGCACGTTGCTCAGAAGTACCTGGCTAACGATTGTCCCGGCACCCCCTCCGTCTATCACATTGATAGTTTGCATCACATCGACATGGTCGTTTGGCAGAATGAACCCTCCGGCTGTGGTTTCGGCATTCACCTTCACCGCCACCGCCCTCATTCCGGACTCCAGCATGACCGACAGGAACCCGGCCCCCATGCCCAGCAGGCGGCTTTCATGCACGGGCTCACCCGCGAGAAAGCCGGAGCGCACGGTCATGCCCCGGAGTTCGGCCTCGGCGTCCGGCCGCGCGGCGCGGGTGATGAATGACGGGCCGACGCCACTGGACGGCCAGGCCTGCCACCGCAGGTTCTCGGCAATCAGCGCAGCGCCGGCCGGCACATCCGTTGCTGCGACCAGAACATCCATGGTCGGAATCGGCACGGCTATGGCGGGACCGGCCTCGACCGGCGACGCCTTCTGGGAAATCACCAGCCAGGCGGCCAGTCCGCCGAACCCAAGGGCAACGAGGATGATTGCGGCACGCAGCAAGTCTGGCTCCTCTTTTTTCGAAAAGTCGCGCGACGGCGCGTTAATGGGCAGAGAGCATCCACGGGCTGTAGGGAAGCCGCGCCAACCCCGCCGCCGCAATGGCAATGCCGAACGGGATGCCGAGGGGCCGACCCAGCATATGCGAGACCCAGACCGGCATCGCCCCAGCCGTTCTCGGCGGAATTGCACGAAACGCCAGTGCGGCGAGCGCCAGCACGCCACCGAAAAGCGAGGTCCACAGCAGGAAGGACGGCAGTTGACCGGCGCCTAGCCACAGCGCCGTTACAGTGATCAGCTTGGTGTCGCCGCCCCTGATCCAGCCGCGCCTGAAGAAGAGGAACAGCACCACGCCGACCGCTGCGGCCGCCGCCAGGCTGAGCGCCATTGCACCGGGCGAGAAGCCCGCCAGCGGCGCGAGCACGCCGAAGCCCGCCAGCATCAGGATCGAGATGGTGTTGGGAATTCTGAGCGAACGCGCGTCCGAGAGGGCGGCCCACAGCAGGGCGAAAGCGAAGACCGCGATGCCGAAAAGTGCCGGGATCGGGATCATGGTCTCTTCCTCGCATCCTGTTTTGGGCGGCGTGACGGCGGATCGGGGTTACCCGATCCGCCGGTCGGTGCGGCTGTCAGTTGCCAGCGGGAGTCAGCGAGGTGGTAATCCCGGTGAACACACTTTTCAGCTGCGGCCCCAGCAGGGTCAGCGCGCCGATCATGACCACAGACACCAGGGCGGCGATCAGGCCGTATTCGATGGCGGTGGCACCGGATTCGGAGTTCTTGAAACGAAGAATGACGGACTTCATGGGCTATTCCCTTGGTCTGATGCGGTCATGCCGGTCGGCAGAGCGCAGAAATCGGCATCAATGGTGGGTTCTCTGAGAAATTGAGTCGGCCCCGACAGTGCCGCGTTATCTTTTTGATAAAATCTGGATCAGGAATACACTAGTCCTGATGGTCAGGACCTTCGGCCAGCCAGGCCCTTCCCGGGGACACCCTGAACGGCAGTCCGACTCAACACTCCTGCGGAATGGCAATCCGGAGGGGGTTCGCGTTCTGGTCCGAGTGCCGTCCGCACGAGAGCGGAGGCGTAGAAAGGAGACTTTTCTTGGGTATGGCCAACATGTTGAAGACCTCGGGCTGCGGGAAGCCGGTGCTGATATCGGACGACAACGAATACTTCCCTGTCGCCCTGCATACCATCCTGACCGACCGGCTCGGTGCGTCCGAAGTGCTGGAAACCGCATCCTTCGAAAACGCAGTCGAATGCCTCGCGAACCATCCCGAACTGGCGCTGGCGATCTTCGCGCTCGACATGCCGGGCATGAACAACTGGATCGACCTGCGCACGGTCCGCCACCTTTTCCCGCATGTGCGCGTGGCCGTCGTGTCGGCCTCGCGTGAACGCAATGACATCCTGATGTCCCTGGAAAGCGGTGTGCATGGCTATGTTTCCAAAGCGGTTTCCGTGGACGAGCTGAGTGCCGCATTGCGCCATGTCATCAATGGCCTTGTCTACGTCCCGTCGTTTTTTCCGGACCTGCCCGTTTGCACGAAACCGGAAAAACACCTTGCTTGTGCGGCGGACGAACGGGTTGGCCCGAAGCGCCCCCGGGTCACGCCCCGGCAGAAGGAAATCATCGAGCTGCTGGTGGCGGGCAAGTCAAACAAGGCGATGGCGCGCGCGCTCGACCTCAGCGAAGGCACGATCAAGTTTCACCTGTCATCGGCCTTCCGGCTGCTCAGTGCGACGAACCGGGTCGAAGCCGCAACTGCCGGGGCGCGGCTGCTGGACGAGATTTCAGCCTAATGTGCCCCGGGATGGCGCTGCATGTCAGGTCTTTCCCCCGCCCAGCGCCTCTTTCGCTGGCACCAGCCGTTCGGCCTGCCCGTAAAGTCGGGTGGTCCGCGAAAGGTTTTGGGGCCAGTCTTGCGGAGGGCATAGCCCGGGCGGCACCAGGTCGCCGTTCTGCACGAACGGCGAACCTCTCGCTGCCGTTTCGTGACCGGAACACAGCAGATGAGGCCAAAGTTCCGCACGCCAGGCGGTGCAGGTGCGGCCACAACACACACGGCATGGTTCAGGGGCACGCCGAAAATGGTCACCCCCGATCTCCGGTCGAAGCATGAAGAAAGTCCGGCCGCCAAATAGCGAAAGACCGCCCCGCCGGGACCGTGACGCGGTTCAGGTCGGCTGGCGAGGAGCCACAAGAAGATGCTGAAATTGAACATGTTTTCCCGCCACGGGATCATCGCCTTGGCCACGCTGGCGCTGTTGCCGACCCTGGCCTGCGCCGAGGTCATCGCCGCGGCCTACCCTGAACCGCCGCGATTTGCGCAGCCCGTGGTCGCGTCGAGCCCCGGCAGTGTCTCGCTTGCCGTCGATTTCGTGATCGTGCTGCCCATCGGTGCCGACATAGGCACCATCTTGCTGGGCAATTCCGAAATCGCGGATGCTACCCTGACGGACGGCCAGATGATCGTGCTGAAAGGTGTCTCCCGGGGCCTTACCAACCTGATCGTCCTCGACACGGCGGGCAAGAGGCTGGCTGAAATTGTCGTTCAGGTCAGCGATCGCAAACCGGGCACGGTGACCGTGCGCCGGGCGATGCTCACGCAATCCTATTCCTGCGCGGTCGGAGTCTGCGACAACACAGCCTCGTCCGGTTCCGTCCTTCCGGTGGCGCCGCCCGCATCGAACTGAGCGCGTCCGCCATCCGTTCGGCGGAGCCCGCGAAGCCGCTGCGATCTCAAGATCAGGCATCGGCGCGAAACGGCCCCAGGCCACGGTCAAATGGACAGGCCGTCAAGCCAAATGGCATTCGAAACGCGCGTGTGGCTACTGGGTGGCGGGAAGGTCGCATCCGGCGCCGTCAACATCAGCGCAGCGCGGGCATCGCATGTCACGCCACGTTGCCCCGGAATGTTCGAGCAAAGGGGGGACTCATGGTCAGGTTCGCAACTGCACGCCGTCTTGCAAGCGACTCGCGGGGGGGCGGTGTCGATCGTCGGCGCGCTGATCCTGCCGCTCTTGCTCGGCATGTCCGGTCTGGCCCTCGAGTATGGCAGCGCATTGCTGACCAAGGTCGAGACGCAGCGGGTGGCGGATCTTGCCGCCGTCGCCGGTGCATCGGCTTACGGCCGAAACCAGAGCCTGTCCGATGCAACCAGGGCCGCCGAAAGCGTCGCCGTCCTGAACGGTGTGGCGCGGACCAGGCTCGTGGTGACGCTGGAGCCCTTGCCAGCCGCGCCGGGTGACAAGGCGGCGCGTGCAACGATCACCACGCAGCAGACCCTGCTGCTTGCCCGGGTGCTGAACGCGCAGCAGTATCTGGATGTGACCGTCGCTGCACTGGCCGGCACGATGGCGGGCAAGCCTGCCTGCATTCAGGCCCTTGATCGCGCCGGGAGCGGCGTGACGCTCAGCGGCGGAACCTCGGTGTCGACCGTTGACTGCATCGTGGCATCCAGTGCGAGGGTAACGGCACCCTGCGGAACCATGATCACAACCCCGACGGTGAACTACGACTCGGCGTCCGCACCGGCGCAGTGCAGCAACAACCTGCGCGCACCGGATGGCGGTGCAGCAAACCTTGTGAAGGGGCCGACACCTGACCCGCTGGCAGGGACCGAGTCCGTCGCGCTCGCGGCAGCCCGGATCGCCTCGGCGGCCGCACTGTCGGCGCCAATTGTTCCCGTTGGCGGCGACATGTCTTTCGGTTGGGACCAGGTTGCGACGAAAGCGCAGGCGACGGCGGTCGGATGCAGTGCATCCTTCTCGGGCAGCACCTGGGCGTTCACCTGCCCCGGCAAGACCACGGTCAATCTCGGCAGCATCACCCTCGGCGGTGGCCTGACGCTCGGGTTCGGATACGGGGGGGCAGCCACGACCGTCTACAATGTTTCCGGCCGCATCGAGAACGGCGGTTCCGCCATGCGGTTCGCCCCCGGCGTCTACAACATCGCCAAGGGCATCATCGTGCCGGGCGGCACCAGGACCGAGTTCGGCGGCGGGAGCTTCCGGGTCGGGCCCGCCGCCGGGGGCAATGCCGTCACGGTCAGCGGCGGCGCGACCCTGATCCTCGGGGACCCGCTGGCCGCCGGAGGAACCTTCGAGATCGCCGGAAACGTCGTCACCGAGGGTGGCAGTTGCCTGACATTCGGCGCGGCCCCGAATCACGGCATAATGGGCTTCATCCGGGGGGCCGGGGGCATCGTGTTCGGGGCGGGCGTCTATGAGATCGATGGCTATCTGCATCTCGGGGCGGCCAGCGGCGGCTCTGTCTTCTGCAACGGCGCGACGGTCAGCTTCCGGGCAAGCGACGCGACCATCATCCTGTCAGGGCGGGGCGTGCCTGCCAGCGGCGATTGTGCCGGCCAGGCCTTCTGCGCCACCGCCGGTTACAGCGACATCAGGCTTCAGGCGCCCGGCAGCGGTCCGTTCGCGAAACTGGCGTTGATCGGCCCGACGAATCCCGCTGTCCGCAGCGGGGCATCCTTCCAGTCCGGCGCGTCGGGCGGCCGGATTTCCGGCACCTTCTACTTCCCGAATGGCCTGCTCAACCTGAGTGGCGGTGCCAGCGTCAGTGGTGGAACCGGCACCTGCCTGCAACTGATCGGCGCGTCGGTGAACCTTGCCGGGGGGGCGACCGCCGCCACGATGTGCATCGGACCGGGCGCCGTAGCCGCCGGTGGCGTGCGGTTGCTGGAATGACACAGCTTGCCCGTCTGTGCCCTCGGCCGTTCCGCCGGTTCGCGACCCGCGTGGCCGCGGTGTGGACCGACGAGTCGGGCAGCCCGGTCGTCGAGTTTGCGCTGCTCGCCCCCTTCTTCCTGCTGATCGTGACAGCCGCGTTCGATATCGGCCTGGTCATCCATGCAAGGTTCAATCTGGCCGCTCAGGTTTCGGCGGCCGCCAGCTACAGCCAGATGAAGGGTCTTTCGATCGCGGACGACGATGCTGCCGCTTTTGCGGGCGGGGTCGCAGCCGTCCTGTCGGCCGGCAGCACAAGCATGGAAGGGACGGTCATGCTCAACAACGCATCCCGCGCCACCGTGAAGAACGGAGTCGTGGCAACTGCGGATTCTGGCGGTGACATGGCGCAGTGCTACTGCCCGACACGCGTCGACGGCCGGATTCAGTGGGGCGGGGCGCGGACCTGCCGCGTGCCTTGCAGCGACGGCAGCGCCGCCGGCAGGTTCATCGAAGTGTCTGCAAGCACGCAATACATTTCGCTCTTTGGCGGTTACGGCATGACCGAAGATGGCTCGATCACGGCAAATGCCGTCGTTCGCCTTGAATGACCGCTAGCCGCGCGATAGCCCGAATCTGGCACTGCCGAAGCGGCACTGCGGCAATCGAGTTTGCCTTTGTCATCGGCCCCCTGATGCTGTTGATGTTTGGTGCCATCGAAGTGGCCCGCCTCGTCTGGGTGCGCAAAGCCATTGATGAAAGCGCGATTTCGGGCGCGCGCTGCATGGGGATCAAGGCTGCAGCCTGCGCCACGGCCGATCATGTCGACCCCGTCGCAACCAAGGCGCATATCCGCAAGCAGGCAGGTTCGTGGGGGCTTTCGCTTGCGTCATCGATGATCGAACTGGACGAGGCCGCAGGTTGTGGCGAACCGACCGGCGGGTTTTCCAGCGTGATCATCAGCTACCAGTTCAACAGTGTCCTGACCCTGTTGACCGGCCCCCGGCTGTCGTTCGAAGCTTGCTTCCCCAATCAGGACTGACGACCGGTCGGGCCGGGCAATCACGCTGATCCGCAAAACATCCGGGCCCTTCTCCGCATGGGGGGGGGCAGAACGCGTCGGCCACCGCAAGGCGGCGCGACCGTGCGGGGCGACCGGCGATCCAGTCGATCACGGTTGCCGTTGGCGAAAACCTTGCCTTGCCCGGCCGGCGAAATTGCCCCATCGTCGATGCCCGGGGAAGTTCGGCCTTGTGAGGCCCGGGGCTAGATGTATATTGAATGCATCATGTACTGACGCCAAAAAGGGCCTGACGAGTCTGACATCCCTTTCGGGCATTCCTCTCGCGGCTTGGCTGCTGTAAAGACAGCCATCATCCGCGCCTCCCAAACAGCCAATTCCGGCAAAGCCGGATGTTGGCCTAATGCGCCTTGTAACGAAGGCTGAAACGGAACCTCCTCCTACGTCGTCGCAGATCGACCCCATGTGCGGAACTCCGCGCGTCCCCGCCTGCCGAACACCGTCGCGGCATCCGGATGGCAAATCGGATCCCCTGGCATCGGGCCGTCACCCAGAAAAGCAGCAGAGACAATCGAACACCAAAGACCCAAATGCGGCCGTCCGGCGCGAATTGCATGTCGAGGCACCCGGCACCCGAGCGACCTGCATCCGTCCGGCGAAGCGGCCGCCTTCGTCCGCTCATGTCGGCACGCGAGGTTCGACCCATGATTGCCGACGATGGCGCAGTGCGCGCGGGCCGCGCCTTTCCGACTCCGCTCTCGGGGGAATTGCGGGCGCGGACGGCATCGCTTCACGATCAGGCCGAAGTCCTGCTCGGGTTGCCCGACAGCATCGGCGGCAGGGGCGAGTATGCCGATTGGCTCGGGCATTTCTTGGCCTTCTACCAACCTCTGGAACGCAACCTGGGCGCGTTCGACGAATGGCGCGTTCTGGCCCCCTTCCCCCCCGACTCCGAGCATTCCCGACGGCTGATCCGCGACCTTGAAGCACTGGGCTTCGACAGCCGGGCCATGGCCCGCCTTCCCGATGCCCCATGTCCGACGCTAAAGACCTTCGCGCAGGCCCTGGGCGCGCGCTATGTCCTGGAGGGGGCGACCCTTGGGGGAAAGGTGATCCTGCGGGAACTGCAGGCGCGGATGGGCCCCGAAATTGCCGGAGCCACGGCCTTTTTCGGGGGCGGCGAGCCTGCCAAGTCATCGACCTGGCGCGTGTTCAGGTTGGCCGTCGATCGCTATGGCGCACAGCGCACGGAGTGCCGGGAGGATGTGCTGGCGGGGGCCGAGACGACGTTTCGCGCCTTGCTGGAGTGGTTTGAACCCTTCGTCACGGACAAGAGCCCCCTGCGGCGGAAACAGCCCGAACACGGAAAGGCCGGATCGACCGACGCATCCGGCCCCGAAGGAGCCTTGAAATGATCATTGCAATGCCTCCGGGCAACCCGACGAACCTGGACCGTTGCGAGCGGGAGCCGATTGCTACCCCCGGCGCTATCCAGCCGCACGGGGCTTTGCTCACGGCGGTGTGGGACAGCGGGCTGATCGCCCATGCCAGCGCCAACCTTGACAGGATTCTCGGCGCGTCGCCGGCTTCCGTCCTTGGTCAGCCGATCGACAGGGTGATCGACGGTCTGAACGATCTCCGGCAGCGCGGGATGCTGCCCGGATCGCAGGCCCTGCCATCAACGGGCCATCTCCGCGATCCGCAAGGCAGGCCCTTGCAGATGCACGCCTTCCGGTCGGGCCGCTATCTGTGCGTCGACATCGAAGTGATCCAGGCGACCGCGCAAAGAATGCAGGTCGGCCTTGCGCAGACGATCATCGAGAGCTTCGCCACCGCGCAGACGCAGACCGACCTCTGCGCACTGGCCGTGCGTGGGCTGAAGGCGGTGACGGGTTACCATCGGATCATGGCCTACCGCTTCGGCGCGGACGGTCATGGCGAGGTGATTGCCGAAGCGTGCAATCCCGGAATGGTGCCCTACCTCGGCCTGCGCTACCCGGCCTCGGACATTCCGCAGGTCGCGCGGGCGCTGTACCTGCGCCAGCGCGTCGGCGCGATCGCGGATTCCTCCTACCTGCCCGTTCCCCTGCTCGGGCATCCCGACCTGGACGACGGGGTGCCGCTGGACCTGACGCACAGCGGCCTGCGCAGCGTGTCGCCGGTCCATCTGGAATACATGCGCAACATGCAGACCGCCGCGAGTCTGACCGTCGGGCTTGCCGATGGGGGCAAGCTGTGGGGAATGCTGGTCTGCCACCACATGACCCCCAGGGTGCCCGACCCGGAACAGAGATCCGTGGCAGGCATGATCGGCCAGGTGGTTTCGCTGATGCTGGGCAGCCTGGGCGAGACGGAAACCGCCCTGCAGAAGCTTGGCCGGCAAGCCATCCTCACCGCGCTGGTGGAAAAGCTCGGGGCGCCGGGCACGCTGCCGGAGGCATTCGCAGGTGCGCAGGCCGATCTGCTGGGGCTTGTCGATGCGGCCGGCGCGCTGGTCCGCCTGTCCGGGACCACCCTGCGCCTTGGCGTTCTGCCCCCGCCCTGCGTGGTCGAAAGGGTGCTTCCGACGCCCCTGCCGGGGCCGGCGGCGGACCCTCTCGCCCTGGATGACCTCGGGCTGCGCCATCCCGACCTGGCACCGTCCGTGGCCGACGGGGCGGGTGTGATGGTTCTACCGCTGGCATCCGGCGGCAGCGACCTGATCGCCTGGTTCAGACCGGAACAGCGGCGCACCATCACCTGGGGCGGGAACCCGGCCAACCACGCAAAATGGGATCCGGACCTTGGCCGGATGACCCCCCGCGCCTCCTTCGCCGCGTGGAAGGAAACCGTTTCCGGCCGGTCCAATCCCTGGACGATGGCCGATCTTGCCCAGGCACAGGCCCTTCGGCAAGCGGTTGCAACCGAGATGGCACAGCGCGACAGCGCCGAACTGGCGAAATTGCGTCATTACGATCCGCTGACCGGCCTTGCCAACCGAAGCCTGCTGCAGGAAAGGCTGACCGCCTTGCTGGCGGAATCCGGGGCGGGCGCGGCGCTGCTGTTTCTCGATCTCGATCGCTTCAAGGCCGTCAACGATTCCATGGGGCATGGCGTGGGCGATGCGTTGCTGGTCGAGGTCGCGCAGCGGCTTTCGGCCGCCGTGCGCCCGGATGATCTGGTGGCCCGGCTTGGCGGCGACGAGTTCGTCGTGCTCTGCTCGGGGCTGGACCACGGCGATGTCACCCGGCTTGGCGAGCGCCTGCGGCACATGATCGACCAGCCGTTCGAGATCGCGGGCCGCTGGTGTCATGTGTCCGCCAGCATCGGCGTCGCCAACACGGCCGACCTGGGAAACCTTGATCTGGTGCAGGCGGCCGACATCGCCATGTATGCCGCCAAGCAGGTCGGCGGCAACCGCAGCCAGGTGTTCGAGCCGGAGCTTCATGAAGTGGCAGCGCGGCAGGTGACGTTCGACCGCGATCTGCGCGATGCGACCGGGCGCGACCAGTTCAAGCTGGAATATCAGCCGATCTTCGCCCTGGCCGCGAAGGGAAAGAGGCTGAAGGGGTTCGAGGCGCTCTTGCGCTGGGAACATCCGCAACAGGGCACGCTGCTGCCTGACCAGTTCATTCCTATGGCCGAAAAACTGGGCCACATCCATCCGATCGGAGACTGGGTGATGGCGACGGCGGTCCGGCAGGCGCTGGCCTTGCGCACGGCCTGCCCCGGCCTCGATCTCAAGATCTACGTCAACGTCTCGCCGTTGCAACTCGCCCACCCCGGGTTTCTTTCCGGGCTGCTGGATCTGCTGCAAAGCGTTCCGGCCTTTCCGCCGCAGGCGCTTTGCATCGAGGTCACCGAAAGCGTCGTGGGCGACACGAACGTGGGAGACATTCTCCGCCAGATCTGCGCGATGGGGGTGCGCGTCGCAATCGACGATTTCGGCACCGGCTTTTCCTCGCTTTCGCGCATTCGCTGCCTGCCGGCCCATGAGGTCAAACTCGACCGAAGCTTCCTGAACCAGCTGTCCATGGACGACAAGTCGGGCAAGTTCCTCGGCATCCTGAACGCCCTGATCCACTCCGCGGACATGAGCGTCGTCCAGGAGGGCATCGAGACAGAGGCCCAGCTTGACTTCGTGCGTGCCGCGGGCGCCGATCTGGTTCAGGGCTACTTCCTGTCCCTTCCCCTGTCCATCGACGAGGCGACGCAGCTAGCCCGCCAGCATGGTCAGCAATCGATGGCCGAACGGAAAGCTGCGACCTGACCTCCTGGGCTTGTCGCTGGCGCGGGATTGGCACGGGCCTTCGCTGGAATGCCCTCCGGATGTGAAGGTTTGGCGGCCGAGACCAACCCATCGCAACCGCCGCGGCACCGGTGGCGCCGAGGTCAGGAAGGCGCTGACGTGCCGCACCGGCCCGCTCGTGCTTCACGCCGGCAACGGCAACCCGATGAAGGCGGTGAAGGCGGCGCAAAGTCATTTCCACCGCTCAACCGAAAGTAGCAATATCAATGTGGAGTGCGTCCAGCTAGAACTGGATGACGGGGATCCGCGCTGGACCCGACATTTCAAGCCACTTGCGACAAGCGATTCAATCCAATCTCCCAATTGGAAACCGCCATGCCGACCTGTGACAATCCGCTGACGCGAAAGCTCTCTGCCTTTGTCGCCCTGTCGGGCGAGGAACTGGAGGCTCTTGCGCGCCTTCGACGTTACCCCCGAACCTTTCGGGCCCGGCGCGAGATGATCCATGAAGGGCAGAAACCCCATTCCGCCTTCATTCTGGAATCGGGCTGGGCCTGTTCGTTCAGGGTGCTTCCCGGTGGAGAACGGCAGATCATAGATTTCCATGTTCCCGGCGACATTCTGGGGCTGCGCAGCATCCTGTTCCGCACACTGGACCACAGCGGCGAAGCTGTCACACGCATCAAGGCATCAGAGGTGCTCCTTTCCGATATTCTCGCCAGCTTTTCTCAGACGCCACGCCTTGCAACCGCCGTCTTGTGGGCTGCGGCGCGCGAAGAGGCAATACTGGTCGAACATCTCGTCAATCTTGGTCGCCGCTCGGCGGATGTGCGCGTTGCCCACTTCCTGCTTGAACTGGGCGCACGGCTGGAACTGGTGGGGATCGGTGACGAGAGGGGCTTCGACTGCCCCCTGACACAATACTATCTTGCCGATGCCCTTGGGCTGAGCCCTGTGCATGTGAACCGCACCTTGCGACGCCTGCGCGAAATGGGTCTGGTGACGTTCCAGAAGTCGCGCGTAAGGTTCGACAATCTCGTCGCGCTTCAGGATTTCGCCGGCTTCTCGCCGGATTATCTCGATCATGACCGGCCCCTTCTGCAGAACGCAGCCCCACCCGGCGAGCTCGCGGCCGAAGCAGCCCTGATCGCCGCGCGCGGATCAGGTGCAAGTCGTGGCGGGGGGTTTGCCGAGCATTGACGCACAGGCGGACCGGCGGGCGCTGCCGATGGCAAACCGGCCACGGGCCGAACGCGGGCGCCTGCGCATCCCCGCAATGGCGCGGGTCCGGCAGGCGCCCGATACCATCCGGCCTGCCACCCCCGACGACCGCACAGGCGGCGACGGTCTTTGCGCCCGGATGCCGGGCTTGAGGGGAATCGCCGCAAGCCCCGTCAGGGCAGGGTTCAACATGGCCGCACAGCCGGTCCCCGATCGGGGCTGGACGAGGCGCGCCATTGCGCGTTACTGTTCCAACCGGAGATTCCCGGCGCGATTGCACACCGGAGGTTCGCCACTACCATGTGACTGAAAATTTCGAAGGATACCCAGCGATGGCCAAAGGCACCGTGAAATGGTTCAACAGCACAAAGGGCTTCGGCTTCATTGCCCCGGAAGGCGGCAAGAATGACGTGTTCGTCCACATCTCCGCCCTTGAGCGGTCAGGGATCAGGGAACTCGCAGATGGGCAGGCCATCACGTTCGACATCGAAGCGGGCCGCGATGGCCGTGAATCGGCGGTCAACCTGAAACTGGCCTGATGAGACTGCGGGCGATGATGTCTGTGACTTGTCCTTGTCGCCTGCGATTCTTCCCCGACGCATGAGGCACGGGTCGTCCTGACCAAAGGAAGCGGGCCCGGCCTTGCGTTCACAACTGTGGAACGGATGGGCGGCCCTGCCGCCTGGCCCGCGCGCGGGGGGTGACAGATGGCCGGGTCGGCAGTCACCGATCCGCCGACACGCGCCTGCGCCGGGGAGAGTCGGCGCAGGTACCCTTAGCGGGGCGCGCTGCGTCGGCGCTGCTTGTGACGGTCGTGTCGCCCGCTTCGAACCGGCCCGCACGGCCCTGGCAGGAATGCGATTGCGGCCCGGATGATGAAAGACGGCATTGCGGGCGGTTTCGGACCGGGCAAGCGCCGGGCAGCCTGCATTTTGCGTTGCCACCAGGCGCGCTCGCGTAAAGTCAGATCTCCGCCACGGCCTTTGCCAGAAGGTCTCGCACCTAGGCTGCGACAAGCTGCAGGTCCGGATTGTCGATCGCCTGCATCGAGGCCGCGGGGTCGATTGCGCTGACCTCGATGCCGCCGTCAACCTCGCGCAGGATCACGTTGCAGGGCAGCATGGCGCCGACCCGCGGTTCGATCCCGATCGCCTGGTGGGCCATCCTGGGGTTGCACGCCCCGAGAATGCGATAGGATGGCATATCGACATCCAGCTTTGCCTTCATCGTTGCCTTGACATCGATTTCGGTCAGGATGCCGAAGCCGTTGGCGGCAAGGGCCTTGCGCGTGCGGGCATCGGTGTCTTCAAAGCTTGCTCCGGCGAACAGCCGGTTGATCGTGTAGCCCATGGTCGTCTTTCCCTTTCGTTTGATTGGCTCGGGTTCATGATCGTGGCGAAAGGGATACGGGCGAAAGCCGACATGTTCCGGCGTCAGCCTTCCCTGTTCCGAGCCGCCGCACAAAGCTCCAGGCGTCCACAGGACCAACGCCGGAACCGCCGGGGCGGTTCCGGCGGTCAGGCTCGCCGCTCCGTCACTCCAGCGCATCATGTCCGATCTCCGGGCAGTCGGACAGGTCCGATCCACCGGTTCCGGCCACCCCTTTGGCCAGATCACGCAGGGCGCTGCGCAGGCCTTCTTCCAGCACCGGATGGTAGAACGGCATGGCAAGCATGTCGGCCACCGTCATCTGCCGTTCCACCGCAAGTGCCAAAAGGTGGGCGAGATGTTCGGCCGAAGGCACGCACATCTCGGCTGCCAGAAGCCGGCCGGTCGTGCGCTCGGCATGGATGCGCAGCAGCCCGCCGGCGGTCCGGGCCATGCGCGCCCGCGCCTGCGTCGAGAAATCCGCGCTGCCCGACACAACGTCGCGGTCGCCAAGGCGTGACAGCGGCAATCCCACCCGCGCCACCTGCGGCGATGAAAACACGATCGACAAGGGCGTGCGCCGACAGAACCCGTTCCCTGCCGCATCGGGCGCGGCCATGCGGCCCGCGATATGCCCCTCGTCGGCGGCCTCGTGCAGCAGCGGGCGAAACCCGTTGGCGTCACCGGCAAGAAACACGTTCAGGCCGCCGATCCGCAGCGTTGCCGGGTCGACCTCGGGCATCCCCTTGTCGTCGAGCGGCACGCCCAGCGTCTCCAGCCCCAGACCGTCGGTGTTGGGGCGTCGTCCGATGGCCACCAGAACGGCATCGGCGTCAAAAGTGCCGCCCGCGCCCACGACGCGGATGGCATCGCCCGATGGCTCCAGTTCGGCGGGGGCACCCAGATGAAGTGCCATCTCGGCCCCGATCAGCGGCAGGAAAGCCGCGAGGATCTGTGGGTCGTCGATGCCGGCCACCCCCACGGCCGCGTCGAAACCTGCAATTTCCAGCCCCAGTCGCGCAAGGGCCTGCGCAATCTCGACGCCGATCGCGCCCATGCCGATCACGGCGATGCGGCGCGGCAGATCCGCCTGTTCGAACAGGCTGTCGGTTGTCAGGATGCGGCCGCCGAAACGCGCCCAGGGTCCGGGCACCACGGGGCGGCTGCCGGGGGCAAGGATGATCGCGCGCGCCTCGATCTCTTCCCCGTTCACCGCCAGCCGCCCGGGCCCCAGCAGGCGGGCGCGGCCTGACCGGGCGCGCGCGCCGAGCTTGCCCGGCACGCCCTCCGGCCCCTTCACGAAGCCGTCGCGCATGGCGCGAACCCGCGCGAGGACAGCGGGGATGTCGGGCCGCACCGCATCCGCGCCGCGAATGCCGAATTCGTCGAAGGCAAGCCGCCGGTGAAAGGCATTTGCCGCCTCGATCAGCGCCTTTGAGGGCATACAGCCCACCGCGGCGCAGGTCGTGCCCCAATGCCCGTCATTGACCAGCAGGAAATCATCGGTATGCCGACGCACCTCGCGCAGGGCCGAGAGGCCTGCCGTGCCCGCGCCGACAATGACGGTATCGACCTTCATGGCTTGCGCCTCCTTGTCCGGGCGTGGGTGGTTTCATGTTCGGTGCCGGGCCGAGGGTCGGGTCGGCGGTCAGGCACCGGCTTCCGGCCCCGGTCCCTGACTCCTTGCGGACCCGCGCGAGGGGCAATGACCGGCAGTTCGACCTTTCGCCATGGTAGGCCCTCCCGCCGGGGTTGTCACGCCGCCCGAACAAAGGAACGCCGGACGGGGCGCCAGTTTTCGTCTGTCGAAACCCGTGCCGCGGGGTGAACCTGCGGGTCAGGTCCGCGCGGCCCGGATCGCTTCGTCCAGCACATCCTGCGTCAAGGCCCCGGAGTAAAGTGTCTGGCCGATGATGTAGGCGGGCGTGCCTGCCAGCCCGAAACTGTCGGCCTGGCGCATGTTGCGGGCGAGATAGGCGTTCCACTTGTCGGCGGATCCGGCGAAGGCAGCCGTTGCCGCGGCGATGTCGATCCCTGCGCCGATCAGCGCCTCGTCGACCTGCGCCGCGCTCAGGCGCGCCTTGGTGGCCATCAACGCGGCGTTGGCGGCCTCGAACCGGCCCATTTCGGCTGCCCCCAGCGTCAGCCGGGTCGCGCGCAGGGACTCGCCGCCGAAGATCGGCCAGTCCTTCATCACGAGCCGGATGTTGCCATCGCGGGCGACAGCTTCCATCAGCATCGGATGCCCCGACTTGCAGCAGGGGCATTGATAGTCGAAATATTCGACCAGGGTGACATCGCCTTCCGGATTGCCGAGCACCGGCCCGTCGGGATCGAACAGCACATCTTCCACGGTAAGCTCCGCCTCTTGCGCGAAGGCGGGCAGCGGCATCAGGGCGGCGGCGCTGCCTGTCAGGATCAGGGTTCTGCGGGTTACGTTCATCGGATCGGCTTTCCTTTGGTTGGGGTCATGGCGTTGGCGGCGGACAATGTGGCCGGTGGCGGCGTGGTGCCCTGCCCGGCCTGCATCTCGTCGAGCACGACCACGCGGGTGTTGGGCGGCACGCGTTCGTAAAGATCGAGGATGTCCTGGTTGAACAGCCGGATGCAGCCCGCCGAGGTGGCCTGCCCGATCGACGACGCATCATTGGTGCCGTGGATGCGGTACATCGTGTCCTTGCCGCCCTTGAACAGGTAAAGCGCCCGCGCGCCCAGCGGGTTGTCGATGCCCCCTTCCAGACCGGCGGCATATTTTCCGTACATCTCCGGCTGGGTTTCCAGCATGTTCCGGGTCGGCGTCCAGCCCGGCCATTCGCGCTTGAAGGGCACGTTGCCGGTGCCTGCAAAGGCCAGCCCGGCCTTGCCCACCGCCACGCCGTAGCGCAGCGCGCGGTTGTCTTCGAGGATGAAGTACAGGAACCTCTCATGGGGATCGACCACGATGGTTCCGGGTTCTTCTTCGGTCCAGTAGGCCACCTCCTGCCTCTTGTTGCGCTCTGACAGATACTGCGCCGGCACTGCGGGAATGGCGTTCTCGCCGTCCTGGATCGGCGCATACATCGCCTGAAGCGCGGGATCGACCTGAGGCCCGGATGCAGGCAATACGTCGGGTGGTGCGGCGCAGGCGGCCAGCCCGGTCAGTGCAAGCAGCAGCAGCGCCTTGGAAAGCCGCAGGGGCGGCAGTTTGGGGTGGTCCGGCATGTCAGGGTTGTCCTTTCAGACGCGCAATTCCAGCGTTCAGCTGGCTGCGGGAAATCTTGCCCAGATGGGCGTCTTGCAGGCGGCCATCGGCGCCGATGAACAGGGTGGCGGGCAACCCGAGCGCGCCGTAGTGGCGGTAGAGGTCCTGCCCGCTGTCGATGACGACGGTGCCCGGTGCCAGCCCCTCGCGGGCGAGGAACCGCTCGACGATCACCGGGCCCTCGCCCTGATTGGCAAACACCATGTCCACATCGGTCAGCCCCGCCGCGACTTCCGCCATCATCGGCAATTCGCGGCGGCAGGGCGGGCACCAGGTGGCCCAGAGGTTGACGACCAGCGGTCTGCCGCCCCGGTCCGACAGGATCACCGGATCGCCCGCCAGTGTCGCAAAGGCTGTCGGCGGCAGCGCCGTGGCGGCAGCATCACCGCTGATCTGGAAGGCGACATTCGCCAGTGCCATGGCTGACGCGAGGGCCAGCCCCGCCATGGCTGCATCCTGCGGCCTGCGCCACAGGTGAAACAGGCTGATGCCCGCCACCCCGACCCCGGCGGCAACCAGCGAAAAGCCGCCCTGCCAGAGGTAAAGGACGCTGGCCGGATCGGCCAGAAAATCCGGCCAGTGCAGCGCCACGAAGCCCAGACGGGCGGCAAGGATACCGCCGATGACGACCTGCCCCGACCACCTTCGGAACGCGGGCCCGCGCGCGCGCGCCATGATCTCGGTCACGACCAGGAATACGATGATGCCGGTGATGGCCGCAAAGCGCGGGCCGGAAAACACCAGCGGGCCGATCTCCACCCCCTGCATCAGTTCACCATCCGGGCGGAGCGGGACAGCGTGTCGATGGTCACGTCGCCCACCAGCCGCGTGCCGACCACCTCGGTGCGTTGCGCATCCAGAAAGACGACCGTCGGCGGGCCGACCGCGCCCAGCTTTTCCAGCAGGGCGCGCCCCTCGGGGCCGGTATCGGTGACATCCGCCTTGATCAGCGTCAGCCCGGCAAGGCTGGCCTGCAACCCCGCATCCGGCAAAACACGGCGCTCGATGGTGCGGCAGGTCACGCACCAGTCGGCGGTGACGTAGACCATCGCGGGGCCGGTGGCGTCGCGCAACGCGGCGGTCAGGGCGGCAGGACTGTGGGCGCTTGTGAAGGCAAGATCCGGGGTCGCCAAGGCGCCGCCCTGGCGAAGCCCGGCCAGCGGGCGCAGCGGATCGTCAGACCCCATCGCCGCGCCGACGGCAAGGATCACCCCGCCCAGCATCGCCACCAGCCCGGCGGTCTTGCCCGCGCGCCGGACCGGACCGGCTGTCGCGGCAAGACTGTCGAATGCCCCCAGAAACACGCCCGTGCCGATCAGGAACACCGCCCAGAGCGCCAGTTCCAACGGCCCCGGCACCAGCCGCGCGCCCAGCCAGATCGCCATGCCCAGAAACACAAAGCCGAACACGCGCCGCGCGCCTTCCATCCATGCCCCGGCGCGGGGCAGCACCCGTGCGCCGAACGTGCCCGCAATGAACAGCGGAATGCCCTGCCCCAGCCCCAGCGCGAACAGGGCGCCCGCGCCAAGCGCCACATCCCCGGTCTGCGCGATGTAGAGCAGGCCGCCCGCCAGCGGTGCCGTGACGCAAGGCCCCACGATCAGCGCCGAGGTAAAGCCCAGCACCGCCGCGCCGCCGACCGATCCGCGCCGCCCGCCTCCGATGCGCGAAAGCCGGGTCGTCATCGCGGCGGGCAGGCGCAGCTCGAACAGGCCGAACATCGACAGGGCCAGCAGCGCGAAGATGCCCGCCACGAGGCCCAGTGCCAGCGGCGATTGCAGCGCCAGTTGCAGGTTCTGCCCCGACCATGCCGCGGCCATGCCCAGAACGCCGAAGGCCGAGGCCATCGCCAGAACGTAAGACCCCGACAGCAGCGCCCCGCGCGACGCGGTCAGTGTTTCGCCCTGCCGCGCGAGCATTCCCGCCAGAATGGGAAACATCGGAAAGACGCAAGGCGTGAAGGCCAGCAGCAGCCCGAAGCCCAGAAAGCCGGCCAGCACCAGCAGCGGCCCGCCGCGCGTGGCAAGGCCCGCCACCATGCCATCGCCGCCGCCGGTCAGGGTCAGACCGTCGGTGTCGGGCGCTGCGGTCCCGGCAACAGGGGCAACCGCAGCCTCGGCCAGGATATTGCCAGCTGGCGTGACGGCACGAGTGATCGGCGGATAGCACAATCCGTCTTCCTGGCAGCCCTGCCAGGTAATGCTCACCGTGCTCCCGGTCGCGGCAAGCCGTGCCGTCACACTGTCATGGTATATTTCCGATGGGCCGAAGGTCGGGTCGTCCTTGCTGATCCCGGTCGGGGTTTCCAGCGCCAGCGCAGCGCCGTCCGGTGTGGCGGCGGCAAGGAAATCGCGGTAGAGGTAGTAACCCTCCGCGATCCGCCAGTGCAGCACAAGGCCGCCCGCGGGCGACGGCGTGGCCGACAACGCGAAGGCTTCTTCCGCGCGCAGCGGGGCCTCCACCGTGCTTTGCCCGCCGAGCCTGTCGCGCAACGACTGGGCCTGCGCCGGGGCAAGCGCCACCACCCCCCACAGCAGCAGCGATAGCGCAAGGCCGACAAGCAGCTTAAGACGGTCGGGGCGGGGGGAGGATGCGTTTGTCATGGTGGCCTCGTCCCGTGACCGCCTTAAGCCAGCCTTAAGGCGGACCGGCCAGACCACCACGACCGATCACGGGTCAGAGAGGACCATGATGCGCCTATTGATCGTTGAGGATGACGAGATGCTGCGCGACGGGCTGTCGGTCGGCCTTCGGCTGGCCGGCTTCACCACCGATGCCGTTGCGACCTGCGCCGACGCCGATGCGGCTCTGGAAAGCGGCGGCTTCGACGGCATGGTGCTGGACCTGATGCTGCCCGACGGGTCGGGGCTGGATGTGCTGGGGCGGCTGCGGGCGCGCGGGTCGCGCCTGCCGGTGCTGCTGCTGACCGCGCGCGACCGCAGCCCCGACCGGGTCACGGGGCTGGACGCCGGGGCGGACGACTATCTGGGCAAGCCGTTCGACCTGCCCGAACTTGCCGCGCGGTTGCGGGCCATCCTGCGGCGCGGCGAAGGACGGGCGGCGGGGCTGATGGAATGGAACGGGCTGTCGCTTGACCTCTCCCGGATGGAGGGGCGTATCGCGGGGCGCGAGCTTCGGTTTTCCCGGCGGGAGTTCACCATCCTGCAGGCGCTGATGGAACGGCCGGGAACCATTCTTGGCAAGCCCGCGCTGGAGGAACGGCTTTACGGCTGGCAGGAGGATGTGGAAAGCAACACCGTGGAGGTGCACGTCCACAACCTGCGGGCCAAGCTGGGGGCTTCGTTCATCGAAACCGTGCGCGGCGTCGGCTACCGTCTGGCGGGTGCGCCATGATCTCGATGCGCGCTCGGCTGTTCCTGATCCTGCTGGTGGCGACCGGTGCGCTCTGGCTGTCGGCGATCCTGTGGATTCAGCATTCAACGCGGGCCGAGGTGGAACGCGTGCTCGACGCCCGGCTGTCCGAGGCGGGGCGCATGGTTTCGTCGCTGATCTCGGATCACCGGGTGGATGTGGCGCAGGCGGCGGTGATGGTGCAGCCGGAGCCCTTCACCGAACCGGCAGACTATGTGCATCAACTGTCGTGCCAGATCTGGGCGCTGGATGGCACCCTGGTCGGCCAGTCGGGCAGCGCACCGGAGCAACCGCTGACGCAGGGCGATGCCGGTTTCAGCCAGAGCATCGTCGATGGGGTGGAATGGCGGGTCTATTCCGTGGTGAACGAAGACCTTGGCGTGCGCGTGATGATCGGGGACAGCATGCGGGTGCGCGACCGGCTGGTGAACGACGTGACCGCGGGGCTGCTGCTGCCCGCGGCCCTGATCATTCCGCTGCTGGCCGGGCTGATCTGGATCGGGGTCGGGCGCGGTCTGGTGCCCCTTGACCGCATGGCGCAAGCACTGGCGGCACGCCCCGCGACCGACCTCAGCCCGTTGCCCGACGCGCCGGTGCCACGGGAAATCCGGCCGATGACGGCGGCGTTGAACGGCCTCTTCCGCCGCGTGTCGGCCGCGCGCGAACATGAGCGCAGCTTTACCGCCTTTGCCGCGCACGAGCTGAAGACCCCGCTGGCGGGCCTGAAGACCCAGGCGCAGATTGCGGCGATGGCCCCGGACGAGGCGACGCGCCGCACCGCCCTCGCCCGGCTGGAACGCGGCGTGAACCGCACCGACCGGATGGTGCGGCAACTGCTGGACATGGCGACGGTCGAAGCCGAGGCGGAAAGCCGCGAACATCCCCCTGTTTCCCTTGCCGGGGTGATCGCAGAGGTGGCGGACGATCTGGCCCCGCTGGCGCAGGGCCGCGCGCAGCACATCGTGCAGGATGCGGGGGCGGGCTGCCCCCTTCTGACCGGGAACCGCTTTCTGGTGTCCGCCGCCCTGCGGAACCTGATCGAGAATGCGCTTCAAGCCTCGCCCGACGGGCAGGAGGTGCGCGTCAGCCTGCGCCACGAGGGCGCGGCCTGGGTCTGCGCCGTGCAGGACCGCGGGCCGGGAATCGCGGCCGCCGACCGCGCCCGGGTGACGGACCGCTTCTATCGCGGCGCGGGCACGCAGGCCGACGGCAGCGGGCTCGGGCTTGCCATTGTCGCCGCCGCGATGGAACGGATCGGCGGCACCCTGCGGCTTGCCCCGCGCGAGGGTGGCGGAGAAATGGCAGAACTGGTGCTGCCCGATACGGCGTTCCGGGCCGCCTAGACGATCCGCAACCGGCCAAGGCCGGGTTCAACCCTGTTCTCCGGATCGGCGAACCACGCCTGCAAGGCCGCGATGGCGCTGACCTCCAGATCGCGCCGATGGGTGCCCATGGCGGCGGGCACGCCCTGCGACGTGATGAAGGCCACGGGGTAGACCGCCCCGGGGTCGATCCGGCCGCCTTGGGTGAACACCTGCTCGACCCGGTGGCCCTTCGGGTTCTCCAGCTTCGCCTTGACAGTCAACCCGCGGAACCGCTTCACATAGCCGCCACGCTGGCCGAAGGGGTCGGCGCTGAAGGTGGTTTCCAGATTGGCCTCCAGCATCTCGACGATCTCGGCGCCGGTCATGTCCACGACCGAAACCGGCGGGTTGGTCGGGACGATGTTCCACAGGTCGTTCAGCGTGACGGGCCCGGGCGGAATCGGTGCGCCATAGCGCCAGCCATTGGAGAACGCGATGCCGGTTCCCGCGGCAAGGGCAATGGCCGCCAGAAGCACATCGTCCATCGGTGCGTCCAGCGACGTGGCGCGGTGCAGGGCATTTTCGGTCTGCCCCACGACCTGCGCCTGAAGCGGGCGGCTGCCGGCCATGGCACTTTCGACCAGGGCCTGCATCGCAGGATCGGGGGGGATGCTGTCATCCACCGGAATCAGGCGGTGGCGAAATCCGGTGATCCTGCCGCCTTCAACCTCCAGATCCAGCCGCCCGACGAAAGACCCGTGGCACCCCGACTGGATCACCAGGGCACCGTTGACCTTCGCGGGGGCCTCCACCCGGTTGTGGGTATGCCCGCTGAGGATCACGTCAAGCCCGTCAACAGTGCCGGCCAGCGCCAGATCCTGCGGGTAGCCCAAATGCGACAGCACCAGCACCAGATCCGCCCCTTCGGCCCGCAGACGTGCAGCCTCGGCGCGGGTTTCCTCGATGCCATCCGTGAAGCGGAGCCCCGCGGCAAAGCCTTGCGGCATGGTCTTGTCGAGAATGGTT
Organism: Paracoccaceae bacterium Fryx2; assembly: GCA_032334235.1. Classification (NCBI taxonomy): domain Bacteria; kingdom Pseudomonadati; phylum Pseudomonadota; class Alphaproteobacteria; order Rhodobacterales; family Paracoccaceae; species Paracoccaceae bacterium Fryx2. The sequence goes on from JAVSGI010000003.1 coordinate 133,489, forward strand.
GCGGCAATGCCGATCACGCCAACGGTCAGCTTGCCCGCACGGCACATCAGGGTGGCAGGAAACGGGCGGCTGCCGTCGGACAGGCGCCAGCAATTCGCGGCCAGCAGCGGGTGGTGCAACCGGCCTGCCAGGTGCGCCATGTGCTGTGGCCCCCAGGCGAAATCCCAATGCGCGGTCATGGCCGTCAGGCCGAGCGCGTTCACCGCGGGCACCAGCCCCTCCCCCCTGGTAGAGACGGCGGCATAGGTGCCGTGGAAAGTATCGCCATTGTCGAAGGCCAGCACCGCCTCCGCCTCGGCGCGGGCGATGTCGAACAGCGCCCTGATCCGGGCAAATCCGCCGAGCAGGGGAAAGCGGGCACCATCCTCGGTCCACACCAGTTCCGGGTGCGGTTCCAGATATCCGTGGGTGTCGTTAACCTGCATCAGGGTCAAACGCCGGATCCCGGGGTAGTGCATCATGGTGCCGGCGTCCTGCATCGTGCCCTCCTCCTGCATGACGGGGCGCTATCGCGCATGAACCGCCATTGCCATGGAGAATGCCTGCCCGCCCTAACTGAAAGCAGCCTTAAGGCCCGCAGTTCGGTCAGCGGCTCCGGAGCGTGAAAGCGAGAATGACCTTAAGCCCCCCTTAAGGTCGTCGGCAGACAGGGCAGGCTGGGCCAGCCCTGGTCATGACCACCCCGGCGCGTTGCCATTCGTGGAAGTGCCGCAACATTGTCCGTTTTCGATTGGAATACCCGCGATGCCTGTTACCCTTGGCCTGTTGCTGACTCTCAGCTTTGTCGTCTCGCTGCTGGCGCTGAGCTTTCTGATCTGGGCGATCGCCAACCGGCAGATCACCATGGACCGCGACGCCGCCACGACCATCTTCGAGCCCGGCGAAGAGGGTCATGTCGACAATGACGGAACCGAGGCAGGTGGCGACCACCGGCATCTGTTCGATCCGGGGCGAACTGGCATCGATGCGGTATCGGCGGGGCCGGTGCTGTGGCTGCTGGGGGCCGCGATCTTCTGGCTGCTGCTGGGCTCGGCCTTCGGGGTCATAGCCTCGCTGAAGCTGCACCTGCCCGACTGGCTGAACGGCCATGCCGAGCTGACCTTCGGGCGGATGCGGACGCTGCATCTGAACATGGTAAGCTATGGCTGGGTGTCGCAAGCGGGGCTCGCCTGCGTGTTCTGGATCATCCCGCGCATCTTCCACACCAAATTGCGCAAGCCGAAGCTGACATACATCGGGCTGGTGCTGTGGAACGTCGCCCTTGCGGGCGGCGCGCTGGCGATTGCAACGGGCTGGACCGACGGCGAGGAATGGCTGGAGATTCCGTGGCAGTTCGACATCGGTCTGGCCATCGCGGGCGTGTTCTTCGCCGCCCCGCTGGTGCTGACCACCCGCGCGCGTGAGGTGCACCACATCTACGTATCGGGCTGGTACTTTCTGGCGGCCCTTCTGTGGTTTCCGGTGATCTTCATCGTCGCCAACCTGCCCTACGTCCATTCGGGGGTCGAGGAGGCGACTGTCAACTGGTGGTTTGCCCATAACGTGCTGGGGCTGTGGATCACGCCGCTGGCCGTGGGAACCGCCTATTACTTCATCCCCAAGATCATCGGGCGACCGATCTATTCCTACAGCGTTTCGCTGCTGGGGTTCTGGGGGCTGGCACTGTTCTACAGCCAGGTCGGCATCCACCACCTGATCGGCGGGCCGGTGCCGACATGGGTGGCGACGCTATCCATTGTGCATTCGGTGATGATGTTCATTCCGGTGATCGCGGTCGCGGTGAACCATCACATCACGGTCGCGCGAAATCTGTGGGCACTGAAGGAATCGGTGCCGCTGCGGTTCGTGTGGTTCGGCGCGCTGATGTACACGGCCGCATCCTTTCAGGGGTCGACGGAAGCCCTGCGGTCGGTCAACAGCGTCACCCATTTCACGCATTACACGGTGGGTCACGCGCATCTTGGCGTCTATGCTTTTGCCTCGGTCGTGTTCTTCGGCGCGGCCTACCATCTGTTGCCCCATGCAACCGGGCGGGCCTTCGCCTGGCCGGGCCTGATCAAGGCCCATTTCTGGTCGGTGGTGATCGGCTTTGCGATCTATTTCTTCGCCCTGTCGATCGGGGGCGTGTTGCAGGGGCTGGCGATGCTGGATGCCACGCGGCCCTTTGCCGACAGCGTGACCCTGATGAAACCCTATCTGGAACTGCGCACCGTCGGCGGGTCACTGATGACGCTGGGGCACATCCTGTTCGCGGTCAATTTCGTCAGCATCCTGCTGCCACGCCGGGCAGATGCCGGAAAAAGGGTGACCGCAGCATGAACCGGTATCTTCCCCTCTCGATCCTTGCGCTTGGCATTCTTGCCTTCGCGACGCTGATGCTGGTCATCGCGCCGGGCATCCAGATGAGCCAGCGCAGCGTGCCGCCGGAATTGCAGCCCTACACCGAAGCCGAGCAGCGCGGGCGCGACCAGTATGTGTCGCTGGGCTGCGTCTATTGCCACAGCCAGCAACCGCGCTCGCCCGATCAGGCGCCGGATGGCGACCGGGGCTGGGGGCGGCCTTCCGTGTCATCGGACTATGTCTTTGACTCGCCGCATCAGCTTGGCACGATGCGTACCGGGCCGGACCTGCTGAACATCGGCGCAAGGCTGCCCTCCGCGGCGTGGCAGCTGACCCACCTTTACCAGCCGCGCGCGATCTTCGACTGGTCGATCATGCCCGGCTACCCCTTCCTGTTCGAGGTGAAATCCGCAGCCGCGCCGGGCGATACCGTCGTGGCGGTGCCGGCCGACTTTGCGCCCCCGGGTGGCGTGGTGGTGGCACGGCCCGAGGCGCTGGATCTTGTGGCCTACCTGCTGTCGCTGGATCGCACCTATCCCGCGCCGATCGACGGCCTGCGCGATGACGGCTATGCCGCCCGCGGGGAGGCACCCTGATGTTCCGCAAGACCACGGGCACCCCCCGCCCCGAGATTCAACGCCCCGACGAGAACTTCGAGCCTTACGAGGAACACAGCGGCATTCCGATGCCGGTGCTGTGGATCGCCATTGCCCTGGGGCTTTGGGGCGGGCTGGTGCTGCTGGACACCCGCGAAGCAACCAGCGTGGCGCAAGAGGAACGCGTCGATCAGGTCGTCGACGAGCAGGTGACGGCCCATGATGACGGACGGGCGGTCTTCGCCGCCAAATGCGCCACCTGCCACCAGCCCGACGGTCTGGGCGTGCGCGGCGCGGTGCCGCCGCTGGTCGGCTCTGCCTTCGTGGCGCATGGCCCGCAGATCGTCGCGCAGATCCTGCTGCGCGGCATCGACGGCCCCATCGCGGTGGCGGGGCAGACCTACGACGGCCACATGCCCAGCTTTGCCAGCGCCCTGTCGGACATGGAAATCGCGCAGGTCGCAAGCTTCGTGACCCGGAAATGGGGCGGAGCGGAGGGCGCCCTGCCGGAGGCCGAGGTGACCCCCTTGCGCGAGGCCGCCGCGGGACGCCAGAGCTGGCAGGGCGGGGCAGAGCTTGCCACGATCATCGCCGGCCTGCCGGCGCAGCCCGCGGCGGGGTCGCGGACAGTCGGGCAGGTGCCGCAGGCTGTCTCGGAACTGGTCTTCGCCGGTCGCGGCGAAGTCTGGGCCTGCGCCAGTTGCCACGGCGATCTGGGGCAAGGGGCGGAAACGACCCCGCGGCTCGCCGGTTTGCCCGCCGCCTACATCGTGAAGCAGTTGCAGGATTTCCGCCAGGGCCACCGCATCAGCGAAAGCATGGCGATCGTCGCAGCGGGCCTTGCGCCCGAAGAAATGGCAGGGCTCGGGGCATACTATGCGGCGCTTCGCGTGCCATCGACAGCGACGGCAACGCTGGGGGCCGATCTGGCGCGGGGCGAGGCGCTGGCCCTTCAGGGCGACTGGTCGCTGAAGGTTCCCGCCTGCTTTTCCTGCCACGGGCCATCCGGTTTCGGCCTCGCCCCCGTGTTTCCCGCCCTTGCGGCCCAGCACGCCGCCTATACGGCCTCGCAGTTGAATGCCTGGGCGGGGGGGCAGCGCAAGAACGCCACACTGGACCTGATGACCCACATCTCGACCGCCCTCAGCCCGCAGGACCGGCGCGCCGTGGCGGATTACATGGCATTGCTTCCGCCGGTTCCCGCCCGAACCGACCCGCAGGCGGCCCGCAACATGGAGCAAGACAATGGCACCCAACCCTGAAGACCGCGCCCCGGTGGAACCGGCCAAACCACGCACCGGACATCGCGCCCGCCGGGTGATCTTCACGCTGGGCGGTGGCCTTGCGCTGGCCGCGGCCGGCACGCTGGCCTTTGATTCCGCCCTGTTGCCCGGCTGGATCACGGGCAGCGAGCAGACGGCATCGCTGGAGGCTGACGCGGAAAGCCCGTTCTTCCAGCCCCCGCCCGAGGCGCTTATTCCCGACGACGATTTCGGCGCTGCGGTCAGGCGCGGCCGCGCCATCTTCACCAACACCAGCACCAATGCCGGGCAGCATGTCGGCAACGGCCTGTCCTGTTCCAACTGCCATCTGGATGCCGGGCGCGAGCCGAATTCGGCGCCGATGTGGGCGGCATGGGTTGCCTATCCGAAATACCGGTCGAAGAACAAGCAGATCAACACGATGGAAGACCGCGTGATGGGCTGTTTCAGCTATTCGATGAACGCGCAGGATTCGGTCTCGGGTGGCCCGCCGCCGCATGGCGACGATATCTACCGTGATCTGGAAAGCTATTTCTACTGGATGGCCAGCGGCGCGCCGACCAACACGGCGATGGCGGGCGGCGGCTTCGGCAAGATCGACAAGCCCGCCCTGCCTTACGACCCCGCTCGCGGCGAAGCGGTGTTCACCGCCAACTGCGCGGTCTGCCACGGGGCCGACGGGCTGGGACGCAAGGACCTGAACGCTCGTTATCTCTATCCGCCGCTGTGGGGCGCCGATTCCTACAACTGGGGCGCGGGGATGCACCAGATCAACAATGCCGCGGCCTTCATCAAGCACAACATGCCCTACTCGAAGCCCGGAACGCTGAGCGATCAGGACGCATGGGATGTCGCGGCCTACGTCAACAGCCATGAACGCCCGAAAGACCCGCGCCAGACCGGAACGCTGGAAGAGGCCCGCCTGAAATACCATGACGGGGATCAGAGCTATTACGGCGTGGAACTGGATGGCGTGATGATCGGCACCGGAACGCCCCGGCCCGCCGCGCCGGTCGGCAACTGACGCGATGCGCCGGCTGTTCGGCGTCCAGGGACTGGCCTGCGCGGGATGTGCCCGCGGGCTTGAGGGGCGCCTGCGCGGCCTGCCCGGCCTGCGCTCGGCCGGTGTGCATTTCCTGACGGCGTCGGTGCTGCTGGACTGGGACGAAAGCCGGATTACGGTGGATGACCTGTCGGCGGCGGTGGCGCGTTTCGGCTACGGCCTGATCGACCGCCACCGCCCGGCCGAGATCGAGGCGCTGCTGACGGCAGAGATGACCAGGCTCGGCATCCGGCTTGCCGTGGCGGTGGTGGCCGGCATGTGGTCGATGGCGCTGGCGGTCGCGCTTTATGTGGTGGACCTGACGCCCGATGTCGCATGGTGGGTGGCACTGTCCTCGGGGCTGTTTGCCCTGCCGGTGGTGTTCTGGGCCGGCGCGCGGTTTCACTGGATGGCATGGCAGTCCTTGCGCCTGCGAACGCCGGGGATGGACCTGCTGATCAGCCTCGGCTCCCTTGGAGCAATGGCCATTTCGGCGGTGGCGCTGGTGCAGGGAAAATCCGAAGTCTGGTTCGATACCGCGACGATGCTGGTCACGCTGCTGCTGCTGGGGCGGCTGGTGGATGCCGCGACCCGGCGCAGCACGGTTGCCGCGCTGACCGCGATGGAGGCCGCCGCACCGGAAATGGCCACCGTGATGCAGGACGGTGCCACCCGCACCCTGCCCTGCGCCGATCTGTTCGCGGGGGCAGAGATCATGGTGGATGCAGGCGCCGCAATCAGCATGGACGGCATCATCCTGCAGGGCGAGACGCTGGTCGATCGCGCGGTGCTGACCGGCGAAAGCGCGCCCGTGCCGCGCCGCCCCGGCGAGCGGGTCGAGGCGGGCACGGTCAACCTTGGCCGCCGCATCGTTATCCGGGTCGATCGCACTCTGGGTGATCGCGACATCGACCGCATGGGCGGCGTGGTGGCGCTGGAAACGGCGCGGCGGGGGACCGGCACGCCGCTTGTCGACCGGATCGGTGCCGCCCTTGCAGTCGCGATCCCTGCCCTGTCGCTGCTGGCCAGCCTTGGCCTGATGCTGATGGGCGCGGGCATTCAGGAGTCGCTGATCCGTGGCCTGACGGTGCTGGCCGCGGCCTGCCCCTGTGCGCTGGCGCTGGCGATGCCGCTGGCCCATGCCCGCGCGGCACAGGCCGCCGCAGCCATGGGTCTGCGCATCCGCAACCCCGACGCCTTCGAGGCGCTGGCAACCCTGCGCACGGCGATCTTCGACAAGACCGGCACGCTGACCATGGGGCGGCCCCGGCTGACGGCGACCGACCCTGCCCCCGGAATTGCCGCAGCCGACCTGCTTGCCCTCGCCGCGCGCGCCGAGACCGGCATCGCCCATCCGCTGGCCCGCGCGATCATCGCGGCCCATGGGCGCGAGTCCGGCGCGGGTGGACTGCGCGCCGCGCGCGGTGCAACCGCGGCCGATGACGGTGGCAGGGTGGTCAGCGTCACCACGTCCGGCACGGCCACAGGCGACATGACATGGCTGGATGTGCATCGGGATGGCAATCTGCTCGGCAGCCTCGGGTTTCAGGACAGCCCGAAGCCGCTGGCCCGCCAAATGCTTGACAGCCTGCGCAGCCGTGGGGTGGCGACCCTGATGGCCACGGGTGACAGCGGCGGTCCTGCCGCTGCGCTGGGCCGGTCCCTCGGCTTTGCGCCGGATGCGGTCCACTCCGGCCAGACGCCGCAGGACAAGGTGCGCCTTGTCAGGACCAGCCCCGGCCCGGTGCTGTTCGTCGGCGACGGCGTGAACGACGGGCCTGCGCTTGCGGCGTCCGACTGCGGGGTTTCCGTTGCCGCTGCACATGCCGCCGCGGCGCAGACCGCGGATCTGGTCGTGATGCGGGGCGGGCTGGAGATGATCCTGGCCGCCCGCACCCTCGCGCGCCGCACCGTGGCGATCGGCCGCCAGAACATCGCGCTGGCGCTGGTCTACAACGCCCTGGCCGTTCCGGCGGCGATTGCGGGCGTCCTGACCCCGACAGGGGCAGCGATTGCGATGTTCCTCAGCTCGGCCTCGGTCAGTGCCAATGCCCTGCGCCTGAGGAAATCAGGCGCGCGGCCTTCAGGAACCGCAACACAACAGGCAGCCAACGCCCCTCATGACCCCGAAAGCCCCGGTGCCGGTTTTTCCAATGCTTCATGCTGAGACCGGAACCGAGATGCCCCCCGATCCCTGGACATATCTTGGGCCAGGCCGCTGCCTGCACCTGCCGGCCGGTTTCGATGCTGATGAGGCAGACCGCGACGGGCGGGTGACCGCCATGGGCGGCCTGGGGTCGCGGGGGGTTGCAGAAGGCGATCCGGCGCCCGACGCCTGCCCGGGCCTGCTGCCCGGCCGACGCGTCCGTGCCGCCACCTCGTGCCCCGGATGGTCGATGATCCAGCGGGCGATGGCGTCGGTATCACGCGCCACAGGTGGGTGGACATCCCCTCCCGTCACGATGGCAGATGCCTTGCCGACCTGTCAGACCCTGGCCGGGTTATGGGTTCGGCCCGCAAGCCACTGACGCAACGCCACCGCCCCCAGTATGGCCGCACCGATCGCGGTGGAGACAACCTCGGGTGCAATCATCAGAAGCGCCGAAATCGGCAGCACGACCCTTTCGATCAGCCGCAACGGGCGGAACAGATAGTTGGTGATCGCCGCCGACAGCGCGATGATGCCCAGCACCGCCCCGGAAAACGCCAGCGCGAACGACCCCCAGGTGAAATCTGCCGTCACCAGCAAGAGCGAGGGCGAGAATACGAACATGAACGGCACCAGCGCCTTGCCCATTGAAAGACGGAACGCCGTGTTGCCCGCCTTGAACGCATTGGCCCCGGCAATTCCCGAGGCTGAATAGGCCGCCATCGCCACCGGGGGCGTCACATCCGCCAGCACGCCGTAGTAGAACACGAAGAAATGCGCGACCAGCGGCTCGACGTTCATCATCGCCAGCACGGGTGCGGCCACCGCCACCATGATGATGTAGTTCGCTGTCGTGGGGATCCCGCAACCCATCACGATGCAGACCACCGCCGTCATCATCAGCGTGTAGAGGAGCGCCAGCGACGGCAGGGTGAACAGCTCGATCGGCAGGAAGGCGAGGAAGGCATGGGTGCTTGCGGCCCAGCCCTGCGCCACGCTCGTCAGCATGAAGGCGATCTTGAACCCGATGCCGGTCAGCGTCACCACCCCGATGACCACCCCGACCAGCGCCGCCGCCGCCGTGACCGCAAGCGAGCTTTTCGCCCCCGACACGAAGCCGTCATAGATGCCGACGACAAACTCGCGGGCCCCATCGACAAGACCCGCCGCCATGATCCGCTGGATGGCATAGATCACGATGCAGGCGGTGATCGCCCAGAACGCCGCCAGAAACGGCGTGCGACCCGACATCAGCATCCACACCAGAAGGATCAGCGGCAGGATCGACAGCCAGCCCTCGCGCAGCACCTCCCATGCATTCGGCAACTCCTCCTTGCGCAGACCCCGGATGCCCAGCCGCTTGGCCTCCAGATGCACCTGCACCAGCACGCCGAAAAAGTGCATGAAGGCGGGCACGATGGCCGCGATCAGGATCGTGCGCAGCGGGATGCCCAGATATTCGACCATCAGGAACGCCACCGCGCCCATCACCGGCGGGGTGATCTGGCCGCCCGTCGAGGACGCCGCCTCGACCGCCGCCGCGAAGTGGCGCTGAAAGCCGATCTTGATCATGGTGGGGATGGTCAGCGCGCCAGTGGTCACCGTGTTGGCGATGGACGACCCCGAGATAGAACCGAGCAGCGCCGAGGACACCACCGACACCTTGGCAGGCCCGCCCGAGTATCGCCCCGTCAGCGCGGTCGCAAGGTCGATGAACAACTGCCCCAGCCCGATCCGCTGCGCCATCACCCCGAACAGCACGAAGTGGAACACATAGGTCGCGATGACTCCCAGGGCCGTGCCGTAGACGCCCTGCGACGACAGATAGAGATGGTTGACGATCCCCGACCAGTCGGCCCCCGGATGCACGAAGATCCCCGGCATCGACCGCCCGAAATAGGCGTATCCGACGAACAGCAGCGCGATCACCGGCAAGGGCCAGCCCATCGACCGGCGCACCGCCTCGAACAGGGTGACCAGCAGGATCGTCCCCATCACCACGTCGATCTGCAACGGATTGCCGATGCGGAACGCCAGTTGGTCATAGATCCAGGGCACATAGAGGGCGCTGACCAGCGCCGAGAGCCCCAGGAGCCAGTCCAGCACAGGCAGGCCCAGGATGACGAAACCGGTCGTCTTGTGCCGCTGCCCCGACAGCGCGGCAAAGCTGAGGAAGATCAGAAGCAGCGACACCCCCATATGGATGCCGCGATGGTTGGTGGCGCGCGGGATGCCGTAGCCCGCCGTGTAGTAATGATAGCAGGCCAAGGCGAACAGGATCGCCCCCGACAGCAGGGCCACCGGCCGCGTGACCGTGCGAAACCGCGCCTCGGGGTCGAATTCTTCTTCGATTGCCGCAAGTTCCGCCGGTGTCATCGCGCGTTGGCCGTCGGTCATCGGGGGTATCCTCGCAAGCTGGGGTGGTGAAAAGGGACGCGAACCGTCTTGCGGTCGCGTCCCCCGGTCAGGTCAGGACTGCCCGATCACTTGATCGCGCCGACTTCCTTGTAGAACTTCTCGGCACCCGGATGGAACGGGATGCCCGCGCCCTGGACAGCGTTTTCCAGGGTGATGAACTTGCCCTTGGCGTGGCCGTTGGCGAACAGCTTCTGCGTCGTCTCGTTGAACATCGCCTTGGTGATGCCGTAAACCAGATCATCCGAAAGATCGGCCGAGGTCACCATCTGCGCGCCGACCGACAGGGTCGGCACTTCGGCGTCCTGGCCCTTGTAGGTTCCCGTCGGGAACGAGTCGTTGGCAAAGAACGTGTATTCGGTGCGCAGCGCGTCGATTTCCGGCCCGGTGATCGGCACGATCACCACCTCGGCCTGGCTCGACAGTTCCGCAATCGCGCCTGCGGGATAGCCGCCCACGAAGAAGAACGCATCCATCGCCCCGTCGCGCATCCGGTCGGATGCCTGATCGGGCTTGAGGTATTCCGGCGTGATGTCGGCTTCGGTCAGACCGAACGCGCCGAGGATGATCTTGGCATCGACCAGTGTGCCCGAACCGGGTTCGTCCAGCGACACCCGCTTGCCCTTCAGATCCGCGACCGACGCGATGCCCGAGGCCTTGCTTGCGACCAGATGGATGCTTTCAGGATACAGGTTCGCGATCAGCCGCAGTTTTTCGACCGGCGGCTGGCCCTCCCAGATTCCCGTGCCGGTCTGCGCCCAGAACGCAACGTCGGACTGGCTGAACCCCGCCTCAAGGGTGCCGCCGTTGATCGAGTTCACGTTGCCGACCGACCCGTTCGACGCCACCGCCGTCGCAATCAGTCCCGGCACGCCGCACGATCCGCCATCCTCGCAGGCGCGCGAGCCGGGCGGATTGGAAATCGCGTTCGCGATCAGGCCCCCGATCGGGTAGTAGGTGCCCGCAGTGCCGCCGGTTCCGATCCGGAAGAACTGCATGTCTTGCGCCGCAGCCCCATGAGCCATCATGCCAACCGCAAGTGCGGCTCCCGCAAGGGATTTAAAAGAAACGAGTTTCATGCGTTGCTCCTCCAGGATGCCAGTTGGGTGGTTGCCGCCACAAGCAGCGGGACCGGCCTAACCGTAAGTGATGATCCGCAGGAGGTCCACCTGCAATGGGCGCGCCGGTCGCCGCCCCCCGCCCGCCGATACCGGGTCGCGGGCGATGGGCCCCGGGCCGGGGACAGTGAAGCCTGCAAGGTGGAAATCCGTGATGGCGGGGCGGTGGAGCGCAGCCAGACCACCATGACGAGCAGCGTCCTTTTGGCCGCCCGGCAGACATCCGGTCGGGGCGCGCCACCGGGGCCCGGCAGCAGCCCTGCGATCCGCATCTTTGCGCGCCCCACGCTGATCGGGCGGGGTGCCCCGCGATTTGTCCCCATTTGCCGACCACATGGGCTAAAGCCGATACCCGTCTCTTGCCAGCCCTCCGGCAAGAAGCGGCGCCAGATCATGTGCTTCGCTTTCATCCAGACGGTGCGAGGTCACAAGTTCGGCCAGAAAGGCCGAATCCGACCGGCGGCTGACATCGTGCCGGGCCGGGATCGAACAGAGCGCGCGGGTGTCGTCGTTGAACCCGACCGTGTTCATGAAACCGGCCGTTTCGGTCGCCATCTCGCGGAAGCGGCGGATGCCCTCGAAGCTGTCGTTGAACCACCACGGCGGGCCAAGCCGCAGCGACGGGTAGGCCCCGGCCAGCGGCGCCAGTTCGCGCGCATAGGTCGTCTCGTCCAGCGTGAACAGGATCAGGCGCAGGCGGGGGTCCATCCCGACCGCATCGAGCAGCGGTTTCAGCGCAGCGGTAAAGCTGACCGGAACCGGAATGTCGAAACCCCGGTCACGCCCGTATTTCGCCAGAACCCCGGGGCTGTGGGCCCGGTAGGAGCCGGGATGCAGTTGCATGACCAGCCCGTCGTCCACCGACATGCGGGCCATTTCAGTCAGCATCTGCGCGCGGAACAGCTCGGCATCCGCGCCCGCGGCCCTGCCCGACCGGATACGGTCAAACAGCCGCACGGCATCGGGCCCGGCAAGGTTCGCGGTCTGCGGCGTGGGGTGGCCATGGTCGGTCGCGGTCGCCCCCATCTGGCGGAAGTAGGTGCGTCGCGCGCGGTGGGCATCAAGATACCCCTGCCAGCCGCCGGTGTCGCAGCCGGTGATCTCGCCCAGCCGGTCCAGATTGGCGGCAAAGCCTTCCGTCTCGGGGTCGATCACCGTGTCGGGCCGGTAGGTCGGCACGACACGGCCCCGCCACCCACTTTCGCGCGCCATGCGGTGCCACGCAAGATCGTCGAGCGCCCCGTCCGTCGTGGCGATCACCTCGATGCCGAAGCGTTCGTAAAGGGCGCGCGGCCGGTAGGCGGGGTCCGCCAGACAGCCCGCGATCACGTCATACTGGGCATCGGCATTGGCCGCCGACAGCCGTTCGGTCAGGCCGAAAACCCCGGACAGCGCATGGTCAAGCCACAGCCGCGACGGGGTTCCGCGGAACAGGGGATAATGCGCGGCGAACGTCCGCCAGATCGCGCGCGGGTCGCTGACGGCCCCCGCTCCGATCCCCAGCGCCTCGTAGGGCACGCCCTGGCTGACCAGCATCCGCACAACGTAGTGGTCGGGAATGACCAGCAGCTCGGCCGGATTGGCGAAGGCCGCGTTTTCGCCCCACCAGCGCGGATCGGTATGGCCATGCGGCGAGATGATGGGCTGATCCGCCACCGTGCGGAACAGGTCTCGCGCGATGGCGCGCGTTGCCGGGTCTGCCGGGAACAGCCGGTCGAGGTGCAAGAGCATGTCAGCTTCCCATCATCAGGTTCGGCAGGAAAAGCACGACTTCGGGAAACACGATCATGATCACCACCACGGCCAGAACGGCGATCGCCAGCGGGATCATTTCTTTCGTATAGTCCTGGTAGGAGCAGTTCAGGATCGAGCAGACGGTGAACATCGAGACACCCACCGGCGGCGTCATGCCGCCAAAGGTGACAAGCGTCATCATGATCAGGCCGAAATGCACCGGGTCCACGCCCGCAGCCGTGATGACAGGCACGAGGATCGGGGTCAGCAGCATCACGATCACCGTGGCCTCAACCAGCATACCGAACACCAGCAGGAAGGCCGCGATGGTGAACAGCAGCGCGACCTTGGAGGAGAACAGGCCCAGCGTCAGCTCGGCCAGCGTCTGGGGCACCCGTTCAAAGGTGATGACATAGCCGAATGCGCCCGACAGCAGGATGATGAACATGATCATGCCGATGTCGCGCACCGAAAACAGCAGCGCATCGACGATCGCCTTGAACGACAGCTCGCGGTAGATCACCACGCCGACGATCAGGGCATAGGCCACCGCGAAGGCGCCGGCCTCGGACGGGGTGAAGATGCCGAAGCGGATGCCGACGATCAGCCACACCGGGAACAGGATCGCCCAGAAGCTGGTCTTCACCGCAGCACCGACCTCGCGCAGGGTGGGCGGGCGGTCGTTGACCGGCTTGTAGTCGCGCTTTCTGGCGATCCAGGCGGTGGCGATCATCAGGGCGATGGTCAGGAAGACCCCCGGCATGATGCCAGCGATGAACAGCCGGCCGATCGAGACCTCGCCGAGAAATCCGTAAAGGATCAGCCCGAGGCTCGGCGGGATGGTTGCGGTGATCAGGCCACCGACCGAAAGCAGGGCTGCGGTGAAGCCCCTTGAATAGCCTTCCTTGATCATCGGGCCGCCAAGGATGCGCGACTGCATCGCGGCATCGGCCACGGCAGAGCCCGAAATGCCGCCCATCAGCGCCGACAGCAGCAGGCTGATCTGGGCCAGCCCGCCCCGCATCCAGCCCGCCACGGTTGACGCAAGCACCATCATCCGCGGCGTGATGCCCGATCCGTTCATCAGGTGGCCGACGAGGATGAACAGCGGCACCGCCAGCAGCGGGAAGGACTGGCTGGCCGCGACGATGCGCTGCACGGCCGTGGAATCGGGCATGAAGGTCGAGGGCAGCAGGAAATAGACGATGCTCGCCACGCCGATGGCGAAAGCGACCGGCATCCCGATGGCCATGAAGCCGAACGCCAGGCACAGAAGCAGGAAAGAGATCACAGCAGTTGCTCCCGGCCGCGGGCTTCGGGCTCGATCGCGAACAGCAGGCCATGGCCGATGATGCGGCGGACCAGCGAGATGACCATCAGCGCACAGCCGACCGGGAAGGCCAGCGTGACCCAGCCGTAGGACAGCCCCGACGCGCCCATCTCGCGTGCCCAGTTCGACATGGCCAGTTGCCAGCCAAGCCAGCCGCAATAGCCAAGAAAGCCCAGGATGCACAGCACGCAGACCAGATGCAGCACACGGCGCAGTTTGGGCGGCAGCGCATCGGGCAAGGCCGAGATGCGGATATGCTCGCCGCGCTTCATCACCAGATCCGCACCGATCATGCAGGTCCAGATCAGCAGAAGCTGCGCGATCTCGGGGCCAATGGCGACAGGATGCCCGACAGACCGGCCTATGGCACCTGCAAGAACCGCCGTCACGGTTCCGACCAGAAACACCACCGCCGCCACCTCTTCAAGGCGGTCAAACAGTCTCCACATGGCATCCTCCCCAACCCCGGCGTTCTGGAAAAAGGGCGCGGCAAGTGTGCCGCGCCCGTTCGAGATCAGTTCCTGGCTGCGTCGATGAATGGCTGCAGCGCGGCCCGCGCCTCTTCAAGACCCAGTTCGGCATAGACGCCGGCCGTCAGGGCCATGAAGTCGGCGGGGTTCACTTCGTTCACCACCATCCCGCCGGCCTTCATTTCGGCCAGCACTTCCTCGCCCTTGGCGACGGTTGCCGCCGAGGCGTCGTCGCCGGCCTTGGCAAGCTCCTCGGTGACGATGGCCTGCTGCTCGGGCGTCAGGGTCTTGAACCATGTCTCCGAGGTGGTCAGCCCGGTCACCAGCTGCACATGGTTGGTGAAGGCAAGGTTGCCGGTCACTTCATGCAGCTTGATGCCGTAGGCGCCGGTCAGCTGGGCTTCGGCCCCGTCGATGGCACCCAGTTGCAAGGCGGAATAGACCTCGGACCACGGCATCGGCACGGCCGAGGCGCCCATGGCGTTCACGGTCGCCATCCAGCCGGGCGCGTCGATGGTGCGCACGCGAACGCCGCCAAGGTCTGCGGGGCTCGAAACCGGGGTCTTGGTGAACATCTGCCGGGTGCCCTGGAACCAGTTGTAGTTCAGCAGGCGCAGCCCCGAGGTGGCAGCCAGATCCTCGACCCAGGCCTTGTAGGGCTCGGATGCGGTGATGGCGGCATACTGGGTCCAGTCTTCCACCAGATAGGGGGCCGACAGGATGCCAAGTTCCTTCTTGAAGGGCGCAAGGCGGCCGGCATCGACCAGCACCGCGATGGCAGCGCCGTTGCGGATCTGTTCCAGAACGTCATTGTCCGACCCGAGCTGCGACGACGGATAGACCGTCACGTCAATCTCGCCGTTGGTGCGTTCCTCGATCCGGGTCGCGGCCTCTTCCATGGCGATGGCCAGCGGATCGGTCGCGTTCTGCGAGGTGGACAGGGCGAACTTGACCTCGGCCAGCGCACCCGTGGCGGTCGAGGCAAGCAGGGCACCGGCAAGGCCGATCATCTTGAGTTTCAACATGGTTCTCCTCCTATTGAGTCTTCTGGGGCCGGGGGATGCCCGGCCATAGTCCGGCACGCGCGCCTTCCGTCAGCGCGAGCGCAAGGTGGTAAAGCAATCGGGTCAGGGCCTCGGACCAGAGGCTGACCCCGTTCTTGTCCAGCCGGTTCACGAAGGCGGGGCGCCCCGCGAACCAGCTTTCGAACATCAGGCAAAGCAGCGCGCGCGCCCTGCCCCCGGCGGTCGCATCGCCCGCTGTGTGACGGACGGCGAAAGCCTTGATGGCCTCGGTCTGGGGCCACAGAAGGAAGCTTTCCTCCATCACCCCGCCCGATGCCGCCACCGCATCATATGCCGCGCCCTGCAGCGGGCCTGCGGGAGCGAAACCATGCGTGTCGGCAAAGCGCGCCAGCCGTGCGGCCACGCTGCGCAGCGCCGGGTCGCCACCAAGGTCGGCTTCGCGCCACAGAAGCCAGGCCCATTCGCATTGGTGGCCGGGTTCGCGCCGCAGCCCGGCCGTGCCCGGCAAGGGACGCAAGTCGGGCGCAAGGAACTCGGCGATGCTGCCGGTTTCCGCGTCGAGGAAATGCCGCAAGGCGAGCGCGCGCAGCCCTGCGGCGCGTTCCAGCCATCTGGCTTCGCCTGACATCTCATGGGCCTGAAGGCAGGCTTCATAAAGGTGCATGTGCGGGTTCTGCGCGCGGGGCGGCGCGCCGGGCCCCGCGGGATCGGCAATGCCGTCATCCTCCAGCAGCAAGCCGGTCGCAGGATCGGTCAGCGTGGTGCAGAGGGTGGCCCAGCAGGCCTCGATCTCGGCCTGCGTGTCGGCAGAGGGCGCCAGGCGACCCCATGTCGCCAGCGCCAGAAGCACAAAGCTGTGGTCATAGCTGCGCGAAACGTCGTCGGCCACAAGGCCGGTGGGGCTGCCATCGCGGTGGACCGCGCGGCAGTAAAGGCCGGGGGCCTTGCGGAAACGCGGAAGGAACGCGGCCTGCCGCTGCGCTGCGGCCGTCAGCGTCGGGTCGCCCGACAGAAGCGCAAGGTGCGAAAGGATGAAAAGTGTGCGGCTTTGGGTCAGCAGCGTCTTGTCTGCCGTGGCGGCCGGTCGGCCCGCGTGATCGAGCGCGTCGAACACGCCGCCTTCGGCATCCTGCACCTGCGCAAGCCAGTCCGGCAGGAAATCCGTCCAGAACCACACCGCCCAGCCTTCCGCACCGGATGCAGAGCCGTGATCCCGAGCCGCCGTCACGCCCGGTCCCCGATCGCTGTCGACCGCTCGAAGCAATGCGGCTGCGCTTTCACGATGCCGGGCAGATCTATCAGGATCTCGCGCAGATGCAGGCGGATCGCCGCGTCTGCCCGGTCCGGGTCATGCGCGCGGATCGCTTCCACCACTTCGGAATGCTGGTCGATCAACCGCCCGCGCGAGACCTGCCGGGCGCTGATGTGACGCACGCGGTTCATGTGGATCTTCAGCTGCTCCAGATGGTCGGCAACGGCCGCCTGACCGGCCAGTTCGGCAAGCAGGCGGTGAAAGTCCTCGTCCAGCTTCATGAAATCCTCGCCGGTTGCGCTGATGCCCAGCGACCTCTGCTGAGCCAGGCTTTCGTCGAGGGCGGCGATGGCAGGGGCACCCGCAGTCTCTGCAACCCGGCGGGCAATGTCTGCCTCGACCGCCTCGCGGATGAAACGCGCGGTCAGCACGGCAGGCACCGAGATGAGGCTGACGAAGGTGCCCCGCTGCGGGCGAACCTCGACCAACCCCTCCTCCGCAAGCTTGATGAAGGCCTCGCGCACGGGTTGGCGCGAAACGGAATAGGCGCCTGCAATCTCGGTCTCCGAAATGCGGGCGCCGGGGGCGATGTGGCCGTGAATGATCCTGTCACGCAGCAGACGGTGCAGTTGCGGCCCCACGGCCGTGCGCTGCTCCAGAAGCTGAACCTGAGCCAGATTTTCGATCATTGCCGTCCTCCCTGCCAAATCCTTACAGTCAAACTTCCATACTAGTCAACAATTATGAGTCGTGCTAAACGGGGATGAGATGAAAGTGGAGGAGACGGCCCATGCGGCAGACTTGGCGTTGGTTCGGGCCGAAGGATCTGTGTTCCGTCGATGACATGCGGCAGGCGGGGGTGGAGGGCGTGGTCTCTGCCCTGCATCACGTGCCGATGGGCACGGTCTGGACGCCGGAAGAAATCGCCCGCCGTCAGGCCGAAATCGGCCGGATGAAGGATGGCACGCCGTCGCGGCTGGCCTGGGAGGTGGTGGAAAGCCTGCCGGTGTCGGAGGACATCAAGAAGCAGAAGGGCGACTGGCGCGCGCATCTCGAGAACTGGAAAGTCTCGATGCGCCACCTGCGCGAAGCCGGGATCGAGGTGATCTGCTACAACTTCATGCCCGTGCTGGACTGGACGCGCACCGATCTGGCCTGGCGGCTGCCGACCGGCGGGACGTGCATGAGGTTTGACCTGATCGACTTCGCGGCCTTCGACATCCACATCCTCGCCCGCCCCGGCGCGGCCGGGGATTTCACGCCCGAAGTGGTCGCAGAAGCAGCCCGCCGCCACACCGAGATGCCCGAGGCGCGGAAGGAGGCACTTGCCAGGAACGTGGTCTTCGGCCTGCCCGGTGCCGCAGAGAGCTTCAGCCTTGAGGACGTGCGCCGCCATCTGGCCGAATACGCAGGCACGACCGCAGAACAGTTGCGCCGCCATCTGGTCGATTTTCTGGCCGAGGTCGCGCCGCTGGCGCAGGAACTGGGGATGCGGCTGTGCTGCCACCCGGACGATCCGCCGTTTTCGCTGCTGGGCCTGCCCCGCGTGATGTCGACCGAGGCCGATTACCGGGCCGTGATGCAGGCCGTGGACATTCCGGCGAACGGGATCACGCTTTGCTCCGGCTCGCTGGGCGCCCGCCCCGACAACGATCTGCCCGGCATGATGGACCGGCTGGGCGACCGCGTGCACTTCCTGCATCTGCGCAACGTGCGGCGCGAAAGCGCCGGGGTCAAAGGCAGCTTCCACGAGGCCGAGCATCTGGGCGGCGGCACCGACATGGTCGCGCTGATCGCGGCGGCCCTGCGCGAGGAACGCCGCCGCAAGGCATCCGGCCGCACCGATGTCTCGATTCCGTTCCGTCCCGACCATGGGCAGGACATCCTTGACGACCTCGGGCGGCAGGCGCAGCCGGGTTATCCCTCGATCGGACGGCTCAAGGGGCTGGCCGAACTGCGCGGCATCTTGACGGCGCTGGATCATCCGGTGGAGGGGCTGCGATGACCAGGCTTTCCTCGCTTGAGGCGATCACCGGCCCGGCGGTGCGGCCCGGATACGATCCGGCGGCGCATGGCCGGGGGATCGTCCATCTCGGAATCGGGACCTTCCACCGCGCCCATCAGGCCGCCATCACCGATGCCGCGCTGGCAGCGGCGGGCGGCGACTGGCGCATCACCGGGGTCAGCCTTCGCTCCACCGATGTCGCCGAGGCGATGAACCCGCAGAACGGGCTCTACACGCTGATCGAGCGCGGGGCCGAGGGCACGTCGGCCCGGGTCATCGCCGCGATCCGCGACGTGATTGCAGCCGACCCTGCCGCGACGCTGGCCGCCATGGCCGATCCATCGGTGCGGATCGTCACCCTGACCGTGACCGAGAAGGGCTACGGCATCGACCGGGCCACCCGCGTGCCGGACCAGTCGCATCCGGCCGTCGCGGCCGACCTTGCCGCGCCCGAGGCGCCGGGCGGCGTGCTGGGCCTGATCGTTGCCGCGCTGCGGCTGCGGCGTGCGGCCGGGGTCGCTCCCTTCACGGTGCTGTCTTGCGACAACCTGCCGGAAAACGGTGCCCTGCTGCGCGATGGCGTCAGGGGTTTCGCACGTCTGGTCGATCCCGCACTGGCCGACTGGATCGCGGCCGAGGTGGCGTTTCCCTCGTCGATGGTGGACAGGATCACGCCCGCCGCCACCGCCGAGACGCTGGCAGAGGCCGAACGCCAGACCGGCTGCACCGACCTTGCCGCGGTCGAGACCGAACCCTACTGCCAGTGGGTGATCGAGGATCACTTCCCGCAGGGCCGCCCGGCATGGGAAGCGGGCGGCGCGATCTTCGTGACCGACGTGGCCCCCTATGAGCGGCTGAAGCTCACCATGCTCAACGGTAGCCATTCGATGCTGGCCTATGCGGGCTTTCTGTCGGGCCACCGCCATGTCCGGGACGTGATGGCGGACCCGGTGTTGCCCATTCTGGTTGCGCGCCACCTTCGCGCGGCGGCTGCGGTGATGCCCCCCCTCGCCGGAATTGACCCAGCCGCCTATGCCGACGCGCTGGAACAGCGCTTCCGCAATCCCGCCATCGCGCACGAGACCTACCAGATCGCGATGGACGGCACGCAAAAGCTGCCGCAGCGGATTTTCCAGCCCGCCTCTGCCGCGCTGCGACAGGGCCTGTCCCTGCAGCCCTTCGCCTTCGCCACCGCCGCCTGGATGCGCTACACCCTGGGCGAAACCGACGATGGCCAGACCCATGCCCTGCGCGACCCGCGCGAGGACGAAATCCGCATGGCCCTCGCCCCGGTGCCGCGGGATGCGGGGAAGATCGTCGATGCTCTCTCCGGTCTGCCCGGGCTGATACCCGATGACCTTCGCGATGCCGCCGCTTGGCGCGTGGCCGTGGTCGCCAGTCTGGACCGGATGCTGGTGCTGGGCGTGGCCGCCGCGCTGCTGCAGGAGGCGCAGGGATAGGCGTATCCACACCGGCGGCCACGGGGTCGGGCAAGGATGGGCCAAGGCTGCGACATGCCCTGGCCAGAAGACCTGCACCACCGCCTGACGGTCATCGGCCTGCGTCGGCATTCCTGCCGCAACCGGGCGAGAAGCCGATGGTGGCGGCGCGATCGGAAATCTGTCCGGTTTGCACGGGTGGATCTCTGCATTCACCGCACCTATATTCCCCTCAGACGGTCATTCGGCGCCTTTAGGTGGTGTCGCGGGAGTGGTTGTAGCGCGTCAACCAGCATGTCCGTGACCGTCAACCACGTTGGCCGGTTTTAGGCCGCTGGGTTGGCGTATCTGGAATTGTTTTTCGCTCAGCCTTCTCCTTTGTCCTTGTTGTCGGCGATGGTTGTCGTTGGCGGTCTGCTCAGCGCCTCTTTGTTGGAGGCGGCCGCGCGCTGGCGGAAGCTTTCGGCATTCATCTCCAGGATCGCTGCGTGATGAACCAGCCGGTCGATGGCGGCGACGGTCATCGCCTTGTCCGGGAAGATCTGGTCCCAGCCGCTGAAGGGCTGGTTGGCGGCGATGGCGATGCTGCGGTATTCGTAGCGCCGGGCGATCAGCTCGAAGAGCACGCCTGTCTCGGCCTGATCCTTGTGGGCGTAGGTGATGTCGTCGAGGATGATCAGGTCGAACTTGTCGAGCTTGGCGAGCGCGGCTTCGAGCACCAGATCGCGGCGGGCGGCCTGAAGTCGCTGCACCAGATCGCTGGTGCGGGTATAGAACACGCGGTGTCCCCGCTCGATCAGGGCATGGCCTATCGCGCAGAGAATGTGCGTTTTGCCCGTGCCGGAATTGCCGATGGCGATCAGGTTGCCGCCACCCTCCAGCCAGTCGCCGGCCGCCAAGGCCTCGATCCGGGCGCGCGGCAGGGTTGGCAGCGCCTTGAAGTCGAAGGTCGCCAGCGTCTTGCCAGCCGGTAGCTGTGCCTCGTTCATGTGGCGCTGAATGCGGCGCATGTCGCGCTCGGCCAGTTCGTATTCCGCGAGGACAGCCAGAAAGCGGGCAGCGGGCCAGCCTTCGGTGTCGGCACGGGTGGCGATGTCGGCCCAAAGCTTGTGGAAGCTGGGCAGGCGCAGCGCGGTCAGCATGCCTGGCAGCGTGTGGATGTCGATCTCGCGGGAGGTCATGCGCAGGCTCCCAGAAGGGCATCGAAGCTGTCGAGCGAGGGATGGGCGACGGCAACATCTCTCGGCAGCGCCGTTTGCCGCGGGTTCAGGCAGGATGCCAGAGGTCCGGGATCGGGCACCCGGCCCGCGTCCAATTCTGCTGCCAGCAGATGCGCCAGCTCCGCCTCGCAGGCCTGGTCGTGGGCGATGAACAGCAGGTCGACCATGCGGCGGCAGGCGTCGCGGCGGGGCAGATCGCGCTGCAGCACCTGCCAGGCTGCAGCGTATTCGGTCCGCGGGAACAGGCTGTCGCGGTAGATCGAACTCCACAGGGCTTGCGGTTTGCGCCGCAGGGCATGGATGACGTGATGGTAGTTGATGACATGCACGCGATGGCCGTCGCCGCGACCACGCGCCCTTGTATGGCTGACGACCAGGGTGCTGCCGAGAAAGGCCTCAAGGCGATCGTCGTAAAGGTGGACCCGCAAGCGCTGCCCGATCAGCTGCGACGGGGCGCTGTAGAAGATGCTCTTGACCAGAAAGCCGCTGGTGCGGGTGACGGGCACCACGATCTCGGTGAAGTCGGTGGTGCGCCGGCGCGGCAGGGGCTTCAGATGCGCCCGTTCCACCTGCGTGGCCGCCGCCCGCTGCCGGTTGCGCCGTGCCACCAGAATGTCGATGAAGCGGCGGTAGTCCTCGATGCTGGCGAAGTCGCGGCTGCCGCGCAGGATCAGCGCCTGTTCGATGGCCTTCTTCAGGTGCCGGTTCTGGGATTCCACCGCGCCGTTCTCATGAGCTTCCCCGCGGTTGTTGCGACTGGCCTCCATGCCGTAATGGCCGACGAAGGCATTGTAGCGCGTGGTGATATCCTGGCGCTGGTCAGCCGTCAGGTTGCGGAAAGCGGCCGAGAGGCTGTCGGTGCGATGCTCCTGTGGTGCCCCGCCGAGCGACCAGAGCGCCTGCTGCAGGTTCTCGGCCAGGGCCGTGAAGCTCTCCCCGCCCAGGACCACCCCGACATGCTCCCACCGGCTGTAGACCATGACGAAGTGGTAGAGCAGATGCGGGAATAGCTGGCCCGCGATCGTCACCTCCAGCTCCTCGGCATGAGTGAAGTCGGACTGGGCCATGCGGCCCGGCTCCGGCGTCTGGCGGAAGATGATGTCGCGCTCGGGTCCGTTCAGCGCCCGCCACTGCCGCACCCGCCGTTCCAGGGTGCGCCGGATGCGGTCATCGGGGAAGGCCAGCGGATGCAGGCCCTGAAGGTGGCGCAGCAGGGTGACGGCCTGCAAGGCGCTGTCCCTCTCCAGCAAGGGAAGGATGTCGCCCTCCCAAAAGCCTTCGAGGGGATCGGCCACCGTGCGCCCGTGAACGATCTTGCGGTTCGAGGGCAGCGTCGGGTTGGCATCGAACCGTCGGGCCGTGCGCTCGCTGAACCCGGCGCGGGCGGCCGACGTGCGCTGACTGTGATATCGGAGGTCGGACATGTATAATCTCAATTGCTGGTCGTTGATGGGTTTGTAGGCCAACCCGGATCCTCCGTTTGACGGCAGAGGAACCCGGCTTACCAACCCGCAGCGACCAGCACCTTCCCCGAAATCAATCAGGCCGGTGGGGCTGCCCTCCAGACGGGCATGCCCGTCTTCCGTTCAGCCCCACCGGCCAAGGTGGTTGTCGGCACCGGCCAAGATGGTTGTCGCTGAACAAGTGGTGGAAATTTGAAGGCGGCGTAATCTCCGGGTGAACTGAAACCCACCCAGTCGGCGGCGCCAACCGCCAGGGAGATCACGCCATGAACGACATTTCCGACAGCTCGGCCTTTTCGCTACTGCCCGACACGACCGGGTATGACCCGATCGAGGAGCGCCTGCGGGCAAGCGTCCGCGCGACCATCGAGACCATGTTTGAAGAGGAACTGGCCGAGTTTCTCGGCCGCATGCGCTACGGTCGCGGCGACGAGAAGGCGAAGGGCTATCGCCACGGGCACCGCGAGCGGCAGCTGACCGGCACCTTCGGCACCGAAACGGTGCGCGTGCCCCGCGCCCGGGTCGAGGACGAGGACGGCAAGGCTAAGGAATGGCGCTCGAAGGCGCTGCCGCGCTACCAGCGGCTGACGAAGAAGGCCGAGGCGCTGATCGCGGCGGTCTATCTTGCCGGGACCAACACCCGGCGCGTCAAGCGGGCGCTGTTCGGGCTGTTCGAGGGCGCCGTCAGCAAGGATGTGGTCAGCCGTGCCTGGCGCAAGGTGAAGGTGGATTGGGATGCCTGGTCGGCCCGCAGCCTGGCCGACGAGGACATCGTCCGGCTGATCCTCGACGGCACCGTGATCCGGACCCGGCTGGACCGCAAGGCCACCAACATCTCGGTGCTGGCGGCGATCGGCATCCGCCGCGACGGGCAGAAGGTATTGTTATCCATCAAGAACATGGGCGGAGAGAGCACATCTGCCTGGCGCCAGTTCCTCGACGACCTTGATGCCCGCGGTCTGAAGCGGCCCGAATTCGTCATCGTCGATGGCGCTCCCGGGCTTGAAGCCGCTCTGGTCGCGCTCTGGGGCGAGGCTCTGCCGATCCGGCGCTGCACGGTCCACAAGCACCGAAACCTGCTGGCGCACGCGCCCAGGCACCTGCACGACGAGCTGACCGAGGACTACCGCGACATGATCTGCGCCGACACCGCCGCCGGGATCGAGACCCGCCGCAAGGCATTCCTGCGCAAGTGCAAGGCCGTTACCGACAGCCTTGAAGAAGCAGGGGACCGGCTCTTCAGCTTCACCCGCCTCGATCCCTCGCAATGGAAGTCGGCCCGGACCACCAACGCCATCGAACGGCTGAACGAGGAGTTCCGTCGCCGGATCAAGACCCAGACCGTGCAGCCCTGCGCCGAGACCGTGCCGATGCTGCTCTGGGCGCTGCTGGCTTCCGGCCAGATCCAGATGCGCAAGGTCGACGGCTGGGAGACGCTTTCCCAGCCCCTCGACCCGATACCTCTTGACGCAGCCGCCTGAGAAACCGAACCTTCACATGCCCGGACCACACCGCCAGGGAATTTCCACAGCATTCGCGACACGACCCATTTCATCTGGCAATAAGGGTTTCTCAGAGAAAAAGGCCAAATTCGCGGAGCACACCGGGCTGTTTCTGAACAAGTGGTTTTCTGAACGACCCCAGTGGACCGAATTGGAAATCCTCGAGCGCGGCGAACGGCTCGCAGACTTGGCTGTTGCCCGCTGGGCTGGCCTAGAGGCCATCTAACGCGGGTTCGGAGCCTTTGACGTAGTGAAAGCACCCTTAGGACGGAATCTCCGCTCCGGGCATTGGGCTGCTACCCAAATGATACCCACAGCACCATTCACGCAGCGAGACCTGTCGCACTGACACAAAAAAAATCTTGTAGCTTCAAGGATTTAAGTGGTGCCCAGAGACGGAATTGAACCGCCGACACGCGGATTTTCAATCCGCTGCTCTACCAACTGAGCTATCTGGGCACTCTGACGAACGGCGCTGCCGGTCGGGTGTGGCGGTATTAAGCGAGGGCGCGGGGGCTGTCCAGTGGGTTCCGGCAAAAAAATGCGGGACGGGGCGGGTTACTGTTGCGGGGGGGCGTCGGGGGCGGGGGGCGGGTCGTCGGGGTCTTCGGCCGGGATCACGTAGCGCCCGGTCAGCCAGCGCCCGAGGTCCACGTCGGCACAGCGGCGCGAGCAGAAGGGGCGGTACTTCGGGTCGGAGGTGCGGGCGCAGATCGGGCAGCTCATGGCGATGTCAGCGCCTCGGTCAGGGCCATGCGGTCTCGCTTGCGCACCAGTTCATAAAGCCCGAGCGGCGTCCAGCCCGCCAGACTGGTTTCCGCCGATTCGCCGCGGAAGGCGGCGCGCAACACCTGTTCCAGCGTGGCGCGGTCTTTCTTCGGCATCGGCGCGAAATCGACCACCACCTGGCCGCCGAGGCCCCGAAGCCGCAACTGGCGCGGCAGGTCGCGGGCGGCGGCGACATTGGCCTTCATGCCGGCCGCGGGCGAGGTGTCGGGGCCGGTGTTCACATCCACCGCGACCAGCGCGCGGGTCGGCTCGATCATCATGTGGCCGCCGCCGGGCAGCGGCACCTGCGGCGTCAGCAGCAGGTCCACCATCTCGGCCACGCCCTGCGCGGCGAAGGCCCCTGCCCCGTCGGCCACCTCGTCGGGCGCCGGGTCGGACCAGTCGCGCCAGGCGATTTCCTGTGCGCCGGGGCCATCGACCAGCAGTTCCGGCCCGCCGTCGAGGTCGGCCAGCACCGCCTCGGCCAGATCGCGCATGGCGCGGATGTCGTCGGCAATCTCCTCCGCATCGGCAAGCGCACAGGCCGACCGCAGGATCAGCCCCAGATCCTCGGCCGCGCCCGCCATGCCCTCGGCCGCCAGCGCGTCAAGCTCGTCGCGCAGATCCTCGTCATGGATGCGGCGCGAGATGTTGCGGCCGGGCGCGCCGGGCGTGATGATGGCGAGGCGGCTCTTGAACAGCAGGCGGGTGGTCACCGGCACGGCCTTGCCGGGTTCGGGCGTGCCCGTCACCTGCACCAGCACGCGCTGGCCGGGGGCAAGGCCCGAGGCCTGGCGCAGGAAGCCGCTGCCTTCGGGCAGCTTGACGAACACACCGCCCTGGCCCTTCATCTGCCGGTCGATCACCACGCGGTAGATCGCCCCCGGCACCGGCGCATCGCCATCGGGGTCGATCAGGAAATCCTCAAGCTGGCCATCGACGATCAGCGCGGCGGCGGGGCGGCCCTTCATTGTATCGAGTGCAACGACGCGGCCCTTCATGCGGCCCTCCGGTAAAGCGGGTATCCGGCGGATGCCAGAAGGGTGGCGGTTTCGGCGACGGGCAGGCCCACGACGCCGGTGAAAGAGCCGGAAATCCACGGGATGAAAGCCCCGGCCAGGCCTTGGATGGCATATCCTCCGGCCTTGCCCTGCCATTCGCCGCTTTGCAGATAGGCGTTCAGCTCGATGTCGGACAGGCGCTTCATCTTGACCGTGGTCACGACCTCGCGCGTCCAGACCTTCTCGCCCCGCCGCACGGCCACAGCCGTGATCACGTCATGCCGCCGCCCGCCCAGTGCCACCAGAAAGGCCGCGGCCTGCCCGGCATCGGCGGGCTTGCCGAGGATGCGACGACCCAGCGCCACCGTGGTGTCGGCACAGAGCACGATGTCGTCAGGCCCGGCCTCCACCGCCAGCACCTTTTCGCGGGCGATGCGCGCGCAATAGGGGCGCGGCAGTTCGGCGCGGCGCGGGTCTTCGTCAATATGGGGGGGAAGCACGGCGTCGGGCACCACGCCCAACTGCGCCAGCAAGTCCAGCCTGCGTGGGCTGGCGGAACCGAGGATCAGCCGCATGGCAGCGACCGGCGCAAACCGGCCCGGGATGACCGCGATGCGATCACTTGAAGCGATAGTTGATGCGGCCTTTCGACAGGTCGTAGGGGGTCATTTCCACCTGCACCTTGTCGCCTGCCAGAACGCGGATGCGGTTCTTGCGCATCTTGCCTGCCATCGTCGCGATCAGTTCATGGCCATTGTCCAGCTCGACCTTGAATGTCGCGTTCGGCAGGAGTTCCTTCACGACACCGGGGAATTCGAGCGTATCTTCCTTGGCCATGGTCTCTCCAATAAGGTATGGCCCGCGTCCAGCGCAGGCACGGGGCGTAGATGCGCCCGGTTTCGCCGTTTTTCAAGCGAAAAATGCAGGCCCCGCCCGGGTCACGTCGAATGCCCGCCCGTCGTCCTGCTCCGGCCAGTGCGCGAGGTTCAGAACCCCGCCGTCGGCGCGCACCTCGGCAATTGCCGTGCGGCTGATCTCGGCCAGCACCCAGCCCGGGGCGTTGATCGCGCCTTCCGCCAGAATTCCGGTATCGGCCCAGCCCCGGTCGGGCGGGCCGTAGATCGAGGCCGCGCCGACATTGCCATCCACCGGCGGGCAGAAGGCGCAGTCACCGACCGTGGGCGCATGGACAACGACGCACTGGTTCTCCAGCGCCCGCGCCATGCAGCCGACCCGGACGCGGCTGAACCCGGCCATCCCGTCGGTGCAGGAAGGCGCCAACAGAATCTCGGCCCCCGCCTCGGCCAGACGGCGCGCCAGCAGCGGAAACTCGCTGTCATAGCAGATCACCACGCCGATCCGGCCCAGCGCGGTGTCGAACAGGGTCAGCCCCTGCCCCGGCACCACATCCCAGGTTTCGCGCTCGAACCGGGTCATGATCAGCTTGTCCTGATGCCCGACGATGCCGCCGGGGGCAAAGAGCGTGGCACGGTTCACCGGCCGCGCGCCCGTGAACACCGGACCCGAGGCGCCAAGGATATGCACGCCATGCGCCCGCGCCAGCGCCAGATGCAGCGCATCCGACGCCGGGCGGTGCGAGGCCACCTCGCGCAGCGCCGGTTCCAGATCGGCAGCCACGGCGGCGCCGCCAAGGCTTGCCAGTTCCATCGCGCCGTATTCGGGGAACACCAGCAGGTCGGCCCCCTGCCCCGCCGCATCGGCGACCCAGGCGGAAAGCTTGGCCTCGTATCCGGCCCAGTCGTCGAACCAGTCCAGCGGATAGGCGGCGGCGGCAATCTTCATCGCAGGCTCCTTACAGGCTGCGCATCCAGAATTGCAGCGGCTTGCGGCTGTCGCACGTATCGCCCACGTCGCGCCAGCCGAAATCGGCCACCACGCCGGGCAGCGGCCGGTATCCGCGCTTGCGCCAGAAGGCCTCGTGGCTGCGCGCACCCGCCGGGCGCGCCGGATGATCGTCGGGCCGGATCACCGAACAGAAGGCGGCATGGGGCCGCCCCAGCGACCGGGCATGGGCCTCGCGCGCGTCGAAGAAGCGGTGCCCGAGCCCCTGTCCGCGATAGGCCGGAAGCAGCACCGATTCGGCGCAATAGAAGATGTCGCTCAGCGCCAGGCCGGTATGGGCAAAGGCGGCGGCGAAGTCGTTCGCGTGGTCTTCCATCGGGGTGCCGGTCGCGGCCCCCACCAGCGTGTCACCGTCGAAAGCCCCCACCAGCAGCGCGCCGGGGCTGGCGCGATACCACCCAAGGTAGCTGCGCTCATACTCCATCGAGCCTTCGTAGAGGTAGGGCCAGTCGCGGAATATCGTGATGCGCAGCCGCGCCACATCGTCCAGCGCCGCATCCAGATCGGCCCCGGACAGGCTGCGCAGCGTGATCACGAAATCTGCCGCAGCCAGTCGGCCAGGTTGTAGAAGGTCGTCACCCGCGAAATCCGGCCGTCGCGCAGGTCGAAGAACGCCCCCGCTGGCAGGATGTAACTCTGGCCCCGCGCCTCCGGCAGCCCCGGGTCGGTTTGCAGATAGGCGCCATGCACCACGAATTCCGCCGCCCCGCGCGTGGCGTCGTCGTTCACGAACACCACCAGATCGTGCAGCTGCTCGCGGTAACTGACGCCCATGTGGCCGCAGAATTCGGCAAACAGCGCGTTGCCGCGCCGGATGCCGCCTTCGTTGACCCGGTGTTCCACATCGTCGGTCACGCAGGCCAGCATGGCCGCGCCATCGCCTGCGTTGAACGCCGCATAATAGCGCTCGATCACGTCACGTCCCATGCTGTTCTCCTTGCAGCGGCGGGCCGAAGCGCGCCAGCATCCTGTCCCGTATCTGGTCGCGCGCCTTGCGATAGGCGGCCAGCTTGGCCTCGCGCCCCTCGCCGATGGCGGTGGGGTCGAGGATCGGCCAGTATTCCACGTCGAGATGAAACAGCCGTGTCAGATCCAGCGCCTGACGCTGGCTGGCGGGCGACAGCGCAATGATCAGGTCGTAGCCCGTCAGGTCGTCGCCAAGTTCCTGCATCTCGTCGAAGCTGCGCGACTGGTGGCGCGACAGCTCGATTCCCAGCTCCTTGCAGACGGCGATGGAAAAGCCGTCGATCTCCATGCCGTTGGTCACGCCCGCCGACTGGACATAGACCTTCTGGCCGTAGAGCCGCTTCATCAGGCCCTCGGCCATGGGGGAACGCACCGCGTTGTGGTCGCAGCAGAACAGCACCGACTGGGGCAAACGGTCCGTCACCCCTACCCCCAGTGCAGCACGCAGATCAGCGTGAACAGCCGCCGTGCCGTGTCGATGTCGACATCGGCCTTGCCGTCCAGCCGTTCCTGCAACACGCGCGCGCCCTCGTTGTGGATGCCGCGCCGCGCCATGTCGATCGCCTCGATCTGGCTGGGCGGCAGGCGCTTGACCGCCTCGAAGTAGCTTTCGCAGATCTGGTAGTAGTCTTTCACAACCTGCCGGAAGGGGCCGAGCGACAGGTGGAACTCGCCCACCTTTTCCGTGCCCTCCGTCGCGATGTCGAACACCAGCCGCCCCTCGCGGATCGCCAGCCCCAGCCGGTAGGGGCCGGGCGGGATGGCGCGGTCGTCGCGCAGCGGCATGGCGAAGCTGTTTTCCTCCAGCAGGTCGAAGATCGCGACCTTGCGTTCCTGCTCGATCTCGGGCGTGGGCGCGGCCAGACCGCGCTCGTCGATCTCGATGTGGCAGATGCGGTTGCTCATCCCTGCCCCCCGTTCAGCCGGTCAAGCCGGGCGCGCACCGAAAGCCCGTGCGCCTGCAACCCTTCCGAAACCGCCAGCCGTTCCGCCGCAGGCCCGATGGCGGCCAGCGCCGCCGGGGTCATGCGCGCGATCGTGGTTCGCTTGAGAAAATCCATCACCGACAACCCGCTTGAAAACCGCGCCGACCGCGCCGTTGGCAGCACATGGTTCGGCCCGCCCACATAATCGCCAATCGCCTCCGGCGTCCATGCCCCCAGAAAGATCGCCCCGGCATGGGTGATCTTTTCCGCCAGCGCCTCGGGGTCGGCAACGCAAAGCTCCAGATGTTCGGGGGCGACGCGGTTCGACAGCGCCGCCGCCTCGTCCAGATCGCGCACCACGATCACCGCGCCGAAGTCGCGCCACGAGGCCGCGGCAATCGCCCGCCGCTCCAGCGTTTGCAGCCGCAGGTCCACCGCCGCGGCCACCGCCTGCCCGAAGGCGGCATCGTCGGTGACCAGGATCGACTGGGCGCTTTCGTCATGCTCGGCCTGGCTCAGCAGGTCGAGCGCGATCCAGTCCGGGTCGTTGTCGCGGTCGGCGATCACCAGAATCTCGGAGGGCCCGGCAATCATGTCGATGCCCACCTTGCCGAACACCCGCCGCTTGGCGGCCGCGACATAGGCATTGCCCGGCCCGGTGATCTTGTCGACCGCCGTGATGGTTTCGGTGCCATAGGCCAGCGCCGCAATCGCCTGCGCCCCGCCGATGCGATAGACCGTGTCGACCCCGGAAATCTGCGCGGCCAGCAGCACCAGCGGGTTGACCGCGCCGCCCGGCGTCGGGCAGGCGATCACCAGCCGTTCCACCCCCGCCACCCGTGCCGGAATGGCGTTCATCAGGACCGACGACGGATAGGAGGCGAGCCCCCCCGGCACATAGAGCCCCGCCGCCGAGACCGGCCCCCAGCGCCAGCCGAGCGAGGCGCCCGCCGCATCCTCCCACCGCTGGTCTTCCGGCATCTGGCGCGCGTGATAGGCGCGGATGCGCTCGGCCGCCAGTTCCAGCGCCGCGCGGTCCTCGGGCGACACCTTTGCCACCTCGGCCGCGATTTCGGCAGCCGAGAAGGCGAGGGTCGCGGGCGTCAGGGTCAGCCGGTCGAAGCGCGCGGTCAGCTCGATGACGGCCTGATCGCCGCGCGCCCGCACGTCGGCAATGATCGCGGCCACCGCGTCATCGACATCGGGCGCATCCTCGCGCTTCATGCCCAGCAGGGCGGCAAAGGCGGCCGGGAAGCCGACGTCGGCGCTGTTCAGAAATCGGGGCATGGCGGATACTCCTTTGCGCCTCCCATAGCGCGCCCGGGCCCGCGCCTCAAGCGCCGCACCGCCGCAAGGGCGCGCACCGGTCCGGCGCCGGATGGCCGCCCGCTTTTCCCGCACCCGCAGCCATCGCCCCGATTTTTCTACGAAAAATCCCGCGTTCAGCCGTCATGCCCGGGCGCGCGGTGCGAGGGCGCAAGGTAGGGCCGCGTCACGTCCTTCAGCGTCACGTCCAGCGCCTCGACCTCCAGCGCGAGGGCGCCGTCGCCTGCCAGTACCAGCACCACCCGCCCGGCCCCCTCTGCCCCCGGCTCGAACCGGATCGCCAGCAGCGACAGCACAAGGTCGCGCTCCCCGCGCGAGATGCACTGGGTGCGCACCGCCAGCACGGCTTCAAAGGCCAGCACCGCCTGCACCCGTTCATAGCCGCGCCCGGCCCGGTCGGCCGCCGCTCGGTCTTCCCAGCGGAAACGGTTGACCAGCAGCGCAAAGCGCCGCCGATTGCGGTCAAAGCGCATCTCGGTGACGGGAAACACCGCGTCCTGCACCAGCGTCGAGATCACCTCCAGGTCGGCGGCATCCATCGCCCCCAGATAGAGCGGCTTTTCGGCGCCGTCCTCAAACCTTGCGTCCGCCATCAGACCGTCACCCGCTCGATGTGCGCGCCGCAGGCGCGCAGCTTTTCCTCGACCCGCTCATACCCCCGGTCCAGATGATAGACCCGGCTGACCACGGTTTCGCCCTCGGCGGCCAGGCCCGCAAGGATCAGCGACACGCTGGCCCGCAGGTCGGTCGCCATCACCGGCGCGCCGCGCAGCTTGTCCACCCCGGTCACCGTCGCGGTGCCGCCATGCACGTCGATCTTCGCCCCCATGCGGATCAGTTCCGGCGCGTGCATGAAGCGGTTCTCGAAGATCCGTTCTTCCAGCACCGAAACCCCGTCGGCGGTGCACAGAAGCGCCATCATCTGCGCCTGCAGGTCGGTCGGGAAGCCGGGGAAGGGTTCGGTCACCACATCCACCGCCCGGATGCGGCCGTTCTTGCGGCTGACCTTCAGCCCGCGGTCTGTTTCCGTCACCGACACGCCCGCGGCATCCAGCTTTTCGCAGAACGCCCCGACCAGTTCGATCCGCCCGCCCAGACACTCGACCTCGCCGCCGCAGATCACCGGGGCCAGCATGTAGGTGCCAAGCTCGATCCGGTCGGTCACCACCGGATGGGTGGCGCCGTTCAGCCGGTCCACCCCCTGGATGGTGATGGTCGAGGTGCCCTCGCCTTCCACCTGCGCGCCCATCCGGCGCAGGCAGCGCGCCAGATCGACGATCTCGGGTTCGCGCGCCGCGTTCTGCAGCACGGTCGTGCCCTTGGCCAGCGTGGCCGCCAGCAGCGCGTTCTCTGTCGCCCCGACCGAGACGAAGGGAAACGCCACCACCGCGCCGCGCAGCCGCCCGCCGGGGGCGCGGGCATGGATGTAGCCCTCGCGCAGATCGAGTTCCGCCCCCATCGCCTCCAGCGCCTTCAGGTGCAGGTCCACCGGCCGCGCCCCGATGGCACAGCCGCCGGGCAGCGAGACGATGGCATGTCCGTCACGCGCCAGCATCGGACCCAGCACCAGAATCGACGCCCGCATCTTGCGCACTATGTCGTAGTCGGCCGTGTGGTTGGTGATGGCATGGCTCGACATGGCCAGCACCTGACCGCCCTGCAGGCTGGCGACCTCGGCGCCCAGCGACTGCAGAAGCTGCGTCATCGTGCGGATGTCCGACAGCCGGGGCGCGTTCGTCAGCGTCAGCGGCTCCTCGCTCAGCAGCGTGGCGGGCATCAGTGTCAGGCAGGCATTCTTTGCCCCGGCGATCGGAATCACCCCATTCAGCGCGCCACCGCCCCGCACTACGATCGAATCCATCTGCGCCTCAGTCTTTCTTGTTGCCGTCGGACCCGGTTTCGCCTGCGGCCCGCGCCTTCGCCTGTGCCTTGCGCCGGGCCATGTTGACCTTCAGCGCCGCCTTCAGCCGATCCGCGCGCGCCCGCCCCCCGGCCGCCTTGCCGGGCGCCGGCCCGTCGTCGTGCGCGTCGGGGAGGGAGGACGGGTCTTCGGGAGTTTCACTCATGCCCCCTCTGTAGCGCAGCCGCGAAAAAGCGTCCAGATTGCGCTTGCACGCCGCAGAGATTGCGTCTAATCAGCCGCCACGCCCGGTGAAACCCACCGCAAGGGCATCGGCGCTGTGGTAGCTCAGTGGTAGAGCACACCCTTGGTAAGGGTGAGGTCGAGAGTTCAATCCTCTCTCACAGCACCATAAACATCAATAAAGACAGACAGCTGGGCAGACGGGTCGAGAAGCAGGCGCGGTTGCCCCGGGCGCGACTTCGCCGCAACCTGTGTTGCACGAAGCGGTGCGGATTATGACCGCGACTGGCGCATTTTCGGGGCACCCTGCCCGCTCGGGCCGCCAGCACTGCCGAACACCGGCCCGCCCGTGAGGGCCGGGCGGCGGTGCGCTGGCAAGGGATCAGCCGCCGACGGCGTCCTGCTGTGCAGCCAAAGCGATGTGGTCGCGTGCCACCGACATGGCTTTGAGGATGGCATGGACCGCGTCACCGGGGGCAAGGTTCATCTCTGCCGCCGCGCGGCGGGTGATGCGGGCGATGATCTCGGTTTCGCCCATCGCCAGATGCACCATGACGGCGGGGCCGTCGCCCTGCTGAAGCGCCGTCACGCGCGCGGGCAGGATGTTCTGCGCCGAAAGCCCGACGGGCCGGTCGCGCGACAGGATGACCTCATGCGCCATGATCCGCACCCGCAGCCGGGTGCCGGGGGGGCCCTGCACGCCGGGCAGGAAGATCGGGCCGGCGGCGGTGTCGAGCCGGGTCAGGCCGTCGTCCTCGGGCCCCGCGATCACGGCGGGCAGCAGGGCCGCCACCTCGCGGATGCCCATGGCGCGCAGGGCCTCGGGGTCGGCCATCACCTGCGCCGTGGTGCCTTCCCGCAGGCTGTGGCCCCGGTCGATCACCAGCATCCGGTCGGCCAGCAGCTGCGCCTCGTTCATGTCATGGGTGACCAGCACCACCGGCATGGCCAGGTGCGACCGAAGGCCGATGACCTCGGCATGGAGCTTTTCGCGGGTGGCACGGTCCACCGCCGAAAAGGGCTCGTCCAGCAGCAGCACGTCGGGCTTGCGGGCCAGCGCGCGGGCCAGCGCCACGCGCTGCTGCTGCCCGCCCGACAGCTGCGCAGGCTTGCGATCTGCCAGCCCGTGCAGATTGACCAGATCGAGGATGCGCGCCGCCTCGGCCCGGTCGGGGGCGGCCATCGCAGCCAGCACGTTCTGCGCCGCCGTCATGTGCGGGAACAGCGCATAACTCTGGAACACGATGCCGACATGGCGGCGGTGCGGTGCGATATCCAGCCCCTTGGCGGTGTCGAGCCACGACTGCCCCCCGACCGACACGCGTGCGCAAGCGGGCGTCCAGAGCCCCGCAATCGTGCGCAGCAGCGTCGATTTGCCGGACCCGGAATGACCGACCAGCGCCAGCAGTTCCCCCGGCTCCACCCGGAATGACACGTTCAGCGGAATGGGCGCCTCGGCCCGTGCCATCACCTCCAGCGCCATCAGGACAGCCTTCGCCCGACGCGGGCCGACAGCCAGAAGGTCAGCGTGATGGTGACCAGAGAAATCGCCAGCAGCGTGGCCGACATCAGCGCCGCCCCGGCCATGTCGAAGCCCTGCACCTTGTCATAGATCGAGATCGCGATGGTCTTGGTCTGGCCGGGAATCGACCCGCCCACCATCAGCACGATGCCGAACTCGCCCAGCGTATGCGCAAAGGTCAGCACCATCGCCGTCATCAGGCCCGGCCAGGCCAGCGGCAGTTCCACCTTCCACAGCGACCGCAGGGGCGACATGCCGCAGCAGGCCGCCGCCTCGCGCACCTGCACCGGGATCGCCTCGAATCCCCGCTGCGCGGGCTGGATGGCAAAGGGCAGGTTGAAGATCACCGAAGCAACCAGCAGCCCCTCGAAGGTAAAGACCAGCTGGTGCCCGAACATCGACTGCCATGCCTGCCCGATGGGCGAACGCGCGCCAAAGCTGACCAGCAGGTAAAAGCCGAACACCGTGGGCGGCAGCACGAGCGGCAGCATCACCAGCGCCTCGACAAACCCCTTCCCGGCAAAGCTGCGATAGGCCAGGAAGCGGCCGGCAAGGACCGCGACCGGCAGCAGGATCAGAACGGTCCAGCCTGCCAGGCGCAGCGAAAGAAACAGCGATGTCCAGTCCAATTCTCACTCACCCGGCAGAACGAAGCCGTATTTCTTCATGATCTCGCGCGCGGCGGGGGCGTTGACGAAGGTGTAGAATTCTTCCGCGACCGGCCCGGCGCTTTTCAGCAGCACCATGCGCTGGTTCAGCGGCTGATGCCAGTCTGCCGGGATCAGTTCGTAGGTGCCCAGTTTCGACACGTCCGCCGCCAGGGCCAGCGAATAGGCGATGATGCCGCCCTGCGCATCGCCCGAGGTGGCGAATTGCGCGGCCTGGCTGACATTCTCGCCCAGCACCAGCCGGGGCTGCACCGCCTCCCAGATGCCCTTGTGCTGCAAAGCCTCCATCGCGCGCACGCCGTATGGGGCATGGTCGGGGTTTGCGATGGCGAAGTGCGTGATCCTGCCCGCCTCCAGCGCGGCCTTCAGGCTTTCCAGCGTGCCATCCGCCGTCAGCGGCGAGCCGTGCGGGACCATCATCACGATGCGACCCTGCCCATAAAGGGCGCCCTCGTCGCGGGTAAGGCCTTCTGCCGCCAGCGCGGCCACATAGGTTTCGTCAGCGGCCATATACATCTGGAACGGCGCGCCCTCGCGGATCTGCGTGGCAAAGTTGCCGGTCGATCCGAAGGTCACCTCAACCCTATTGCCGGTCTCGGCCTCGAACGCCGCCGCAATCTCGGTGACGGCGAACTTCAGGTCGGCCGCTGCGGCGATGACGGGCGCTTTGGCCTGGGCAAGGACGGTCTGGCCCGGCAGCAGGGCCAGCAGCGCGCTGGCGAGGACAAGGGCGCGGCGGTCGATCATCGAGGGGCTCTCCGGCTGATATGGTCAGCCGGAAATATCCCCTTGGGCGCCGCCCTGAGTCAACCGTTATTTTCCACCGGGAATATCCCGCATCAGGGCCTGCATTTCCGCCAATGGCCCGGCGCCGGCCGTGGCTGCCTGCGCCTCGA
Source organism: Paracoccaceae bacterium Fryx2 (assembly GCA_032334235.1). Classification (NCBI taxonomy): domain Bacteria; kingdom Pseudomonadati; phylum Pseudomonadota; class Alphaproteobacteria; order Rhodobacterales; family Paracoccaceae; species Paracoccaceae bacterium Fryx2. The sequence goes on from JAVSGI010000003.1 coordinate 169,870, forward strand.
ATGCACGGAAAAGCGCCAGAACCTGCTGCCCCGTCCCGGTCAGCACCGCGCCGCCGCCACCCGGCCCGCCCCGCGTGCTTTCGACCACCGGCGCGCGGAACATGGCGTTCAGCGTCTCGATCAGCATCCAGGCCCGCTTGTAGCTCATCCCCATCTCGCGCCCCGCGGCGGCGATGGACCCGGTGCGCGCGATCCGCTCAAGGAGTTCGGCCTTGCCCGGCCCCATCATCTCAGCTTCGCTGAAATGGATGCGGATACGCAGACGCGGACCGGGAGGGCGTTCGGTTTCCAAAGTCATATCGGCAGGTATTGCGGGAAACCGTCCTGCCTGCAAGTCCTCAACTCCCGACGGTGTTCCGGCCGCTGTGGCGTGGCGGAAACCACAGCAGGCCAACACACCGGCCAGTTCGACAACCGACTGGAACACGATCACCACCCCGGCCCCCTCGGCCAGGAATGTCGTGAAGCGATCACCGCGCAGTCGCCCGGCCCGGCGGGCGGGAGGTTTGGTTCCATGGCGGCGAGACGGCACCAGACCACACGGCACCTCGACGAAGATAGCCGTTTCATCAACCGATTTCCCTTGCATCGTCGCCGGACGATCAATATCTATCGGCAATCAACGATACACGGAGCGATCAAGATGCTCGACCAGACCGCCGTGCCGCTGCCCCCCTCGTTCGAGGCGGAGTCGATCGTGTCGCTTGCCAAGGCGCTGGCACATCCGGCGCGCGTCAGGATCATCGCGTTCCTACTGTCAAAACCCGGCTGCATCGGCGGGGACATCGTGGGCGAGGTCGGCCTCGCACAATCGACCGTTTCGGAACACCTGCGCATCCTCAAGGCTTCGGGTATCGTGACGGGCACGATTAACTATCCCCGGATCTGCTATTCGCTCGATCCCTCGGCCCTGACGCCGATGCGGGCGCTGATCGAAGCCATCGCCACGCGGCCGACCGAAGGCGGGGCCGCCTGTTGCTACACCCCCGAGGGCTGCATTCCAAAGGAGACCACCAGATGACCAACCTTGCTGTCTATGACCCGCCCATGTGCTGTTCGACCGGCATCTGCGGCGCACAGGTCGATCAGCGACTTGTCGATCTCGCCGCCGATCTGGACTGGCTGCGGTCGAAGGGCGTAGCCGTGCGGCGCATCAACCTGAGCCAGGAACCCGCCGAATTCGCCGCGAACGCCGCCATCCGCGACCTGATGCAGGCTTCCGAAGGAGACGACCTTCCGGCAATCCTGGTCGACGGCGCGCTGGTGTCGAAAGCGCGGTATCCGTCGCGTGCGGAACTGGCTGGCTGGGTCGGGCTCCCGGCGCCTGAACCGGGCATCGGCGGCATGGATGCATCAACATGCTGTGGCGCGGCACAGGACAAGCCTGCCGCGGCCACAGGCTGCTGCGGTGGTGGCGCGAAATCCGGGCCGGAAACGCAAGGGGCTGGCAACTGCTGCTGACGCAGCCCCGCGCCTGACCGCACCGGCCCGATCAGATGCGCCTGACCGCAACGAGCGGCGAAAGGAATTGCCATGTTCAACGATCTGCCCAGATTCGTCTTCCTCACCGGCAAGGGCGGCGTGGGCAAGACCTCGCTCGCCTGCGCCACCGCGGTCGGCCTCGCCGATGCGGGCAAGCGGGTGCTGCTTGTCAGCACCGACCCGGCCTCGAACGTCGGTCAGGTCTTCGGGATCGAGATCGGCAACCACGTGACCCCGATTGCCGCCGTCCCCGGGCTGGAGGCGCTGGAGATCGACCCCGAGGGTGCCGCGGCCGAATACCGCGAGCGGATCGTCGGGCCGATGCGCGGTGTCTTGCCCGAGAAGGCGCTGAAGGGGATCGAAGAGCAGCTCTCGGGCGCCTGCACCACCGAAATTGCCGCCTTCGACGAGTTCACGGCTCTGCTGACCGATGTCGCGGTGACGGGTGCCTACGACCACATCATCTTCGACACCGCACCGACCGGCCACACGATCCGGATGCTGAAGCTGCCCGGCGCCTGGAGCGGTTTTCTGGAAACGGGCGGCGACGCCTCGTGCCTCGGGCCGCTGGCCGGGCTGGAAAAGCAGCGCACGCGCTATGCCGCCGCGGTGGACAGCCTGTCCGACGCCGCCCGCACGCGGCTGATCCTTGTCGCCCGCCCCCGCGTCAGTTCGCTGGCCGAGGCTGCGCGCACCAGCCGCGAACTGGCGGATATCGGCATCGGCAACCAGCATCTGGCCATCAACGGGTTGATGCCGGATGACGACATGGGCGATGCGCTGGCGGCAAGCCTGATCGCGCGCGACCGTGCGGCGCTGGACGGCATGGACGCGCACCTGGCCGCGCTGCCGCAAACCCGGTTTGCGCTGCGCCCCGAGAACCTCGTGGGCCTTGATGCGCTGCGCCGGATGAACATGCCCGTGACCCTCGCTGCGGCCGTGTCTCGCGTGGCCGACGCCGACCTGCCGCCGCTTTCGGCGCTGGTCGACGGGATCGAAGCCGCAGGCCGCGGGCTGGTGATGACCATGGGCAAGGGCGGCGTCGGCAAGACGACCATCGCCGCCGCCGTGGCGGTGGAACTGGCGGCGCGCGGGCATGAGGTGTTGCTGACCACCACCGACCCGGCCGCCCATCTGACCGAGACGCTGGCGGGCGACGTGCCGCACCTGACCGTCAGCCGGATCGACCCCGAGGCAGAAACGCAGACCTACCGCGACCATATCCTGGCCACGAAGGGTGCCAGCCTCGACGCCCAGGGCCGGGCGATGCTGGAGGAAGACCTGCGCTCGCCCTGCACCGAGGAGATCGCGGTGTTCCAGGCCTTCAGCCGGGTGATCCGCGAGGCGGGGCGCAAGTTCGTGGTGATGGATACCGCGCCCACCGGCCACACGCTGCTGCTGCTGGATGCCACGGGGTCTTACCACCGCGATGTGCTGCGCCACGCGGGCGAGAATGCCAGCCACATGACCACGCCGATGATGCGGCTGCAAGATCCCGACAAGACCAGGATCCTGATCGTGACCCTGCCCGAGGTGACCCCGGTTCTGGAAGCGGCCCGCCTTCAGGAGGATCTGAAGCGCGCCGGCATCACGCCCTGGGCATGGGTCATCAACGCGAGCCTCGCCGCGACCGGGACCACGCATCCGGTGCTGGCCGCCCGGGCCGCGACCGAAGCGCCGGAAATCGCATCGGTCCGGGAAAAATTGGCCACCCGCCATGCCGTGGTGCCGATGCTGGCCGAAGACCCGGTGGGTGCGGAACGCCTGCGCGCCCTGGTCGGCCGCACGCCCGCGATGGCCTGAACCCAGGAGGACGACACCCACATGTCTGCATTTGAACGCTATCTTTCGATCTGGGTCGCGCTGGCGATCGTCGCCGGTCTCGCCCTTGGACAGATCGCGCCGGGGCTGGTGAACTTTCTGGCGTCGCTGGAATACGGCTCGGTCAATTTCGTCGTCGCCGCGCTGATCTGGGCGATGGTCTATCCGATGATGGTGGCTGTCGATTTCCGCGCGCTCGCGCGGGTGCATGAACGCCCCAAGGGGCTGATCATCACGCTGACGGTGAACTGGCTGATCAAGCCCTTCACCATGGCGGCCCTTGGGGTTCTGTTCTTCGACTGGATCTTTGCGCCGCTCATCGAGCCCGGCACATCCGGCCAGTATATCGCGGGCCTGATCCTGCTGGGGGCCGCTCCCTGCACGGCGATGGTGTTCGTGTGGTCGCAACTGACGAAGGGCGATCCGAACTACACCCTGGCGCAGGTGTCGCTGAACGATGCGATCATGGTCTTTGCCTATGCGCCGATCGTCGCGCTGCTGCTGGGGGTCACCGACATCACCGTGCCCTGGGCGACGCTGATCCTGTCGGTCGGCCTTTACATCGTGATCCCGCTGGCGGCCGGCATCGTGACGCGGATGCTGATGACGCGGGGAACCACGAGTCCCGCCGCCGCAGAGGCCGCGGTCGGCGCCTTCACGGCAAGGGTGAAACCGTTCTCGGTTGCGGGCCTGCTGGCGACGGTCGTCCTGCTGTTCGGCTTCCAGGGCTCCGTGATCCTGAGCCAGCCGCTGGTCATCGTGATGATCGCGATCCCGCTTCTGATCCAGTCCTACGGTATCTTCGCGATTTCATACTGGGCGGCGAAGGCCTGGCGCGTGCCGCATAACGTGGCCGCCCCCTGCGCGATGATCGGAACGTCCAACTTCTTCGAACTGGCCGTCGCCGTGGCCATCGGGCTGTTCGGGCTGAACTCGATCGCGGCGCTGGTCACCGTGGTGGGCGTGCTGGTCGAGGTGCCGGTGATGCTGAGCCTCGTGTGGTTCGCCAACCGGACAAGGGCCTGGTTCCCGGCCGAGGAAACTCCCATCCGCGCGCCCAAACCCAAGGAGCAAAGCTGAAGTTTCGCACCGCGTGCCACCCTGCCCTGTCCGAGGCGCGCATCGGTATCTCGCGTCGTCGGTCCGGGCCGCCAGAAGACGTGGCACCGGATCATCCCCGAAACGGCCCGCAGCGGGCACCGGCACAAGGCCACGCCGGGCCGGGCGCGCGGGCGGGTCATCATGCTGTTGCCTGAAGCCCTGCCGGGGGTGAGAACGGCGCCGGGAACGGGAAGCTGGCCCGGGTGCGATGCGCCATGCTGCGTCAGGATGTCCGGCCATCGCATTCCGATTGACGCATGTGTTCTGCGGGTATATTTGCGCCTTGACGCATAAGCGCAGGAGTATCTCATGCCCATCGCCGTTCTTTCCGCCCTGGCCGAACCGACCCGCCTTGGTGCGATCCGCATCCTTGCCGATGGTGGCGAGCATTGCGTCTGTGACCTGATGGCCCGGCTTGATGCGACGCAAAGCCGGATGTCGCGGCACATGCAGATCCTGAAGCAGGCGGGTCTGGTGACGGATCGGCGTGATGCGCAATGGGTGCGCTACCGGCTGAACCCCGCCCTTGCCCCCGCCTCTTGCGCCATTCTGGAGGCGGTGCTGGCCGCCGCCGCACTCGAAGAAAGGATTGCCGCATGAACGCGGACATGACCACGCCGTCCCATCCCGCTCCGCGCCGCGACTGGGTGTGGCACGTCGGACTTGTGGCCTTCGTCGCCGTCTGGTGGCTGGTCTATGGCCAGCTGGTCCCCGTTGCGGAATGGATCACGGCGCTGTTTCCGGTGGAGCGCGACAGCCATGCAGGCAAGGCGATCGCGTTTTTCCTTTACGACGTGCCCAAGGTGATGATGCTCTTGACGCTGATCGTCTTTGCCATGGGCGTGGTGCGCAGCTACTTCTCGCCCGAACGCACGCGCGCCATGCTGGCAGGCAAACGGGAAGGCGTCGGCAATGTTCTTGCCGCGGGACTGGGCGTGATGACGCCATTCTGTTCGTGCTCGGCGGTGCCGCTTTTCATCGGGCTGGTGTCGGCGGGCGTGCCGCTGGGTGTGACGTTTTCCTTCCTGATCGCGGCGCCGATGGTGAACGAAGTGGCGCTGGCGCTGCTGTTCGGGTTGGTTGGCTGGAAAGTCGCCCTGACCTACGCCGCCTTCGGCCTGATCATCGCGATCCTTGCCGGCTGGGTGATCGGCAAGCTGAAGCTGGAAGGCTGGTTGCAGGATTGGGTGCGCGACATCCACTCTGGTGCGACGGCACCCGACGCCGTCGATGACGCGCCCCGGACCATGGTGAACCGCTACCGCCTTGGCGTCGAGGCGGTGCGCGAGATCTTTGGCCGGGTCTGGATGTGGATCATCCTCGGCATCGGCATGGGCGCGCTGATCCACGGTTATGTGCCCGAGGCACTGATGGCCCGCATCATGGGGGCGGATGCCTGGTGGTCCGTGCCCGCCGCCGTCCTGATCGGCATTCCGATGTACACCAATGCCGCCGGGGTCATCCCGATCGTCGAGGCGCTTCTGGGCAAGGGTGCGGCGCTGGGCACCGTGCTGGCCTTCATGATGGCCGTGATCGCGCTGAGCCTGCCCGAGATGATCATCCTGAAACAGGTGCTGACCCTGCGCCTGATCGCGGTCTTCGCCGGCGTCGTGGGAACGGGCATCCTGGCCGTCGGCTATCTGTTCAACTTTCTGTTCTGAAAGGACAAACCATGGAAATCAAGGTTCTGGGCCCCGGCTGCGCCAAGTGCAAGGCGACGGCCGACATGATCACCCGCGTGGCGGCCGGGGCGGGCAAGGCCGTGGAGATCGAAAAGATCGAGGACATGCGCCAGATCGTCGGCTTCGGCGTGATGACCACCCCCGCCGTCGTGGTTGGCGGCAAGGTCGTGCACAAAGGCTCGGTCCCGTCGCATGACCAGGTGCTGGCATGGCTGACGTGAGGGAGGCCGCGATGAACGAAGTCACCCGGAAAGACCTGACCGAAGCGCGCGAGGTTTGCCCCACCTCGTCGCAGCGGCTGCTGAAGGCGGGCGCGCTGCTGGTCGATGTGCGCGAGCCGACCGAAGTGGCGCAGGTTGGCTTTGCGGGCTGCGAGGTGGTGAACATCCCGCTCAGCCAGTTCGAGGATCGCTGGCACGAGGTGCCGCGCGACCGCGACGTGATCCTGGCCTGTGCCGTGGGCGAGCGCAGCCTGAAGGCCGCCTATTTCCTGATGTATCACGGCTATACCCGCGTCACGAACATGCGTCCCGGCATCGGCCGCTGGGTGGATCGCGGCTTCCCGGTCACCGGCGCGGCAGGCGGCGTCTCATCTCCGGCGTCGGCTTCCACCTGCTGCGGCGACGATGCGCCCACCGCGACAGGGCCATCCTGCTGCGGCGGCTCGCCCGCGACCGGTAGCTGCTGCTGATGAAGGCCCTTGTCGGGGATAAGCATCGCGGCACATTTCGCACGGGGCGTTGATCCGGCCGGTGCGGATGGCTGGACCAGTCTGCCTTCGCCGATCTGAAACAGTCCGACACAGATGGAGTTCGAATGATGCTGGAATACCGCGTTTCCGCCCGCCGCATCGACAGCCACGGGTCCGAGGCCACCGCCAAACAGGCGCGCATCACGCTCGATACCGACATGGCCGGGCGGCCGGATGCCTTCAACCCGGCCGAGATGCTGCTCGCCAGCCTTGCCGCCTGCATCCTGAAGGGCACGGAACGGGTGGTTCCGATGCTGGAGTTCGATCTGCGCGGGATCGAGGTTACCCTGCACGGCATCCGCCAGGACAGCCCGCCGAAAATGATCCGCATCAGCTATGAAATCACGGTGGATACGGGCGAAAGCGACGCCCGCCTGAACCTGCTGCACAAGAACCTGCAGAAATACGGCACCATCTACAACACATTGGCGGGTGCGACCGAGCTTTCCGGCACGATCCGGCGGAAAGGCTGACCCATGGCACATGATCACGCGCACACCCCACCCGCCGACCTTGGCCCGGCCTTCCGCTGGGCCGTGGCGCTCAACACGGCCTATGTCATTGTCGAGGCGACGGCGGGGTTCATGACCGGCTCGCTCGCACTGCTGGCCGATGCTGCGCACAATCTGACCGATGTCGCGGGGCTGCTGATCGCCTGGGGGGCTGCGGTGCTGGCCAGGCGCGCGGGCAGTGCCACCTACACCTTCGGCTATGGCCGCGCCACGATCCTTGCCGCCATGCTGAACGCGGTGGCCATCCTGATCGGGGTGGTCGTGGTGGTCTGGGAGGCGGCGCACCGCTTCCAGACCGTGGTCGAGGTGCCGGGGCTGACGATCCTGCTGGTGGCGCTGGTCGGCATCGGGGTGAACAGCGGATCGGCGCTGCTGTTCATGAAATCGCAAAGGAACGACCTGAACGCCAAGGGGGCCTATCTTCACATGGCGGCGGATGCGGCGGTGTCGGGGGCGGTGGTGCTGGCGGCGGCGGGGATCATGCTGACCGGCTGGCACTGGCTTGACCCCGCGGTGGCAATCGCGGTCAGCCTGCTGATCGCAGTTACCGCCTGGGGCCTGCTGCGCGACTCGCTGCGGCTGGGGCTAGACGGCGTGCCCGAGGCCATCGACCGTCAGGCCGTGGCAGACTGGCTGGGCGCGCAGGCGGGCGTCAGCAACGTGCACGACCTGCACATCTGGGCACTATCCACCACCCGCACGGCGCTGGCGGTGCATCTGGTCTGGGATGGTGCGGATCCCGATGCCTTCCTCGATTACGTCACGGACGAACTGGAGCACGACTTCGCAATCGCCCATGCCACCGTGCAGCTTGAACGCGCGCCCTGCGAACGGGCGGGCACCTGCCTCGCCGCCTGACGTGAATGGCCGCCCCCAAACCGCCGAAAGCCATGTTTCCGGAAGCGCGTTCCGGTGATGCGGCCCGGCACCCATCGCTGATCGGATTTTTCTTCCACGGTCTCGTTTGCGCGGGTCGGGTCGCCCTGCAACAGGCGCGTCGTTCGAACCGCGCGCCGGATGCGCAAAGGCCCCCGCAGGCAGCGGCACCAGTGCCGTGGCACCGATCGGGGAAAAGCGTCTGGTCATTTTCCGCCTTCTGGTCGGGCCATGCAGGGGCATGGCGGGCCAGTCAGATGATGGCTTGGCGGACCCTGGCGGACACCCATTCCGACAGGATGACGGTGGCGAGGATCACCAGCAGGATCATGGTCACCTGCGGCCAGGCGAGCACGTTCAGCGAGCCCTGGAGTTTCAGGCCAAGCCCGCCCGCCCCCACAAGGCCGAGGATCGCGCTTTCGCGGATGTTGATGTCCCAGCGGAACACGGTGATGCCCCAGAAGGCGGGCAGCACCTGCGGCACGATGGCATAGTCAAGGATCTGCGCGCGGCCGGCCCCGGTGGCGGTGACGGCCTCGACCGGGCCGACATCGACTTCCTCGATCGCCTCGTAAAGCAGCTTGCCGATGAACCCGATCGAGCGCAGGCCGATGGCGATGATACCGGCCAGCAGGCCGGGCCCCATGATCGCCACCAGCAGCAGCGCCCAGATCAGCGAGTTGATGGAACGCGAGGCCACGATCACGAACAGCGCCACGGGCCGCAGCACCGCCGCCGAGGGCGTGGTGTTGCGCGCGGCAAGAAAGGCAACCGGCACCGCCAGGATCACGCCCAGCACGGTGCCGAGCGTCGCCATGTTCAGCGTGTCCCACAGCGGCACCATCAGTTCGGGCAGGTAGGACCAGCGTGGCGGCATCATTCGGCTGCCGATGTCGGCGGCCTGTCGCGGCGCGTCCCAGACAAAGGCCCAGATCGTGCCGCGGTTCATCACCTGCCAGCAGAAGACGAACAGCGCCACCAGCGCGAACCAGCCGGCCCAGATCAGCAGGGCCGTGCGCGGCGTGCGCCTGCGCCAGACGGCGGGAGGGGCGGTATCGGTCATTGCAGGAACTTCCGCAGGTAGGAGGAGCCGTATTCCGACACCATCACCAGAGCGATGATGATCAGCAGGATCGCCCCGGCGCTGTCATATTCATAGCGATCGATGGCGGTGTTCAGGGTGGCCCCGATCCCGCCCGCGCCGACGATCCCGATCACCGAGCTTTCGCGGAAGTTGATGTCGAGCCGGTAGAGCGACAGGCCGATCAGCCGCGGCATGACCTGCGGCTGGATCGCATAGTTGATCATCTGTGCCCAGGAGGCGCCGGTGGCGCGGATCGCCTCGGCCTGCGCCTCGTCGATGTCCTCGATATCCTCGGCCAGCAGCTTGGACAGGAAGCCGATGGTCCCGAAGGCCAGCGTCAGGAACCCCGCGAACGGGCCGAAACCGAACATGGCGACAAAGAAGATCGCCACGATGATCTCCTGCAGCGCGCGGCTGGCGGCGATGATGCCGCGGCAGATATAGTAGACCCAGGCCGGGGCCACGTTGCGCGCCGCCCCGATGCCGATCGGCACCGAGATCAGGATGCCCACCACCGTCGAGGTCAGCGTCATCGTCAGGCTTTCGACCAGCCCGTTCGAGATGTCCTTCCAGCGCGAGGTGAAATCGGGTTGCAGGAAGCCGCCGACGAACCGCATCCCGCGTTCCCAGCCCTGTGCGATCCGGGCCCAGTTGGCGTCGATGCTGCCAAGCGCCAGCACCAGATAGATCGCGGCCCCCCAGAACAGCACGACGCGCCACAAGGAGTTGGTGAATATCTGTGGCGGCCGTTTCCAGCGCGCGGGGTAAGCGGCGGGGGCGGCCATCAGAGGATCGTCGCCATGCGCCGGGCGGCGTCGCGGTCGGCGGCGGCGTCCTCGTCGCTGCCCTTGCGCATCGCGGCCCAGTCCTCGGCGCCGTAGATCGATGTCAGCGCCTCGTGCGTCAGCTGGTCGGACGTGCCGTCGAACACCACGCGGCCCGCGCGCAGGCCGATGATGCGCGCCACGAACTGCTGCGCCAGGGGCACGTCATGGATGTTGACGATGGCGGGCAGGCCGGCCTCGTCGCAGATCTCGATCAGCAGGCGCATGATCTGGCGGCTGGTCTTGGGGTCAAGGCTGGCGGTCGGCTCGTCCACCAGCAGCAGTTCGGGTTCCTGCGCCAGTGCGCGCGCGATGCCGACGCGCTGCCGCTGCCCGCCCGACAGCGCATCGGCGCGCTTGTCGGCCTGATCCATCAGGCCCACCCTGTCGAGCAGGCGATAGGCGCGACGGATGTCGTCCGCGCCAAAGCGGCGCGTCAGGCTGGTCCAGAAGCCGACGTAGCCCAGCCGCCCGGACAGCACGTTTTCCATCACCGTCAGGCGCTCGACCAGCGCATATTCCTGAAAGATCATCCCGATCCGCCGCCGCATCCGGCGCAGATCGCCCGTTCCCAGCCCTGTGATCGGCTGGCCCGACAGCGTGATGCTGCCCGAAGTGGGTTCAACCAGCCGGTTGATGCAGCGGATCAGCGTCGATTTCCCGGCACCCGAAGGGCCGATCAGGCCCACGACCTGCCCCTTTGGCACGGCGAGGGTCACGTCCGACAGCGCCTTGTCGCCGGTCTTGTAGGTCTTGGTCAGGCTGGCAATTTCGAGCATCTGTCCCCGCCGCAAATGAAACGCGCGGGCGGAACCTGTCCGTCCGCGCGGGTTCTGTCAGATCAGGTTACTGGCAGGCGTAGGACACGCCGGTGGCTTCGTCGATCTGCCGGATCACCGCCCAGTTGTCCTTGAAGGTGATCGGGATGAACTGCTCTTCGCCGGACTTGGAGAATTCCTCGGCCAGGGTGGAGCCTTCCCACGGGAAGCCGAAGAAGCCCTCCTTGATCTTTTCCTGCAGTTCCGGCGTCAGGTTGTGCGCCACGCCGTAGCCGGTGGTCGGGAAGGTTTCCGACTTGTAGATCGAGACCACCTGATCGGCATTGATCACGCCACGCTCGATCATCCGGGCCATCACCGAATTGGCGATGGCGGCGGCCGGATAATCCTTGTTGGCCACGCCCAGCACCGAGTTGTCGTGCTTGCCCGAGAACACCGGCTCGAAATCGGTGCCCGCGACAAGGTTGTATTCCGCCTTCAGCAGGGCCGACGGCGCCTTGAAGCCAGAGTTCGAGGTTTCGGCCGTGAAGGCCAGCTTCTTGCCCTTAAGGTCTTCGACCTTTTCGATGCCCGAACCGGGATGGGTGATGATCTCCATCTCGTAGCCGAAGCTGCCATCCTTGGCCGCCATCATCGCGAAGGGGCGGAAGCCCGCGCAGGCCACCGCCAGCGGGTTCGAGCCGGTGTTGAAGCCGGAAATGTGCAGACGGCCCGCGCGCATCGCCTCGATCTGGGCGGCGTTGCTGTCGATCGGGAAGAACTGCACCTTCTTGCCGGTGACGCCTTCCATGTGGGTGATGAAATCGGTCCAGGCCTCGGCATAGACCGCCGGGTCCTCGACCGGGGTATAGGCGAAGATCAGCGTGTCGGGATCGACCAGTTGCGCCGCATCGGTCGGGATGTCGGCGATCATGTCACCGTCGGCATCGGCATAGCGCGCGTCCAGCTTGAACTCGGCCAGCGCCGGGGCGGCCAGGCAGACAAGCGCGGTCGCTGTCATGATGTGTCGCAGCATCTCGGTCTCCTAAGGTTAATTCCCCGGACCGCGTAGCGCTGTTTTGTGACAGGCACGCGACACGGTGGGTATGCGCCGGCGGGTTTGCTGCCCGCTGCCGATCAGTTGAACCCTCGGGTCAAGTTCAGCCGGGTCGTTGCGCCCGGTGGTGGAGCAGGTGAGGCGTGGTCGCCCTGCACCCGGTGCCGGGAAATCCTTTGGCACCGAGGCACAGGCGAACGCGGCGGTGGCGGCAGTCTCACCGGCAGAGCAGCACTACGCCCGCCTGAGGAAGAACAGCGCCACCAGCGCGGAAAGTCCGACCCCCGCCGTCAGCCAGACGGCAGAAAGCCCCCAGGCCGAAAGCGCGGCCCCGAAGATCAGCGGCGCCGCCGCCTGCAGGATGCGGGCCGGTGCATTCAACCAGCCGAGGCGCCGCCCGTATCCCGCCGCGCCGAACAAGGCCAGCGGCAGGGTGCCCTTCGCGATGGTCAGAATTCCGTTGCCCGCGCCATGCAGCAGCGCGAAGGCATAGGCGGCCGGGCCGCCGAACGTCACCAGTGCCACGGCCGCCACCGGATGCGCCGCGGCCGCAAACCGGGTGGAGACAAGCGGGTGGAACCGGCGCAGCAGTCCGAATTCCAGCACCCGTGCCGCCACCTGTGCCGGGCCGATCAGCGCGCCAGCCGCGATGGCCACGGCTGTGCTGGCCCCGGCCTCCTGCAGCAGCCCCGGCAGATGCGCGGCCATGGCGGTCGAATTGAACCACGTCGCCGCGAAAACGAAGGCCAGAAGCACCAGCGCCATGCGCGGCGGAGGCGCGCGTTCCTCGGGTCGCGTATCGGGCCCGACCACCCTTTCGGTCGCCTTTGGCAGCAGGGCATTCAGCGGCAGGGCGAGGCAAAGGTGAATCAGCGCCCAGCCGACGCAGGCTTCGCGCCAGCCCCAGGTTGCCAGCATCAGACCCGACAGGGGCCAGCCCACGGTGCTTGCAAACCCGGCGATCAGCGTGATTCCGGTGATCGGCCCGCGCGCGTCCTTGCCGTAAATCCCGGCCAGCGTGGCGAAACCTGCCTCATAGAGGCCAATTCCCATGCCGACCCCGATGACCGCCCATCCGGCAAACAGCACGGCGGGCGATTGGGCCAGCGCCAGCAACCCGAGGCCGGCCGCGAAGACGAGGTTGGACAGCATCAGCACACCCCGCCCGCCAAAGCCGTCGATCCGCGCCCCGGCCCAGGGGCCGATCATGGCAGAGACCACCATCGCCATGGAGAAGGCTCCGAAGACCCAGACCGGCGACAGGCCAAGATCCTGCGCCATCGGCACCGCCAGAACGGCGGGGATGTAATAGCTCGACGCCCATCCGACCGTCTGGGCGGTGCCGAGAGCGGCAACGACATGGCCGCGCCGCCCCGGGGAAAGTCTGGCCATCATCCGGCGGGCGTCAGGATGGAAGTCCGCGCCCTCATGCCATGCTCCAGAACTGGAACAGAAGCCCCGACAGGAAGGCGCCCGTCAGCGACAGCGCGAGGTAAAGCGCAAAGACCTGCGGCCGGGCCAGTGCCCAGACCGCCATCGCCGCGGGGATCGACGTGACACCGCCTGCAACCAGAAAGGCCAGCCCCGCCCCCGGCGCCATGCCCTGCCCGATCAGCCCGCCCACCAGCGGCAGGGCAGCATATCCGTTCAGATAGGCCGGGATTCCCACCAGCGTCGCCGTGACGATGGGAAGCAGCCCCTCGCCGCCCAGCACGGCCGTCACCGTCTCGGCCGGGATCCAGGCCAGCATCAGGCTTTCGAGGATGAAGGCCAGCGTCAGCCACTTCGCCAGGAAAAGCGTCGTGGTCCGGGCGGTCTTGCCGAACCGGGCACGGCGTTCCCGGTCCTGCCAGAAGCGCCAGACCACCGGCTTTGGCACGCGCACCCTCGCCCCCCCGCAGCCGCCGTTGCCGACGCCCTCGCGCAGCGGGTCCGCCAGCGCGCCGCGGCGCGACAGAAAATGCACCACCAACCCGCCCAACACCCCCAGCCCGATGGCGGCCATGGTCTTGGCCACCGCGAATTCCAGACCAAGCACCCCCGCCGTCAGCACGAACATCGACGGGTCCATGATCGGCGACGCCAGCCAGAAGGCCATGACCGCCGAAAGCGGCACGCCCATCGCCAGCAACGCCGCGATCAGCGGAATGACCCCGCAGGAACAGAAAGGCGAGATGGCCCCCACCAGCGCGCCCAGCCCGATCATCAGAAGCGGGGCGCCGGTGAAGGCCCGGGCGATCAGGTTGTCGGCCCCCGTCGCACCCGCCCCTGCGGCGATGGCGATCGAGAGCACCAGAAAGGGCGCCGTGTGCCACAGGGACGCCCCGGCAAACAGCGCGCTGGCTGCGGCTTGCGGCGGGTCCACCACCACCAGTGCCAGAAGGATCAGCGCCGACACCAGCCAGACCCGCTCGCCTTGCCAGAGATGCCGCAGGACAGACCGGAGGCCGGTCGGGAAAAGTGTCGCGTCAGTCATCACCAAGACTCCGGGTTTCTGGTTGTTTCAGGGCAGGAAAATCGGTCGCGCGCATCACGCAGCATCCTCCGCTGGCTTGACCGTCACACCCGCGCAGCATTCCGAGGTCAGGAAGGTCACGACGCTGCGCATGGCCGGAAAATCCACCCGGTTCAACACCTCGCGCCCCTGCCTCTCCTGCACGACGAGACCCGCATCGACGAGCGCCGAAAGATGATGCGACAGCGTCGATGGCGCCAGACCGAGATGGTCACCGATATCGCTGACCCGCAATCCCTCCTCCCCCGCCCTCACCAGAAGGCGAAAGATCGACAGGCGGGCATCGTGGCCAAGGGCGGCAAGCGCGCGGGCGTTGGGGCTGGTGGTGGTCATCATGCAAAAATAACTACATTGCCGGTTTTGTAAATGATTCGAGCTGATGAGATGGCCCGCTTCCCGAGCGTTCCTCGTCGTGCAAAAGGGGGACACCGAGACAGGGTTTCGGCCGTTCGAGGGGTGGCTTCACGACCAAGATCCACCTGCGCGTCAACGGCGCAGGCCTGCCTATGAGGTCGGACATCACGCCGGGCAGACATCGGACTATCCGGGCTTTGATCTGGTCATGGACGACACCCTTCCCGAACCGAGCGTTCTGCTGGCAGATCGCGGCTATGACTCTGACAAGGTTCGAAAAACCATGGAAGCACGCAACGTCGTGCCGGTGATACCCATGCGTTAATCCCGAAAGCTGCGCGTCGCAGTTGATCGCAGACTCTACATACTGCGCAACCTCGTCGAGAGGTGCTTCAACAAAGAATGCCCGACGCGTTGCCACCCGCTACGACAAGACGGCTGAAAGGTTCCTGGGCTTCATCGACATCACGTCCATCCGCCTCTGGCTCCGCCATTTGTCAACATGACCTAGAATTTGCGTCGCCCGTTGGGGTTCTTCGAACAGTGGGCTGTGTGCGGAATTGTCGAACGAATAGAAACCCTTTACCGGGTCGTGTCGCGAATGCTGTGGAAATTCCCTGGCGGCGTGGTCCGGGCATGTGAAGGTTCGGTTTCTCAGGCGGCTGCGAGGTCAAGAGGTATCGGGTCGAGGGGCTGGGAAAGCGTCTCCCAGCCGTCGACCTTGCGCATCTGGATCTGGCCGGAAGCCAGCAGCGTGCGTGTTTCGCTTGATGGTGGGCATCGATTTCACGGGATCATGGGCAGTCATTTCGCGTGAAGCTGGGCACTGATTTCGCGGGATCGCGGGCAGGTCTGGTCGGCAAATTGAGGATAGTTGCGCCTTCAGGAATGAAGGGGTGGCTTGATGCCGACAGGACGATTGAACATGCGCCGGATACGAGATGTTTTGCGATTGAAGCTTGGGCAAGGCCTGAGCGAGCGGTCCATTGCCGCTTCCCTCGGTCTGAGCAAGGGGAGCGTCGGAAGCTACACCCAACGGGCGCGTCATGCCGGGCTCACGTGGCCCTTGCCGGAGGGGATCGATGACGACAGCCTTGAACTTCTTTTGTTTCCAGCCCCGCCCACGGTGCCGGACGCGGAGCGGCTTGTGCCCGACTGGGCGGAGATTGACCGCGAGTTGCGCCGCCCTGGGGTGACGCGGATGCTGCTCTGGGAAGAATACCGTGCCGCGCACCCCGGGGGTTTTGCCTATACTTGGTTTTGCACGCATTACGAGGCTTGGAAGGGTCGGGTGCGCCCGACGATGCGCCAGACACATGTGGGCGGCGAGAAGGTGTTCGTTGACTTTGCCGGCGACACCATCGACGTGATCGACCCCACGACCGGCGAAGCGCGGGCCATGAAGCTGTTCGTGGCGGCAATGGGGGCATCGAATCACACCTATGCCGAGGCGGTGGCATCGGAGGGGTTGGAAGATTGGATCCTCGCGCATATCCGGATGTTCGCCTTTCTGGGCGGCGTGCCAAAGGCGGTGGTTCCGGACAATCTGAAGTCCGCCGTGATCAAGGCAGACCGGTTTGATCCGGGGCTGAACCGGACCTATGCCGAGATGGCGGCGCATTATGGCACCGCCGTTCTGCCCGCCCGGCCGCGCAAACCCCGGGACAAGGCGAAGGTGGAAGTGGCTGTCCAAGTGGCACAACGCTGGATTCTGGCGCGGCTGCGGAACCACCGGTTCTTCTCATTGGCCGAGTTGAACGTGGCGATCCGGCGGCTGCTGGACGAGTTGAACATGCGCGTGATGCGCGGCTATGGCGCCAGCCGCGCCGATCTGTTTGCCACTTTGGATCGGCCCAATCTTCAGCCCCTACCGCCCGAACCTTATGTCTTCGCCCGCTGGAAGCGCGCCCGCGTGGCACCCGACTATCACGTTGAGGTCGACAGCTCATGGTATTCCGTGCCCTTCGCGCTGATCAAACAAGAGGTCGATGTTCGCACAAGCGGCCAGACGGTCGAGATATTCCATCGTGGTCAGAGGGTTGCGAGCCACGTGCGCACCCCGGGGCGGCGCAGCCATGTCACCGTGGCCGACCATATGCCATCGGCCCATCGTCGCTTTGCCGAATGGACCCCGGCCAGAATGCTGGCGCAGGCAACCAAGACCGGCCCCGCCGTCGCCGCCTTTTGCGAGATGGTGATGGCTGACCGCCCCCATCCTGAACAGGGGTTCCGCACCTGCCTGGGTGTGCTGGCCTTGGTCAAAACCTATGGGCCGGAGCGCGTTGATGCGGCCTGCCAGCGGGGTGTGACCATCCGGGCCCGCACCGTCACCTCCATTCGTTCGATCCTCAAGACCGGCCTCGATCGCGCCTTCCTGGAAGGCTCCGAAGAGGTCGCCCCCCTCCAGCACGCCAACATTCGTGGCGGCAGCTATTACCATTGAGAAAGGACTAAAATGCTGACCCATCCCACCCACGACCGACTGTTGGCGCTCGGCCTGACCGGCATTGCATCGGCGCTCGAAGAACAACGCAGGTCAACCGCCTTCGACGCCCTCTCGTTCGAAGAGCGTCTCGGCCTGCTGGTCGACCGCGAGGCTGCAGAGCGCGACACCAAGAAACTGGCCTCCCGGCTCAAGTTTGCGGCTCTGCGCCAAGATGCCAGCGTCGAGGATCTGGACCTGCGCAGCCCACGTGGTCTTGACCGCAGTGTCATGGCGCATCTTGCCGATGGCGGCTGGATCGCCCGGCACGAGAACCTGCTGATAACCGGGCCGACCGGTTTGGGCAAAAGCTGGATCGCCTGCGCCCTTGGCCACAAGGCGTGCCGGGATGGGCGGCCCGTCCTCTATCAACGTGCGCCGCGCATGTTCGAGGCCCTTGCTCTGGCCCGTGGCGATGGCCGCCATGAACGCATCCTCAAAACCATCGCCCGCATGGATGTGCTGATCATTGACGATTGGGGCCTCGCCGTCCTCACCGCCCCGGAGCGCCGTGACCTGCTGGAAATCCTCGAAGACCGCCACGGCCGCGCTTCCACCATCGTCACAAGCCAACTCCCCGTTGACCAGTGGCACGAAGCCATCGGCGACCCAACGCTCGCAGATGCCATCCTCGACCGCCTCGTTCACAACGCACACCGCCTCACCCTCTCAGGTGAAAGCCTGCGCAGGCGCTCCGCCGTCACAAAAAAGCTTGACCAAATCGTTCAAGCCTGACTCCATGAAAGCGTCGGCCAGCCTGCCCACGATCCCGTGAAATGACTGCCCAGAATGGCGCGAAACGCGTGCCCACGATCGCGCGAAATCAGCGCCCATTCTCCGCGAAATCCGCAAGCAGCGCCCAGAGCAGCATCGGCACGGTCTCGGCGCAGGGCAGCACGGTCTGGGTCTTGACGCGGCGACGGAACTCCTCGTTCAGCCGTTCGATGGCGTTGGTGGTCCGGGCCGACTTCCATTGCGAGGGATCGAGGCGGGTGAAGCTGAAGAGCCGGTCCCCTGCTTCCTCGAGGCTGTCGGCAACGGCCTTGCACTTGAGCTGCCACTTGCGCAGGAATGCCTTGCGGCGGGTCTCGATCCCGGCGGCGGTGTCGGCGCAGATCATGTCCCGGTAGTCCTCGGTCAGCTCGTCGTGCAGGTGCCTGGGCGCGTGCGCCAGCAGGTTGCGGTGCTTGTGGACCGTGCAGCGCCGGATCGGCAGAGCCTCGCCCCACAGCGCGACCAGAGCGGCTTCAAGCCCGGGAGCGCCGTCAACAATGACGAACTCGGGCCGCTTCAGACCGCGGGCGTCGAGGTCGTCGAGGAACTGGCGCCAGGCAGATGTGCTCTCTCCGCCCATGTTCTTGATGGATAACAATACCTTCTGCCCGTCGCGGCGGATGCCGATCGCCGCCAGCACCGAGATGTTGGTGGCCTTGCGGTCCAGCCGGGTCCGGATCACGGTGCCGTCGAGGATCAGCCGGACGATGTCCTCGTCGGCCAGGCTGCGGGCGCACCAGGCTTCCCAGTCCACCTTCACCTTGCGCCAGGCCCGGCTGACCACATCCTTGCTGACGGCGCCCTCGAACAGCCCGAACAGCGCCCGCTTGACGCGCCGGGTGTTGGTCCCGGCAAGATAGACCGCCGCGATCAGCGCCTCGGCCTTCTTCGTCAGCCGCTGGTAGCGCGGCAGCGCCTTCGAGCGCCATTCCTTAGCCTTGCCGTCCTCGTCCTCGACCCGGGCGCGGGGCACGCGCACCGTTTCGGTGCCGAAGGTGCCGGTCAGCTGCCGCTCGCGGTGCCCGTGGCGATAGCCCTTCGCCTTCTCGTCGCCGCGACCGTAGCGCATGCGGCCGAGAAACTCGGCCAGTTCCTCTTCAAACATGGTCTCGATGGTCGCGCGGACGCTTGCCCGCAGGCGCTCCTCGATCGGGTCATACCCGGTCGTGTCGGGCAGTAGCGAAAAGGCCGAGCTGTCGGTAATGTCGTTCATGGCGTGATCTCCCTGGCGGTTGGCGCCGCCGGCTGGGTGGGTTTCAGTTCACCCGGAGATTACGCCGCCTTCAAATTTCCACCACTCCCGCGACACCACCTATCAGCATGATCGGGACCACAAGGCATTCAGCGACTATCATGAGGGCACCTCGATTTTTCCTTGTTCTCCGCTGTTCAGGGCTGGTTTGGCGGCCTGAAGGCTGCGGGAAGCGGCTTGCTGTAGTTTTCGGCGGCGTAGTTGGGGGCCATTCCGCCCGGCTATGGCGGGCCGCGGCCTCTTCGGCCTGAAGTCCGCGCCCCGGATTACGCCGGACATGGGTTCAGGCGGCGGAGCTGGGCGAGGCGGCGCATGTTGTAAGCGAGGTTCTTCATGCCGATCTTGGCCTTCGCACGCACGATGCCGATGGTGCGCACCAGCGTCCCACCCATGTCGTTGGTCTGTGCGCCGAAGACATGTTCGACCCGGGCGCGTACGGCGGACTTGGTCCGGTTGCTGGCCTTGCCCTGCTCGCTCAGCGGTTTGCCGCGCTTTCCCTTGCGGTGGATGCGGCTCCTCAGGCCCTGGGCGCGCAGCTTGGCCTCCATCTCCTCGGACCGATAGGCCGGATCGGCCCAGACGTCCGAGCCGGTGTTGCCTTGCATCAGGAGGTGATCCACTGCCTGGCTGTCATGCAGCGCTGCATCGCTGACATGGTAGCGGCGCACCAGCTTATGCTGACGGTCCACATTCACGTGGTTCTTGTAGCCGTAGTGGGATTTCCCGTGCTTCTTGGTCCAGCGCGCATTGGTATCTTTCTGCGACCGCATGGCGGGCTTGTCGGCCCAGCCCTCCGGCACCTCGCCGTTCTTGATCGCCTTGTTCTCATCCCGCTTGTTATGGTTGCGCGGCACCGGCACGATGGAGGCGTCCAGGATCTGCCCGCCGCGCGCGATATAACCCTGCCGCGCCAGATACCCGTCGAATTGCTTGAACAGCGCATCGACCACACCCGCCTGCGCCAGACCCTCGCGATACAGCCAGACGGTCTTGGCGTCGGGCACCCGGTCCTCGAGCCCCAGACCAAGAAACCGCATGAGGGACAGCCGGTCGCGCACCTGATACTCCATCTTGTCATCGGACAGGTTGTAGAGCGCGCCCAGCACCAGCGTCTTGAACATCACCACCGCGTCCATCGGCTTGCGCCCTGCCCGCGACTTCCGCTCCGCCTCAGGCTTCCGCCAGACCCGCTCCAGCGTCGGACGAAACTCCTCCCAAGGCACGATGGCGTCGATCTCGACCAACGGGTCCCGCTTGGCATCAAGGCTCGCGTAACGGTCTGAAAGATCAAAGAACCCCATCTGCGCCATCGTTATCCTCCAGTAGCCAAACGCCCCCTTCATCCTACAAAGGCAGCGTCGTCACGGCAATTTTTCGAGGTGCCCTCAAGTGAATCTGGTGCCAGAACCGCTTTGATCGAAAGGGCTTCGACGTCCTCAGGGGCCTTCTCATCTTTCAGGGTTGAAGATGCCGCATGCCAGCCCCGGAGGAGCAGACCGTAGCGGCTTTCGACGAGGAATTCATCCGGCAGATCAACAAGTGTAGTGATGATCTCAACTGGCCGGGCAGTATCACAATCATAGAAATCCGCGTCTGTTCCGGAGAAACCATATCGCGGTGACAACCCTATCTCAACTGCATCCAAGATGGTGGTTTTCGCCGTGTCGCCCGGACCGATCAGACAATTTAGGTTCGGACTGGGGTGTAGCGCGTCAACCAGCATGTCCGTGACCGTCAACCACGTTGGCCGGTTTTAGGCCGCTGGGTTGGCGTATCTGGAATTGTTTTTCGCTCAGCCTTCTCCTTTGTCCTTGTTGTCGGCGATGGTTGTCGTTGGCGGTCTGCTCAGCGCCTCTTTGTTGGAGGCGGCCGCGCGCTGGCGGAAGCTTTCGGCATTCATCTCCAGGATCGCTGCGTGATGAACCAGCCGGTCGATGGCCGCGACGGTCATCGCCTTGTCCGGGAAGATCTGGTCCCAGCCGCTGAAGGGCTGGTTGGCGGCGATGGCGATGCTGCGGCATTCGTAGCGCCGGGCGATCAGCTCGAAGAGCACGCCTGTCTCGGCCTGATCCTTGTGGGCGTAGGTGATGTCGTCGAGGATGATCAGGTCGAACTTGTCGAGCTTGGCGAGCGCGGCTTCGAGCACCAGATCGCGGCGGGCGGCCTGAAGTCGCTGCACCAGATCGCTGGTGCGGGTATAGAACACGCGGTGTCCCCGCTCGATCAGGGCATGGCCTATCGCGCAGAGAATGTGCGTTTTGCCCGTGCCGGAATTGCCGATGGCGATCAGGTTGCCGCCGCCCTCCAGCCAGTCGCCGGCCGCCAGAGCTTCCACCCGGGCACGCGGCAGGGTTGGCAGCGCCTTGAAGTCGAAGGTCGCCAGCGTCTTGCCAGCCGGTAGCTGTGCCTCGTTCATGTGGCGCTGAATGCGGCGCATGTCGCGCTCGGCCAGTTCGTATTCCGCGAGGACAGCCAGAAAGCGGGCAGCGGGCCAGCCTTCGGTGTCGGCACGGGTGGCGATGTCGGCCCAAAGCTTGTGGAAGCTGGGCAGGCGCAGCGCGGTCAGCATGCCGGGCAGCGTGTGGATGTCGATCTCGCGGGAGGTCATGCGCAGGCTCCCAGAAGGGCATCGAAGCTGTCGAGCGAGGGATGGGCGACGGCAACATCTCTCGGCAGCGCCGTTTGCCGCGGGTTCAAGCAGGATGCCAGAGGTCCGGGATCGGGCACCCGGCCCGCGTCCAATTCTGCTGCCAGCAGATGCGCCAGCTCCGCCTCGCAGGCCTGGTCGTGGGCGATGAACAGCAGGTCGACCATGCGGCGGCAGGCGTCGCGGCGGGGCAGATCGCGCTGCAGCACCTGCCAGGCTGCAGCGTATTCGGTCCGCGGGAACAGGCTGTCGCGGTAGATCGAACTCCACAGGGCTTGCGGTTTGCGCCGCAGGGCATGGATGACGTGATGGTAGTTGATGACATGCACGCGATGGCCGTCGCCGCGACCACGCGCCCTTGTATGGCTGACGACCAGGGTGCTGCCGAGAAAGGCCTCAAGGCGATCGTCGTAAAGGTGGACCCGCAAGCGCTGCCCGATCAGCTGCGACGGGGCGCTGTAGAAGATGCTCTTGACCAGAAAGCCGCTGGTGCGGGTGACGGGCACCACGATCTCGGTGAAGTCGGTGGTGCGCCGGCGCGGCAGGGGCTTCAGATGCGCCCGTTCCACCTGCGTGGCCGCCGCCCGCTGCCGGTTGCGCCGTGCCACCAGAATGTCGATGAAGCGGCGGTAGTCCTCGATGCTGGCGAAGTCGCGGCTGCCGCGCAGGATCAGCGCCTGTTCGATGGCCTTCTTCAGGTGCCGGTTCTGGGATTCCACCGCGCCGTTCTCATGAGCTTCCCCGCGGTTGTTGCGACTGGCCTCCATGCCGTAATGGCCGACGAAGGCATTGTAGCGCGTGGTGATATCCTGGCGCTGGTCAGCCGTCAGGTTGCGGAAAGCGGCCGAGAGGCTGTCGGTGCGATGCTCCTGTGGTGCCCCGCCGAGCGACCAGAGCGCCTGCTGCAGGTTCTCGGCCAGGGCCGTGAAGCTCTCCCCGCCCAGGACCACCCCGACATGCTCCCACCGGCTGTAGACCATGACGAAGTGGTAGAGCAGATGCGGGAATAGCTGGCCCGCGATCGTCACCTCCAGCTCCTCGGCATGAGTGAAGTCGGACTGGGCCATGCGGCCCGGCTCCGGCGTCTGGCGGAAGATGATGTCGCGCTCGGGCCCGTTCAACGCCCGCCACTGCCGCACCCGCCGTTCCAGGGTGCGCCGGATCCGGTCATCGGGGAAGGCCAGCGGATGCAGGCCCTGAAGGTGGCGCAGCAGGGTGACGGCCTGCAAGGCGCTGTCCCTCTCCAGCAAGGGAAGGATGTCGCCCTCCCAAAAGCCTTCGAGGGGATCGGCCACCGTGCGCCCGTGAACGATCTTGCGGTTCGAGGGCAGCGTCGGATTGGCATCGAACCGTCGGGCCGTGCGCTCACTGAACCCGGCGCGGGCGGCCGACGTGCGCTGACTGTGCTTCTGGAGGTCGGACATGTATAATCTCAATTGCTGGTCGTTGATGGGTTTGTAGGCCAACCCGGATCCTCCGTTTGACGGCAGAGGAACCCGGCTTACCAACCCGCAGCGACCAGCACCTTCCCCGAAATCAATCAGGCCGGTGCGGCTGCCCTCCAGACGGGCATGCCCGTCTTCCGTTCAGCCCCACCGGCCAAGGTGGTTGTCGGCACCGGCCAAGATGGTTGTCGCTGAACACTGGGGGTCCATTCCAGCGACCGGATGCCTCTGAAACGAGAGATCGATAGATGTGCGATCTTCAAAGGATACCTCGGATGAACTGGTGTCAGAAAGAGGGAACTGAAGCAGTTGGCGTCTAGACCGCATTTATGCCATGGACATTGACTACCGCCCTATCAAGCATTGGCATCTACGGGCCGAACCAAGTGAGGACAGGGCGTCGCTGCAACGTGTTCAGCCGCAAGAACCTCAATATATGGAAAAGCCCTTGTTTCCATGGGCTTTTCCAATGATTTTTACGATCGTGCGCAGGGCTAAGTCGGCCAATTTGCGCTAACTATGCCTCGTTTTACAAGGACAACATTCTGTCCCTGCGGCCATAGTTCTTCTGGAAGGCCCTAAATAATCCTTTAGAATCAATAGGCCAATACTACCGTGGGAGTAGAGCTTTTCCGTTTTCGGGGTAAAGGTTTTCTGCATTGCAGAATCGGCCCCTGTTCAAGAAAAAAAGTCCGCCGAAGCGGACTTTTTTACAAGGGCAATCTGGAAGTAGATTTAGTCAGGTATTTCGACGGATCTTGGCTGCCGTGTCCGGATAGGGTCGAGGTCTGACAAATCAAACCTGATGGCGTGGACAAATACCTGACGCCCGTCTCGCCAAGCCCTCAGTTCTCCTGAGACGATCCTGGCCATGATGTCACCGGTGCTCCGGCCGGTTCTTTTGCAGGCACTTGTGAAATCGACCAGTTCAGCCTGGCCGGGCAACGCGACAGGCAGCTTTTCAATGATGGAAAGGAAGGCGTCCAGATTTCGGCGGGCAAATGCCAGCTTGCTGATGCCGCGCAAGGCATCCGGTTCGACAACGGGACGCACTACCCCTTCCTGATAAAGGCTCTGGGCCTGCGTCCGTGAACATCCAATTGCATCAGGCAGCTGTTGTAGGGAAACGCTATCCATGATGTCGGCACACAGGCGCTCGGCCTCGGCCACTGGGAAAACCAGCCGGTTCGCTGCGATGTCCCAGGTTTCGTCATCAGTAACGCCTGCCTGCACGAGGATCTTGCGCAGCCGTTTCAGGTGCAGCCTTGTTGCGATGGAGAGGCTGTAGACCGAATGAAGACGACGCTCCTGAACCCGTTCACCAAGCAAAACCTCGTCTGGTTCGATGACCATCGTGTTGAGAATGTTCTCACGCAGCAGGCCGCGGATCGGTCCGGGGTCCGGCACTGGGGAATTATAGGCGAGCCATTCATACATACGGGCACCTCTATAAATTGCCCCATCCCCCGCACTTCGGTATGGTGAGACAGTGAACTGGCATTGGGGATGCAACGATGGCGCAGATGGGTTTTTTCGATCTTTCGGACCGTTACGCGAGCCTCGATGCCAAAAGGGATCCGCTGGTCGAAATTGATGCCGTCGTGCCGTGGGAGGAGTTTCGTCCGGCTCTTGAGCGGGTCTGGCGCAAGCCTGTTGCGGATCGCAAGTCCCGCGCGGGGCGCAAGCCGATAGATGCGGTGCTGATGTTCAAGACGCTGGTTCTGAGCGCGCTTTACAACCTGTCGGATGATCAGATCGAATATCAGGTCCGCGACCGGCTTTCCTTTATGCGCTTCCTGGGGTTGGGCCTTGGTGACCGGGTGCCCGACGCCAAGACGGTGTGGCTGTATCGCGATGCGCTGGCGCAGGCCGGCAAGGTGGAGGAGTTGTTCGGGTTGTTTGACGGTCATTTGGCGCGGCGGGGCTACATTGCGCGCGGCGGTCAGATCCTGGACGCCTCCATCGTGCCGGTGCCGCGCAATCACAACACGCGCGATGAAAACGCAACGATCAAGAAGGGCGAGGTCCCCGAGGATTGGGCTGATAAGCCAGCGAAACGGGTGCAAAAGGATGTGGACGCACGTTGGACGAAAAAGCACGGCAAGAGCCACTACGGCTACAAGAACCATGTGAATGTGGACCGCACGCATAAGCTGGTCCGGCGCTACCACGTCACCGACGCCGCTGTGCATGACAGCCAGGCAGTGGATCATCTGCTGATGCAGGGCAACACCGGGTCTGGCGTGTGGGCGGATGCTGCTTATCGGTCCGAGGAGATGGAGGCCAAACTCCGCGCCTTAAAACTGAAAAGCCACATCCACCGCAAGGGCAATCGGGGCAAGCCGCTGACCGACCAGGCCAAGGGCAGCAACCGCACCAAATCCACCGTGCGGGTCCGGGTTGAGCACATCTTCGGCGCGCAGGCCAACGACATGGGCGGCACCCTGGTGCGCACCATCGGCTTGGTGCGGGCGAAGGCCAAAGTCGGCATGAAGAATCTCGCCTACAACATGCGCCGCCTCGGCCAACTGGGTCGCATCAACCCGCACCCAGCCTGAAAACGGTCGGCCAAGGACGCAGATCGCCCCGCGCATCGCTAAAAACGGCCCTGAACCGAAGGTCCGCGAGGCGAAATGGGCGGCAGATCATAAAAACCAAGGCAACAATCGGTCAGCTGAAGGTCGCTGCCGCGCTTCGGGCAGAACCTGCTATGCCGTTGCCGCGAAAACAGTCAAAAATCGAGGTGCCCATACGACCATAGACGGCCTTCGGGCCTGCCTGACCTGCCGTCGTGGTCGACATCGACGCGATCTGCGACAAGGCTGTCGTCATCGCATCCGCGCCACCGCGCGCAATCTGGAAGCCGGTCTCTCCCGCTTGTCGCCAGTCTTCAGCGGTCAAGGCCTTTGCGGTGAATGTCAGGCCGTGCGTGAGGGTCGCGCCAACCATCTCGCAGGCTCTGATACCCTGTTCCATCGTCTGGGTGTCCAGCCATAGGCCAGCGCCAGAGCTTGCGCCGCTCAATCGGTTCAAGATGCTCTGCTCGAGTGCGGTAGGCACCTGCGGTTCAACCTCGAGCTCACATATTCTCTCCAGCATGATGAACACATCAGAGGGGTCCTTTTCGGCCGCGACGCCATCGGTCTGCACCAAACAGCAATTGTGATACGGACAGGTGTGCAAGGCCCGCATTCGCCATGAGATGCGCCCCTTCGGCGACCACCGATGCCGATCTACTGCATCTTCGCGAAGGCATTCAGGGCAAACCATGGCTCCCTCTGCCCGGACGAACTCAATGCTGACCACTTCGTCCCGGAACTCACGGTATCTGGGCCGGTGTAAAAACATTCCAGCCCTGAGCCGGTGTGCCTCGACGCCCGTTATTTCCGCCAAGGTCGCAAGCGCATCAGCCGCACCGGACGAGAAGTCCCGCAGATCGATGCCGAAATCCGCCAGTAGGTCAGGGCCGCCCCGCCCCGTGTGATACAGGCTCAGCCGGCGCAGATAGGACTCGGTGGTTTCAGTGTCGTCATAAGGAATATAAGGGTGTAGCGGGCCGCTCATGCAGACCACCCTTTCTTTTCCAGAATATCCTTCAGCACCGGCCAGTCCTCAGGATCAAACGGCCCATCGTCACTAAAGCCGCGCTTGAGATCAAAACCGCGCCGGAAATCGTCGAGGGTCAATGTTCTGTCGCCGCGACGCAGCGCCCGATGGACGGCGGAGTGGCAGAACTCGATTGAGCGCCCGATGCTGCCGCGCGTGGCAAACTCCAGTCGCGCGACAAGGTCAGGGTCGGTCACCGGGGAAAGATCTACGAAAGAACAGCAAAGGTCGATGAACTTGCGCAGATCGCGACGTTCCTGGTCTGAACGGATCGGCCCCAGCCGCACGCGCGAAAAGCGTTCGCTGGTTTCGGCGTCGGTCTGAATTTTTTCATCCAGAAACCTGATCCCCGATACGATCAACGCCAGACTGGTTTCCCCCTGCATAAGGGACTTCATACGCCGCAGAACAGCATCCACCTCCTTCGACAGACGGAACATGTGGTGTGCCTCGTCAATCCACAGGATTGTAATCCCCCGCCCCGAAAGACGGTGGATAGCCATATCCCACACCACGGATGTGTTTATCTTTTCCTG
Organism: Paracoccaceae bacterium Fryx2; assembly: GCA_032334235.1. Lineage (NCBI taxonomy): Bacteria > Pseudomonadati > Pseudomonadota > Alphaproteobacteria > Rhodobacterales > Paracoccaceae > Paracoccaceae bacterium Fryx2. Next base: position 197,429 of record JAVSGI010000003.1, read on the forward strand.
AACACGACCATACCCCGTCTCAGTTAGGATTTTTGTCGCGACTCCCTTGAGGGTCGCTTCGGGGGGCACACGAAGGTAGAGCGCCTTGCCCGGTTCAATACCTTCGGTAAGCCCGATAGAAGGATGCCGCGTGAGATTCCGGCGTATTAGTGCCGTCTTGCCGTCCCCCGTATGTCCGACCACCAAAATGCCGCGTGTTTCTTTGATCAAGCCGATACGCTGCGGGCGCGCGGTCAACCGCCCATCATGATCAGTCTCAAGAATTTCCTCGAGAGCGTCGTTGAAGATCGGATCGCGGACAGTTTTCATATAGCGATTCCGAAGCCAGTCGACGCTGGCTGATGCGTCGCTCGGATCGCACGGCAGTTTCAGCGTCGACGCCCCCGAAAGGCTGTCGTCAATTTCTGGTCGGTCGTTCATTCCATGATATCTCCTGCATCCGGTTGTTCCGGGAGTTGAGGTTGAATGCTGCTGTGCGCATCGGGCGAAGTTGCGGACCCATCGAACGGGGTCACGACGCAGTCAAAGAGGTCCGCAGTCGGATAGGGTTCACTGCCCGGATAGCGCACATGCCGGTGAAACTCTTTGGTCCGTGCGGCCAGTTGTTCTGCTGATGGCGCAAGTGGCAAAAGACCACGGAGTCCGGCGCGGGCAGCCGTCATGGCATCGGCTTCCACACGGTAGTTGTCGCGCTCTACCTGTCCGCGATTGTGCTCGGCTTTATCCAGTGCGACCGCTGCAGCCAGATCGGCGTAGGACGCGTCGGCCCATTTGTCGTCTTTACAATGCGCGGTGACCCATTTCCCGTTCGGCAACAGAACCTCGACGCGGCCGATCTTTTTATGCCACCACCAGACCTCAAGATTGCGATCTGCCTCGTTCAGGAACCATTCGGAAATCTCCGGCGCAATATAGGGCACCTCTATAAATTGCCCCATCCCCCGCACTTCGGTATGGTGAGACAGTGAACTGGCATTGGGGATGCAACGATGGCGCAGATGGGTTTTTTCGATCTTTCGGACCGTTACGCGAGCCTCGATGCCAAAAGGGATCCGCTGGTCGAAATTGATGCCGTCGTGCCGTGGGAGGAGTTTCGTCCGGCTCTTGAGCGGGTCTGGCGCAAGCCTGTTGCGGATCGCAAGTCCCGCGCGGGGCGCGAGCCGATAGATGCGGTGCTGATGTTCAAGACGCTGGTTCTGAGCGCGCTTTACAACCTGTCGGATGATCAGATCGAATATCAGGTCCGCGACCGGCTTTCCTTTATGCGCTTCCTGGGGTTGGGCCTTGGTGACCGGGTGCCCGACGCCAAGACGGTGTGGCTGTATCGCGATGCGCTGGCGCAGGCCGGCAAGGTGGAGGAGTTGTTCGGGTTGTTTGACGGTCATTTGGCGCGGCGGGGCTACATTGCGCGCGGCGGTCAGATCCTGGACGCCTCCATCGTGCCGGTGCCGCGCAATCACAACACGCGCGATGAAAACGCAACGATCAAGAAGGGCGAGGTCCCCGAGGATTGGGCTGATAAGCCAGCGAAACGGGTGCAAAAGGATGTGGACGCACGTTGGACGAAAAAGCACGGCAAGAGCCACTACGGCTACAAGAACCATGTGAATGTGGACCGCACGCATAAGCTGGTCCGGCGCTACCACGTCACCGACGCCGCTGTGCATGACAGCCAGGCAGTGGATCATCTGCTGATGCAGGGCAACACCGGGTCTGGCGTGTGGGCGGATGCTGCTTATCGGTCCGAGGAGATGGAGGCCAAACTCCGCGCCTTAAAACTGAAAAGCCACATCCACCGCAAGGGCAATCGGGGCAAGCCGCTGACCGACCAGGCCAAGGGCAGCAACCGCACCAAATCCACCGTGCGGGTCCGGGTTGAGCACATCTTCGGCGCGCAGGCCAACGACATGGGCGGCACCCTGGTGCGCACCATCGGCTTGGTGCGGGCGAAGGCCAAAGTCGGCATGAAGAATCTCGCCTACAACATGCGCCGCCTCGGCCAACTGGGTCGCATCAACCCGCACCCAGCCTGAAAACGGTCGGCCAAGGACGCAGATCGCCCCGCGCATCGCTAAAAACGGCCCTGAACCGAAGGTCCGCGAGGCGAAATGGGCGGCAGATCATAAAAACCAAGGCAACAATCGGTCAGCTGAAGGTCGCTGCCGCGCTTCGGGCAGAACCTGCTATGCCGTTGCCGCGAAAACAGTCAAAAATCGAGGTGCCCTGAATTAAAAGTCGTGCGATTGTTGTAAAAGACATATATATTGTCGACATATCTGAAGATGCTGTAATCAGTTCCATTTTTGAAACCCTGATCCGCGAGAGATGTATGGATATCTAGATCGATTTTGTTGAAGATGATTTCGGCAAATATTCTGCTTACTTCTGGACCTATGATAATACCATTTGTCTCGTTGTAATTCATTGATTGCATTAAGCGATCAAACGCACCGCCAAAGCTTTCTGCGGTCGTTGTGAGTTTCGCTTCCGTCTTCGACTTGAGGGACCAAGAAATGGAGTGTGTATATATACTATCAAAGCACTTATTTACGTCCAGCGACGCCATGTGCCGGAATTTTCTCTCTAAGTTGGAGTATGTTGGTGAATCAAAGAACCTATAGAGACGTCTATACCCTGAATAAGAGAAAACGCTGGCAGCATGTTTCGCTGATCTCTCAGCGCTTTCATCCATGATGTCTTGGGTCTTCACTGCGAACACATCGTCGTTCATTCCTGCACGATAGTAGTGACTTGCAATGCGCTTCGGGCGTCTGAGCGAAAACGGTCCAACTTGCGAGTAGTGCGCAATAAGACTACTGAAACGCTTATAGAAATTCACCACCTCTAGCTGTGCTCGGGGGTGGGGCAAACTTAAGCGTCGAAATGATTCCCGATCCTTAGTAATCTTGTAATTGAATGGTATTGAAAATCTCTTTTTGACGGACGGTGTCAAAAGAATGTTGATTAAAGTGTCAAGCGGTGCATGGCGGTTTTTAGAAATGATATTAAAATAGAATCCGTCATTCGATACAATCACTGGCATTTCTGCTGGAGTTGTTTCACTCAAGAGAACTCGGACCCAATCATTCTTGTCAAGAACAACTCTTTTTCTCTTAAGCATCTCTCCAGCACCTCGTTAAATTAGTAAGCTCACTCGCGGTAAATGAAATATACTTTTTCAGCTGAACATGCTTATTCGGATCAAGTGATAACATGGTGCGAACCGCTGAGCTGGATAGGTGAGACATCTTTAATCTTGGTCTGAGCGGAAACTTTTTACCCACCAGGCAGAACTTATAGAATTCATTCAACTCCAAGAGGGCGTTAGACGGGAAATCTATTTCAGAATAAGTGTTACAGATGCCCGCACTTATAACGCAGTCGGTGGCTGCGTCCCTATAGGTGTATCCACTATTTATTAGGAGGTGCCTCCGCTTTAGGTCATTTTCAGATCCGTCCTTAAGGAACTGCAGTAGTGACTTTACAAAGCGAGTTTTTCTTCTATCAATTTTCGACTTGGCAATGTCAATCAATACCTTCCTTCCTTTGTATTCGGCAGTATTCTCGAACCCGCCTACCAAGAATGAGTAGCCAAGATATTCGAAAGTTCCCTTGGCCTCGGCGGATCTTAACTCAACAAACGTTTTCTTGATCGGGTCATCGTTGAACTTTAGACCTAACGGCAAAAGGCTTTCAGCCGCTGCTATATAATCAGCGCCTGATTTACCTGGTAAGCAAACTAAAATTATGTCATCCACATATCGTGTATAAAAGTTAACTCCTGGAATCTGACGAACTTTCTCATCAAACTCTTGCCTCAAATAGAACTCCGCAAGAGAAGCGGATAATGACAGACCCGTTGGAACGCCACCAATATTAACCCTTGACCATCGCAGGAAAGCTTCGATATTTCGCCTCAGAGCGTAGGTATGCCGAGTTGCATGTGATACTACACTAATTAAATGGTCAATGTTTATACTGTCGTAAAATCGCCTGATATCTAACCTAACTACAGTATATGGGACTTCCTCCGAGCACATGCACTTGATCGATTTAATCGTTTCGCTTCTGCTGATATTTGCAATTTTAGCGACTCTATTAAAATCTGAATTTACCTTGCGAACCAAAATTGTGGTTTCATAATCTGCAGGTGTGCATAGCGTTCTGCTTTTGCTTTTGAAAATTTTGAAGTGGTATGGAAAATCTAGGGAGTTGATCCTACCCCGAAGTATATTTACTCTATCACGAAAGGCGTCCCTATCCGCGATTCCATATTTTGCTCGATCTAATTTTTTATAGAAGTCGTCAAAGGATCCTTGTGTATACGCAAAGCTATGCAAATCTTGCTCCTAGTCTGACTTATCCTGATCGATAGATGACAACTTGCGGAACCACCGCGTCACTCATTTTTCAGTTTTTCTTTTACGAGGTCAAGCTTGTGCAGAAAACGGCTCGTATAGAGAGATTTGCACCCAGATCAATGGCTCAGCAGGTCCATGCAGCCTTCGCTCTGGGACACCTAAGCGCCTTTGGAGTGGGGCTGGGCGATGTAGCGGTCCATTACTCTGAGGCTTTCCAAGGCACACCGGTTCCCTGCTTCACAAGAGCCAGGTCCATCTCTTCGGCGATACTGGACTACAACATCAACGAAGCGATACTCGCGACGGCAATCAACACTCTAATTCGGCGGTTTTCGCCCCCGAAGGCTGAAAACCGCCGATACTGTCCGTCTAGAGAAAACCTTTACTCCCAGATCGGAAATCCTTTACCCGAAACCAGAAGAACTATGCCCTCAGGGACACATTCCCAGCCAACCTCAGCTGCACCCGCTCGTGCCGCCGCAGGTGTTGCACTTCATGCAGGTGCCGTTGCGGACCAGCGTGTAGTTGCCGCATTCCCCGCAGGGGTCGCCTTCGTAGCCCTGCATCTTTGCCTTGGTGCGGGGGTCCATCGACACCGTGCCGGAGGCGAGCGCCGAGGTTGCGGTGTAGGTGGCGGCCGCGTCGGCAAAGCCCATGGCGGCGGTCACGGCGTCCATCCGTTCGGCAAGGGCGGTGGTGCCGTTCATGCCGCCCTGCAGCACCACCAGTTCCTGCGGCAGGCGCTTGCGCAGGTAGCCGGTGGACGAGATCTGGCGCAGCACTTCCAGCCCGCGCGAGGCGGCGGCGTCGGTCACTTCCGAGATGTTGCGCTTGCCTTCCTGATCGCCGCGCCCGAGGTCGTCGAAGGTGGCGCCCGTCGGTTTGACGTGTGCCAGATCGGTGCGGTCCAGGTAGCTGACCGCCAGTTCGCGGAAGATGTAGTCGAGGATCGAGGTCGCGTTCTTGATACTGTCGTTGCCCTGAACCATGCCGGCCGGCTCGAACCGGGTGAAGGTGAAGGCCTCGACAAACTCCTCCAGCGGCACGCCGTATTGCAGGCCGACCGATACCGCGATGGCGAAGTTGTTCATCATGGCGCGGAAGCCCGCACCTTCCTTGTGCATGTCGATGAAGATCTCGCCCAGCGTGCCGTCCCGGTATTCGCCGGTGCGCAGATAGACCTTGTGACCGCCGACGATCGCCTTTTGCGTATAGCCCTTGCGGCGCTCGGGCAGCTTTTCGCGGTGGCTGCGGACGATTTCCTTGATGATCACCTTTTCGATGATCTTCTCGGCCAGAACCACGGCCTTTTCGTGCTGGTTGCCGGAGGCAAGGATCTCCTCGGCCTCCTCGTCGTCGTCGATCAGGGCAGAGGCAAGCGGCTGGCTGAGCTTCGATCCGTCGCGGTACAGCGCGTTGGCCTTGATGCCGAGGCTCCACGACAATTCATAGGCCGCCAGCGTTTCGGCGATGCTGGCCGAGTTCGGCATGTTGATGGTCTTGGAGATCGCTCCGGAAATGAACGACTGCGCCGCCGCCATCATGTGGATGTGGCTTTCCACCGAAAGATACCGCTTGCCAGTCTTGCCGCAGGCATTGGCGCAATCGAACACGCTCAGGTGCGCGGGCTTGAGGAAGGGCGCGCCTTCCAGCGTCATGGTGCCGCAGACATGGTCGTTGGCGGCGTCGATCTGCGCCTTGGTGAAGCCGAGGTGGCGCAGCAGGTCGAAGGCCGGGTCGGCCAGCTTCTCGTCGGGGATACCAAGGGTGCCCTTGCAGAAATCGGCGCCCAGTGTCCACTGGTTGAAGACAAAGCGGATGTCGAAGGCCGAGGGCAGCGCGCCTTCGATCTTTTCCAGTTCGCGCGGGCCGAAGCCGTGGCCGATCAGCGAGGTGTGGTTGATGCCGGGGCAGTTGCCCAGGCTGCCATGGCCCACGGCATGGGCCACCATTTCGGCAATCTGCGCCGAGCCGTAGCCGAGCTTCTCCAGCGCCGCCGGAACCGACTGGTTGATGATCTTGAAGTAGCCGCCGCCCGCCAGCTTCTTGAACTTGACCAGCGCAAAGTCGGGCTCGATGCCGGTGGTGTCGCAATCCATCACAAGGCCGATGGTGCCGGTGGGGGCGATGACGGTGGTCTGCGCGTTGCGAAAGCCATGCGCCTCGCCGAGCGTAGCCTCGCCGCCGCCCACCCGGTCCATCGAATAGCTGTCCGACCAAGTCGCCGTGACTTCTTTCGAATGGCGGATCACGATATTGCCGCCAACCCGCACATCAGGATCAACGGAGCGGGCCCATTTCAGGATGGCAAGACCACCGGCGGTTTGCAGCGTGACGCTGCCCAGCCCGGCTGGGGGTGCTGTCAGGCCCAGAATTTCGACTGACGCGGTTTGCCAGACCGACGACACGCCCAGCACCGAGATCGCTTTCACCCGGAATTGCCATGCGCCGGGCGCAACATCACGGATCTCAAGGCTGGTACCATCGGTGCGGCCATAATCCAGCCAATCACCGCCTTCACTCTGCCGTGCCTGCAGTTGATAGCCCGCAACAAAGCCCGAAGGGGCGGCCTCCCAGGCAACGCGCGCCAGAACCTTGAGCCCGCCACCATCGCGGGTAATATAAAGATCCTCTGTAACCGTGGGCGGCCCCGGAGCTGGAATATCAAAAGCATTCGGCAACGCCGTGCGTGGGGCGGCCGCATATATCTGTGCCTCGCTTGCAGCCCAGTCGTACACCAGCGGCGAGGTTTCGCGCAGGACCAGTTCTGGCAGCAGCAGTGCCGCATTACCCGAGGCCGCAAGATCAAGGCTGACGCCCTGCACCTCAAACGGTTTGGCAGCAAAGCCCCAACGATCATAGGACAGGGTCACCACATCGCCGACTGTGGCCGCCCAAGCGGACAGCTTGCCCGACAGCCGTACCGTCATTTGACGCCGCGCGCGTTCCAGCTCAATCTTGGCCAGTCGCTGCGCCATCGTGGCCGAGATGGTGAAGGGCAGCGAGATATCGCGCCATTTCTGCTCTCCGCCGTCCTCCGCCAAATAGGCAGCACTGGCATAGGCCGGAAAGTCATCGGGCTGCCAGTCGTTCTCTGGGGAAACGAACTGTCCGCGCACCCCGTTGAAGTTTGACGACATCGTCACCCGCGTGGCCAAGGTCAGACCGGCCTCGCGAACATGGTCGGAGGTCAGCGCCACGGACGGTGCGCGCCACGCCCCTGCATGAATGCGCCAAGACCCGCCCGAGAAAGCGCAACGCCCGGCAAAGGATGTCAGCAACCCCTCGATGATGGTTTTGGGAACCTCAGAAAGCGTGATGACCCCGTTGCAGGCATAGCGCAGCTCCACCCCACCCCCTGCGAGTGCCACCGGCTCGTCGCAGATATTGGCCGCCTCAATGAGGGCCATCTCATCAATGCCGTCCGGCTGACGCGCGCGCCGCCAAGCGCAGTGCTGTAGCGTCCGCGCCAGAGGGCGGCCACATCCGCGCCGTCCGTGAGCTGGCTTCGGATCCCAAAAGCAAATGTTCCACAGTCTTGAAGGCCCCAAGCGAAGGGTTTTACACGTGCGATGTCGATTGCCTCTGCGAGGTGGCGTTCCCAATTGTCGATGTGAGACATCATTTTCCCTTGCCCATCTAAGCGTGGCGCGCCAACTTTGCGGCATGCGCGCCTTTGATTTCCCCTTTGAGACTGTCGAGATCAGCTGCCCTGTCTGCGGTCGCTTCGGGCGCTATTCCAAAGAACGTTTTGTGGAGCGTGTTGGCGCGAATACGCCGCTGCCCACAGCGCTCGACATCATTGCCAAAGATTGCCCCGAAGACCGGCCTAGCCTCACGAACATGCAGGGCCGCTGCCGGGCCAGCTATCCACAGCTTATCCAGATGAATAGTCCCTCAAACCCGGCCAACTCCGCAAATTAACCGCGTCCCCAGGTAATCTCCCGGTCTTGAATGGCGGTGACATATTCAAAGCCAAGATCACCCGGATACAGCACCTGCTGGCTTTCATGGGTATAGCGCCACGTCCGCGCCACGGTCAGGTCAATCAACCGGCTTTCATAGCTGATGGTAATCGTGCAGCTGTCAGCATCATCCTTGATTTCTGGTACATCAAGACGGCCCGAGAAGGCCTGCACCGGATCGGCGATAATCTGGCCTGTTTCAGACAAAAGCCCGAGCCAGATCCGGCCCGGCAAACCTTGCCGCGCCTCTGCAATGGCCATTTGCACCAGATCGAGCGGTACGCCAGACAACGAGACCGCCGTGCCACCCGCCACGACCTCGCCGGTTTCATCAAGAGAACCGATGCCTAGAAGCGACCCCGCGCCAGCCCAACTCTCGTCGTTCCAGCCGGTCTCGCCCAGCCCCGACCAAATCCGCACCCAGCCTGTGGCGAATTGGCCCTCGAAGAAGATCACCGGGCGAAGGTGTTGCTCTGCCAGTGCCGCAGCAAAAGCGCCGGTTACATCTCGGCTCATGTCAAATGTCCTCGCAGTTCAAAGCGCCTCTCGGGCTGAGATCGTAAACCGATGCTGATCCGCCCGGCCAATGACCGTCGGCACCGGCGCCGTTAGCCGAAGAAGAACGGATGGGGCATTCAGGCCGATCGTCGTGCCGAGCTGAACGGTACTGCGCAGGGATGGTACAAACGCCAGCTCCGCCTCGCTGCCAACCGGCGTCACATCCGCCGTCAGTTGATAAAGCCGCGTCGTGGCCTCGGACCCTAGCTGAAAGAAATCCCCTGCGCGCAGACCAAGTCCCCGGCCTGCGGTGCGCAGGCTCAAAGCATCCGCCGCCTGCGTCTCGGTAACATAAGGATTACCCACCCCGACCAGCACTTCAATCGTTGGGTCAGGAAACAAAAACCGCCCCCGCAAACCGCCCAAAGCGGCAAAGAACGCAGACAGGCTGCGGCCATTGGCACCTTGCGTTACCGCCATCTCAATCTGGTACTCCCACCATGATGCGCCCCAGTCTTGGATTTGCGACGTGCCGGTAAAGGGTGAGCGTGCCTCGGCCACGGAGGTAACCAGACGCCGTTCAAGTGCGGACACCAGCACCAGTGGCAACACTGCAATTGTCATATCGCCTGACCCCGTCGCCGCCCATCCGCGACGCTTTGCTTGGCGATGCGCGCGATTTCAGGAAGTGCCGCGCGCAGGCGGGCCTCAATCTGTTCGGCCACGCCAATTTGTGCGCCGCGCGCGTCAATTGAGATCGACATGTTTGGTGCCGCCCCGCCTGCGCCATAGCCCGCTGCCTGCCTGCGGCTTAACACCCGCTCGCCGCGCTGCAAGATTGCGGGCACCTCATCGGGTTTCAGACCCGCCCAGCCTCCAGCATGCATGCGCGGTGCTGCGGCAAAGGCCAGCGCTGGAACCCTGCGGCTGGTTCCGCCAGTCCCGACCATGCCGCCTGCATGCAAAACCGAGCCAAATATATCCCCACCGCCAAACGCCCCCGACAGCGCACTGGCAATGGGTCCCAAAACTGCGCGCTTGAACGCCAGCGTTGCCAGATCAGCGAGGATTGAAGACACCAAGGACTTGAAGTCGAACTTGCCGGTGGTGATAAATTGCTTGAACGCAGTTTCAGCCGATTGAAAGCCGCTGACCAAAGTGCTGCCAAGGCCCTTGCCCCAGTCCATCGCCTGCTTGGAATAGTCCGCCAAGGATTGTGAGACGGCCGCCCAGCCGGTTTTGGCCACTTCGGCGGCGCTCTTGACCGCCCCACCTGCAGAGTTTGCCGCGCTTGTTGCACCGTCCAGCGCCTCCGCAACGCCTGAGGCCGATGCCTGTGCCTCATCAAGCGCATCAGCCCCCGCAGCAGCACTGCCGCTTACGGCATCTTTGAGCGCCTGCCAACTTGCAAGCGGCGCTGTGGCCCCTGCGGCCAGATCAGTCGCTGCCTGGCGGTAGCTGTTCGCAGTCGCAAGCGCGTCAGTGGCAAGGCCGCTCAGACCAAGATCAGGGGCGGTCAGGGGGTTTTTGGCAAAGGCGCGCTGGAACGCTTCTGCCGCCACCGTGCCCGCCTCGGCCGAGGCCCCCGCAAAGGGGTTTGTAATATCACCAAGACTGATTTCGCCAATCTGGCCAAAGGTGGTCTCAATCCCTACGGCTGCCAGCGCATCCCGGATCTTGCCGGTAAAAGCATCAATCCGCCCGAGGGCTCCGTTCAGCATTGCCTCAATGCCGTCGAGCATGCGGTTGGCCGCTGTGAACACCAGATCGCCAATCACGCCAGGCAGGCGCGACCAGATTGCCTTCACGGCCAGAAGAGCGCCTTCAAAGGTGTTGGCTGTCGCATTACCAAACCCCACCACGCTTTCAATTGCGGACGCCATGCCCATGGCCGCATCCGCTTTCAGATCGTAGAACATCGCGGTGGCCGCGGCCCCAGCTGAGCTCGCGGCCATTCTAATGCGGCTCCAGACCTCGACCGCGACGTCGTTCAAAAGCCCCATCGCGGCGCCAAAGCCGCCAGCACCTGTAACAAGCCGGGTGAACCAATAGACCAACTCACCAGCGCCCACGATCAGCGCGCCAATGCCGGTGCGGATCAGCGCGCCCCGCAAAATGACAAGGGCTGTGGCAAGCCCGCGCACCGACAGCGCCGCTATCGCCATTGCGGCAACCAGCGTCCCGCAAGGAAGGCCGCAAAGGTTGCCGCATAAGCACCAAGCCTGCCAAGGTTGTCAAAGACACCCGCAATCGCTTGGCCCAGCGGTCCCGTGGTTTTGGATACCGCCGCCAGTGCATTGGCCACCGCCTCAAGGCCCGGGGCCGCAGCCACTGCCAGCTGGTTTGACACACCCCGCCAGATCAGTCCGAGGCGCGACAGCGCATCATTGGTGCGCTCAATCTGGTCTGCGTCCTGCTCGGAGACAACAATGCCAAAATCATTCACGTCAGCGGTGGCTTGGCGCAGCGTGGCGGTATCAATGCGCGTAAACACCAAAGCTGCGCGGTCGCCAAAGAGCTGTGACGCAACCGCCGCGCGCTCGGCCTCGGGCACAAACTCCGCCAGCCGGTCCTGGATCAAGGCAATGCGCTGATCAAGCGGCAGGCTTTGCAGCGCGCTGACAGACAGACCAAGGCGGTCAAGCGCTTGGACGGCAGGGCCAGCACCTGCCGCTGCCTGGCTTAGGCGCCTTGTCAGCTGCACCGTGGCCTGCTCGACATTGCCCATCGAGACGCCAGAGAGATCAGCGGCCCGGTCCAGCACTTGCAGACTTTCCACCGTGGTGCCCAGAGATTGCGCCATTTTGGCCTGCGCATCGACGGTTTGCAGGCCAGAGCGGATCATGGCCACTCCCGCCACCACTGTGGCCGCAGCCATAACGCCCGCGGCAAGGGCCGCCCGGCGCGATAAGGCCGCAAGCCGCGCATTGGCCAGATCCATCTCCCGGCTCAGCCTACCAAAGCCGCGGCTGCCCGCATCGCCCACACCTTCCAGCTCGGCGCGCACTTGCCGTCCGCCGCTGGCCGAGAGGCGCACAGAGACCCGTTTTTCGGTCATAGCCCTTGTTCCATTCTCTCGTTAAGTTTCTGAACCATCACCGCCTCTACAGCCGGTAGCATCTCGGCCACAGCCAGCGGCGAAAGCCCAAGCGCAGAGGCCAGCGCAAAGGCTGCCGCCATGTCCCAGCCAATCACCGCATTGCCTGACGGCCCTTGCGCCAGCCGCAGCTGGCCGCCCAAGCGCTGCACCAGGTCCCAAACCTGCCAGCCTTCATACGTCTGCGGTGCGTTTACGCGGCTGGGGCAGTCGAGGCAGTCTTGCTGGCAGGCGGCGCAATAGGCGTCACCCCCGCCGAAGGACCACTCGGCAAGGGCGCAAAGCCGTTTTTTTCCGCATCGATCAACAGACCTTTGGCGACGTATTGGGTCTGGAACGCCTCGAACACCGGCCAAAGATCCAGCAGGGCATCAATGGCAGCCTCAGAAGGTGGAAGATGCACACCGCTCGCATCGCCCACCCCCTCCCATTCGAGAATGGCCAAGCGGGCCAGCGCTTTGGCAAAGGCCACGGCGCGTTCATCATCACTGGCACCAGTGGCAAGGCCTTGGATCGCAGGGTCCGCGCGCGCGGCCACCATCAGCGAGGTGGTCAGCGGGCGCAGCTGCAAACGCAGGCCTGCGATGAGATCAAGCCACTTCGGCCCGTTGGAAAGGTTAAGTTCTATCATGCATAGCTCGCGACTGAGTTGGTGAGGACAATGGTGCAAAGCCGTGCAGGCGTCGTCCCCTTCGCCGCCTGCCAATCAAACGAGGCTTGAATGCCCTGCGGCCCTTGGATCTCGATCCGGGGCCGGGGCAGATAGACCGCATGGGCCGTAAAGCTGAGGCTGGCACTGGCCCCAAGGCTGTAGCTGAACTCCAACTCGCAAGGCGCGCCATCAATGGCTTGGGTCACCAGCGCGCTGTCAGCAAAGCGCACATCAATCTTGCCCGTCAAAGCCGCCATCGCCGGATCCGCCCCATCGATCTTGCCATCTGCTCGGATGGTCTCCACCCGCTCAAGGTTGTTGGCATAGGTAATCTCTGCCGAGACCACATGGCCAAGGGCTGTGCCATTGCGCTTGATGGAGCCGTTAAAGTGGCCAAAACGCTGCAGCGCGATTGCGTTCGGCGTACCCGCACCTGATGCGGTGGCAATCGTCTCGCCCTGCGCGATGATCTTGGCCGTCGCTGTCAACAGCCCCGAGCGCTGCATGGTCCAGCTCAGCTGATCCAACATGCAGCCCGAATACATCGCATAGCGCGGTACCTCCGGCATGCCGGTTTCCACCGAGAAGCTCGGCAGTGCCCAAGACCCTGAGGTGAAGGTGTGCGTTTTGGGCGTGGTGCCGCTGGTAACGGGCGCGCCAAAGGCGGCCTTGAGCCAAAACCCGAACGCCTCGATATCAATCGGCACCGAGACATCACCGTCCGCCGTCACCGCATCTTTGATCGGGGCCAGCGGATCGCGACCATAACCCAAGAGGTCCGAGGCCAGCAGCGGTTGCTCAGCCCCAAGCGAGGTGCTGGCAAAGGGCATCAGCTTGAACCCCGTGGTCGGGGCGGTGCCATAAATAGTCTCAAACGCCAGCGCCATCTGCGCCCGCGCGCCTTGCGCACGTGCCATGGGGGTCTCCTCATTATTGTGGGGTGTCAGGCCAGTGGGCCGGTGGTGGTGTAATGCAGGACGATGGTGATCACCGCCGCCTTCAGGCTCGCAGCGCCCTCGACGGGCAGATCCACCGGGCGCGGCGCTTCCGCTTCAATCCAATCGCAGAGGCCACCAAGCGTGTGATCGCCAGAGATCACAGCGCCAATCTGGCCGCAGCGCGTGGCAAAAGCAGCATCTCGGGCCACGCCCTGCACGATGACCTCCAGCTCCGCGCGATGTTGGAAGTGATATAAAAGCGGCGACAGCGTCACCGCTGGATCGCCCGGATCACCGTCGCGCAGGATCAAAAGGCCAGCTGCTGGCACGCGTTCAGGCAGGACCTCGCCGCGCAGAACCGGCACGAACGGGATCAGCCGCAAGAGATCCGCAAGAGCGGTCAGGATGGTTTCGCGTGTCATCAGACTTTGCCCTCAACCCAGTTCGCTACAATCAACCCTGGCACGCGGTCCACGGCCCGCTCTGCATCGCGCGCCAGATCAAGGCGTTTCGCCAGCTTTACCTGTGGCACCAACAAAAAGATCGGCATGGTTGCGACGCCGCGCCCGGTCTTTGACTTTGACGCGACACCCAACCCACGGCTGTTCAGCCGCCCTTCAGCCACCAGCAAACTGGGTCCCCGCCTGCGATAGACAAACTGCAACTTCAGACCTTGCCTGCGTTCCCATTCCCCGGGTGTGATGCGCCCACCACGGGCTGACTTGCCCGCGGCCGCTGTCGGGATCGCCAGCCAAAACCCGTCCTTGGACCGGATCAGCGGACCGGTGTCATGCGCGCGGAGGATCACCGGCGCTTGCGACCACACCAAGGCGGCCGCACTCAGGCTGTCACCAGATTTGGGATAGCTGGCGAGCCGGATTGAGTTGCCAAGTCGCCGCCCAAGCCCGGCCCCGGTGATCTGAGCGCGCCAAGCGGTCTTCAGCCCCGTTCCAGCCTCATACATGGCGGTTGAGACTGCCTTTTCGCCTGCCTTGATCTCGGCCGCCATCGCCGCGATCAGATCAGGCGCAAGATCGAGCTTGATCTTCATGCGGGGCTCAGTTCCAAGGTCCAGATCAGTTTTTCCCGATCGCGGCGAGGTTCACCTTGGATCAGGAATGTCTCATCCCCGATCAGGATTTGCTCTTGCGGATGCAGGGTGGGGATATCGGCCACGCGCAGATCAATGCGCGTTGTTTCCGACCAAAGCCGCGCGGACCCGAACTCGGTGATCTCATCGGGTCGTCGCAGGATGCCCCGCGCACGGGTAAAGCGCCCCTCCCCGTCTCGGTGCCAGATTTCCACCGACATATTGGGATCAGCAAACAGCGCACCGATAGCATGCGTGTTTCGCTTGATGGTGGGCATCGATTTCACGGGATCATGGGCAGTCATTTCGCGTGAAGCTGGGCACTGATTTCGCGGGATCGCGGGCAGGTCTGGTCGGCAAATTGAGGATAGTTGCGCCTTCAGGAATGAAGGGGTGGCTTGATGCCGACAGGACGATTGAACATGCGCCGGATACGAGATGTTTTGCGATTGAAGCTTGGGCAAGGCCTGAGCGAGCGGTCCATTGCCGCTTCCCTCGGTCTGAGCAAGGGGAGCGTCGGAAGCTACACCCAACGGGCGCGTCATGCCGGGCTCACGTGGCCCTTGCCGGAGGGGATCGATGACGACAGCCTTGAACTTCTTTTGTTTCCAGCCCCGCCCACGGTGCCGGACGCGGAGCGGCTTGTGCCCGACTGGGCGGAGATTGACCGCGAGTTGCGCCGCCCTGGGGTGACGCGGATGCTGCTCTGGGAAGAATACCGTGCCGCGCACCCCGGGGGTTTTGCCTATACTTGGTTTTGCACGCATTACGAGGCTTGGAAGGGTCGGGTGCGCCCGACGATGCGCCAGACACATGTGGGCGGCGAGAAGGTGTTCGTTGACTTTGCCGGCGACACCATCGACGTGATCGACCCCACGACCGGCGAAGCGCGGGCCATGAAGCTGTTCGTGGCGGCAATGGGGGCATCGAATCACACCTATGCCGAGGCGGTGGCATCGGAGGGGTTGGAAGATTGGATCCTCGCGCATATCCGGATGTTCGCCTTTCTGGGCGGCGTGCCAAAGGCGGTGGTTCCGGACAATCTGAAGTCCGCCGTGATCAAGGCAGACCGGTTTGATCCGGGGCTGAACCGGACCTATGCCGAGATGGCGGCGCATTATGGCACCGCCGTTCTGCCCGCCCGGCCGCGCAAACCCCGGGACAAGGCGAAGGTGGAAGTGGCTGTCCAAGTGGCACAACGCTGGATTCTGGCGCGGCTGCGGAACCACCGGTTCTTCTCATTGGCCGAGTTGAACGTGGCGATCCGGCGGCTGCTGGACGAGTTGAACATGCGCGTGATGCGCGGCTATGGCGCCAGCCGCGCCGATCTGTTTGCCACTTTGGATCGGCCCAATCTTCAGCCCCTACCGCCCGAACCTTATGTCTTCGCCCGCTGGAAGCGCGCCCGCGTGGCACCCGACTATCACGTTGAGGTCGACAGCTCATGGTATTCCGTGCCCTTCGCGCTGATCAAACAAGAGGTCGATGTTCGCACAAGCGGCCAGACGGTCGAGATATTCCATCGTGGTCAGAGGGTTGCGAGCCACGTGCGCACCCCGGGGCGGCGCAGCCATGTCACCGTGGCCGACCATATGCCATCGGCCCATCGTCGCTTTGCCGAATGGACCCCGGCCAGAATGCTGGCGCAGGCAACCAAGACCGGCCCCGCCGTCGCCGCCTTTTGCGAGATGGTGATGGCTGACCGCCCCCATCCTGAACAGGGGTTCCGCACCTGCCTGGGTGTGCTGGCCTTGGTCAAAACCTATGGGCCGGAGCGCGTTGATGCGGCCTGCCAGCGGGGTGTGACCATCCGGGCCCGCACCGTCACCTCCATTCGTTCGATCCTCAAGACCGGCCTCGATCGCGCCTTCCTGGAAGGCTCCGAAGAGGTCGCCCCCCTCCAGCACGCCAACATTCGTGGCGGCAGCTATTACCATTGAGAAAGGACTAAAATGCTGACCCATCCCACCCACGACCGACTGTTGGCGCTCGGCCTGACCGGCATTGCATCGGCGCTCGAAGAACAACGCAGGTCAACCGCCTTCGACGCCCTCTCGTTCGAAGAGCGTCTCGGCCTGCTGGTCGACCGCGAGGCTGCAGAGCGCGACACCAAGAAACTGGCCTCCCGGCTCAAGTTTGCGGCTCTGCGCCAAGATGCCAGCGTCGAGGATCTGGACCTGCGCAGCCCACGTGGTCTTGACCGCAGTGTCATGGCGCATCTTGCCGATGGCGGCTGGATCGCCCGGCACGAGAACCTGCTGATAACCGGGCCGACCGGTTTGGGCAAAAGCTGGATCGCCTGCGCCCTTGGCCACAAGGCGTGCCGGGATGGGCGGCCCGTCCTCTATCAACGTGCGCCGCGCATGTTCGAGGCCCTTGCTCTGGCCCGTGGCGATGGCCGCCATGAACGCATCCTCAAAACCATCGCCCGCATGGATGTGCTGATCATTGACGATTGGGGCCTCGCCGTCCTCACCGCCCCGGAGCGCCGTGACCTGCTGGAAATCCTCGAAGACCGCCACGGCCGCGCTTCCACCATCGTCACAAGCCAACTCCCCGTTGACCAGTGGCACGAAGCCATCGGCGACCCAACGCTCGCAGATGCCATCCTCGACCGCCTCGTTCACAACGCACACCGCCTCACCCTCTCAGGTGAAAGCCTGCGCAGGCGCTCCGCCGTCACAAAAAAGCTTGACCAAATCGTTCAAGCCTGACTCCATGAAAGCGTCGGCCAGCCTGCCCACGATCCCGTGAAATGACTGCCCAGAATGGCGCGAAACGCGTGCCCACGATCGCGCGAAATCAGCGCCCATTCTCCGCGAAATCCGCAGATAGCAGCAGCAAAGGCCGTCATCAGGTTCGCCGTGCTGAGCGCAGCACCTGCGGGCGGGTGCAGATCGGCAGCGGGTTCGACTCAATCTCCAAGCGCACCCATTCGTCGCGATCCCGGTCAGGGATCATCCGCGCGTAGAGTGGCTGGCCCAGCGTGTTGACCGTCTCGAAGGTGTCAGCGGGGGCGTAGTAAATCTCAAACAGCCCGTCGACGCCTTCAGGATAAAAATAGGCCTTGTCAGTCGGCACGCCAAATCCAAGGCCGCCGCGGTAGCGGTGGAAGCTGATACCGCCAAAGCTGACCGCTTCACCGACGCGGCCCCGCAGATCAGCTGCGGCCGCCGTGTTCAGATAGGTCTCGCGCACTTCCTTATGGGCGACCAGATCAGCAAAGAAGCCCGAACCGCATTCAGCGCGAAGTTGTACCTGGCCAGCGGCGAGGCCGCCAAGACTGTCCTCAACACTTTCGATCAGGGCTTGGCAGCGTTTGCGCAGCGCCCCCGAGCCGGGGGTGGCATTGTCGAGGTCAAAATCCACTTCCGCCGCAGGCGCGATGCCAAACTCGGTGTAGTAGTTGATCACGGTCACACCGTCCTTGGGGTCTTTCACCACCCCTTGAATCCCGTTGAAGAGATGGAACTCAAAGGTGGCCTCAGCGTCATTCCTGAGCCGCCCCATCTTGCGCGCCACCTCTGCTTGCACCTGTTGAGTTGCGGTTTCCGAGCCAAAGTCACGGATGCCCTGGATCTCTGAGGCCCAGAGCACATCCTGCTTTTTAAACTGTCGGCAGACAAAGGCCCGCATGTCGCGCCGCGCGGGAACCTGTTGTTCGTAAGCCGAGCCGCGCTCCGAGAACGGGATCAACGACAGCGTGCCATTGCGGCTCTCAATCATAATCGTACGCGCCCGCACACCGCGCGCGCCAAACAGGTTTGCCCCCGAGAGGATCGCAGGTTTGAAGGGGATGTTTTCGAGCGCGCGGGTCAACTCGATGATGCTGAAGGCGTCGCCTTCAAAGATGTCCATGGTGGCCATGAGCCGACCTCCTATTCAGGTGGGGATGATGGGTCTGCGCCGATCGCTCAGCGCAAAATGATGCCAAGGGCTGCCAATGCCGTGATGGCAGCGTTGATCTGCGCCTCAGTGGCGCCCTCGGGCAGGATGATCTCAGCGCGGTTCACGATGGCAGGGCCGCGCAAGATCACCACGCTGGCCGTGTCGGCGTCCGTTGCATCGATCGCAGCCCAGAGAATGCCAGCCGCGTTTTGGCTGCCATTTGTAGCTGCGGGTGCGAGGCCGGTGTATTTACCACCCGTGGTGATTTTGCCGAGCACTGTGCCGGGAGCAAGTTTGCCCGCGCCAGAGGCGATGGTGGTGGTTTCACGGGTATAATCGCGCAGCACTTCCCAAACGAGGAAGCCGCCCGAGTGTGGGCCTTCGGTGAGCGTGGTCATGCAAATTTATCCTTTCAACTTGAAGGTGCGGGCGATCACATCGCCCCAAGGATGGGTGGAACTTGCCAAGCCCGGTTGGGCATGGGCGCTGCTGATATCAGGATCGGTATCTGCCTTGGCGGCCAGAAGGGCTGCGCGAATGCAATCAAGACCTCTGTCCTCTTCCAAGAACCGTCCCGCCATTTGCGGCTGACCGGCGAGGCGGCACAGATCAATCACAGAGCGCGCATGCGCGATGGCCTCTGCGCGGATGGCGCTGGCGTCGGCAGCAGTGTTGGCAACTCCAACAGTGCTTCGTCCCTCAGAGGGGGGAGCTGGTTCTGGACCCAGATCAAAAGTCTTGTCAGCCGCAAGAGTTTCTGGATCCGGCGCGGGTTCCGCGTCTGGACCTGCTTCAAGGTCAGCCTCGGCAGCTTCGACGCTCTTATTGGGGTCCGTAACGGTGGAACCGGACTCACGCGACAGCGGATCGCTGATCTGAATACCGTCGTGACTATCAACAGTTTCACCCACCCCAATCTCTGCCGCCTCGACGGCCTCGACAAGCACTGGCGGTGCATTACGGAAGCGCCCGATGTCGAAGCTGGCGGCAATACGGACTGGCTCTGCCATCCGCGTGGCCAGCCCCAGATCCAATGCGTCCTGCGCATCGAACCATGTCTCTGCAGCCATCAGGGCTGCAATCTCCGTCTCAGGCTTGCCAGATTTGCCGGCATAACCCCGGGTCATGCTCCCCGCAATCTTGTCCAGCGTGTCAGCCATCCCTCGCATCTCAGTGGCTGTGCCCATGACAAGGCCGGAGGGATCATGGATCATCATGAAAGCATTCTCCGGCATGACGATCTCGTCACCGGCCATTGCAATGTAGCTGGCAGCCGAAGCCGCAATCCCGTCGATCCAGACGGTGATCTCGCCGGCATGACGCTTCAGCGCATTGTAGATCGCCACCGCGTCGAAGACTGAACCGCCCGGGCTGTTGATCCGCAAGGCCAGAGGCGTGGTATCCGGCAGCGCGCCCAGCTCCGCCAAAAACCCCTTGGCCGAGACGCCATAGGCTCCGATTTCGTCGTAGATCAGCACCTCCGCGCCCATCGCTTGGGCTTGGGTTTGGGCTTGGGCCCGGATCGTGTACCAGCTGTTCATGATGTTACTCCTGTTGTGTGGCGGGATCGGACGCCGTTGCGCCATCGTCCCCGTCATTGCCGCTGTCATCACCATTGCCATTGCCCGGGTCAGGACGGGTGGCGGGCGTGGCCCGCGCGCCCTGCGTCTCGCCAGGGCTGGTGCGGTACTGCAGGCCCAGTGCTTTCACGCGCGCCGCGTCGGCTGCGTTTTCGCGGTCGATTTCCTCGACGTCGTAGCCCGTCGCCTCAACAACCTTGCGGCGTGAGACAATCCCGGCCTCCATCGCCAGAACCTGCGCCTGGATGTCCTTCAGCGGATCGACCCAATCCCAGCGTGGCGGGATCCAGTTCACGGCGCGGTACCGCGCAGGCGCGCCCGCAAAGCCTGGCAAGTCCAAGGCGCCCGACAGCACCGCCGTTTCCAACCAGCGTGCCCAAACCCTGCGGCAAAGCTGATGCGCGACAACACCGTGCTGCAGCTGTTCAACCCTTCGGCGGAATTCGACCAACTCTGCGCGCAGGCTGGAATAGTTCGCTTGGCGCACGTCACCCGTGACCAGATGGTAGGGCAGACCGAGCGAGGCTGAGACCGACAGCAGTGTCCGGTATTGAAACGCCTCGTAGCCGCCACCGACATCGGCGGGGCTGGAGAATTTGACGTCTTCGCCCGGAAGCAGCACCTGCAGCGTACCGGGTTCCAGACTGACGGTGGCACCACTGTCATCGGTCGCCTCAATCTCACCCATAAGCTGCTCTTCTGGTGCTGTCTTGGTGATGAAACCTGCAAACATCGCAGCCGTTTTCTTGCGATCCAGTTCGGCGTCATCATATTGGTCGAGCAAAAACAGCCGCACCATGGCAGGCGCCATATGCGGCAACCCCCGGATTTGCCCCGCGTCAATGGGGCGGTAGATGTGCAGAACATCCTCGGCTGGCACCCGGGTCGTCAGCGGCACTGGCATGGTCTGGTCCGTGCTGTCGCCGGGGTGACGGCGCCGGAAGTGATACGCCACACGCCGTCCGATCAGGTCAAACTCAATCCCGCAACGGATTGGGTTGCCGTTGGCGGCGGTCTCTGTCTTCTCGAAGGGAAGCATCTCAGACTGCAATAGCTGCAGCTGGATCGGCACCAACAGGCCATCCTCGGACCGGCGCGGGCGCATCCGCACAAAGCATTCGCCAGCAACGAACATCTCGCGCGCCACCATCGCTTGCAACCCGTAGAAGTCGGTCAGACCGTCAGCATCCGCCTCATCGGTCCAGGCAAGCCAGAGCCGCTGCACCTGATCACGCAAGGCCGGATCATCAATCAGCGACGACGGCTTGATCCCGTCGCCCACCAGGTTCGATGCAAAAGCCTCGCAGGCATTTGCCGCATAGCCATTGGTCACCACCAACTCGCGCGACCGCGCCAGCAGACGCGAGCCGCCCGAGGCGACCAGCGAGTTGATATTCTCCAAGGGCGGTTGCCAGCCCCGCAAGCGTCGCTGCGACATTGCCCCTTCCAGTCTCGCTCGCAAGTCTTTTGGACCGCCAGTTCCCCGGCGGCGAAAGCCATCAAACCAGCCCATGCGTTACAGCCCTTTGCTGGTGATCACGCGCACTTGGCGGATAATCTTGCGCCCCTCGGCCGCTGCGATCTCGCGGTCCAGCACCTCGATGGCCCGGTCGATTTCGGCGATGCTGCGGTAATCCACGGTCTTGCCGTCGTAACTGACCCGCGCCACGCCTGAGGAACGCTGCGCCGAGAGGGCGTCACGGCGGGTTTTAAGGTCGGTAATTGTCGTCATATGAATTGACCCTTGGGTGAAAAGTGTTTCAGTTGATGGGCCTGCCCTCCATTGAAAGCAAACCCATGACCCCCTCCGAAATCATGCGCGACCTCGCGCGGGACGACATTTTCCCAAAGGCCGCGATGGCCGCTGCAGGCGAGCAACGCGAAGCAATAACGCCGATCTTCCTCGAACTGGTTGCGCGGCTCGGACGCCAACACGTGTCCGCCATGCGCGGCGCTGATCTGATGGCACTAATCCCGGTCTTCTATCTGCTAGGCGAATGGCGGGTCACGCATGCCTATCGCCCTTTGCTTCACATGCTGCGCCGCCCGACAAAAACCATCGATCACACCCTGGGCGATGCGGTGACGGAAGTCAGTTTTCGCGTCATCGCGGGCACCTTCGATGGCGATCTGCAGCCCTTGTTCGAGGCAATTCTTGATCTGCAAGCCGACGATTTCGCGCGCAGCTCCCTGATGAGCGCCCTTGTCCTGATCGCACACATCCATCCTGATCAGCGCCCCGCGATCGAGGATTTCAACCGGACCTTCCGGACGCGCCACCCCAAGGCATCGACTGATGTGCTGATGGGGTGGACCGAAACCATTGCCGATCTTGGTCTTGATGACATGACTGAAGCAGTTCGTGAACTTTTCGACAAAGGCCTGATCCCCAAGGATTACTGCGACTTCTCGCATTTTCTGGAAGATTTGCAGGCGACGCGTGATGCGAACGGTGCACCAGGCAACCCCCGTTATGGCGAGGGACTGATCACCGATTCCATCGCTGAACTGTCGAAATGGCACTGCTACACAGATGCATTCTTCGAGCAGCAAAAGGTGCGCAAGGTCAGTAACGACCTGCGCGTGGCTCCTTGGACCGAGTTCTTAAAGAACCCTGCACCTTCCGTTGGCCGCAACGACCCATGTCTCTGCGGCAGCGGCAAGAAGTTCAAGAAATGCTGTCTGCAATGAAGCAGCATCAGACTCGGGTCGATCACCGCATGTAATTCGACGTCACGGTCCTGCGCCGCGCCGGACTGCGCACCGCACGGATGGATCCTGCTGCGGCTTTGTCTTGTGAAGCATCATCCTTGTCGTCCCCTACCACCTGCGCCTCCAGATCCACCCAGCGCGCCTCTGGCCAGCGATCCGCTCCGATAATCCAGGCAGCCGCGCGGGCGTAGACCCGGCAATCCAGCGCCTCGTTGCGCTCGCGCAGCTTTTGCCATTCAAGCCGGGCAAAGCCGCGTTTGGTGCGCACCGTGACCAGTTCCTCGGCCACCAACTGCTTGAGCCATTCGCTGTCCACCCAATCGGGCAGATGCACCGTGCCGGGCGGGAACGTTACGCCCTCGGCCAATTCTTCCTTAGTCGGGCGCGGCAGACCGAGATGGCGGTAGGTTTCCGCCTTGAAGGTGGACACCGCCACGGTCCAAAGCCGAGCACCCCGGCGCAGGCGTTTGCCCGCGTCGGTCACATCGACATAAGTCGGGCCCGACACCGGGCTAGAACGGTTGAACCCTTCGACGCCTTTGACCGGTGCGACCTGCGCCACCCCTTGCCGCCGCGACCAGGAATAGACGGCTGGAGCCTCATAGCCGGTGTCGATGGCGAGCTTGGCCAGCCGGAGCTGCGCGCCGTTTTGATGGATCCACGTCCGGTCAAGAAGCTTTGTCAGCTCGGCCCACGCGCCCTGATGGTCGGGACCACCCTCGATCACGATGTGGTCGACCAGCCAGCTTGTGCCGCCCCGGCCCCAGGCCCAGACGTCAACCTCGATCCGGTCTTTCTGCACATCGGCCCCGGCGGTCAGGAACAGCCCGCCCGCAGGCACGATGCCCGGCTTCCATGTTTCACGGCGATCATAGAGCCGCGACCAGTCCGGCGCTTCGCCGGTTTCCACCCATGTTTCGCCAAGGATCGTGTTCTTGAAGGCCCGGATCGCCTCGTCTGAGCCTTGTGCTGCCTCCCATGCCCGCACGATCCGCTCCCAGCTCAGCCAGCCGATCGGCGAATACAGCGCCGAGAGATGATAGCCGACGGTGCCGGGATCGGCGGCGACAGCAGTTGCCCGCCATTCGCCCGCTTCCAACAGTGCCGTCTTGTGATGTTCGGCGATGGCGCGGTCGCAGCCCTCGCAATGGTATGCCGCCGCCTCGGGTCGCCCCTTTTCCCAGCGCAGCCGCTCGAACGTCAGCCACTGGAACTGGCTGCAATGCGGGCACGGCACAAAAAACCGGCGCTGATCACTGGTCTTATATTCCCGTTCGATCCGGCTCAGCCCCCGGATCGTCGGGGTCGAGACCAAGAAGATCTTGCGCCGGTGTGCGAAGGTCAGTGACCGCGCCTCGGCCAGACTGACCGGGTCGCCTTCCTCGTCGGCCGAGGCGGGATAGGCGTCGACCTCGTCCAGAAAGATGTAGCGCGCCGGGGTGGACCGCAGGCCGACCGCCGAGTTCGCCCCGGTCATGATCAGGATGCCGCCCGCGAATTCCTTCGACAGCATCGTGTTGCCTGCATCACGCGAGCGCGCTGGTTTGACCCGTTCGCGCAGCTCCGGGCTTTCCTCGATCAGCGGATCTATCCGTTGGCGCGAGTTGCGCTTGGCCAGTTCCACAGTTGGCTGCACCGCAAGCATCGGCCCCGGTGCCTGGTGGATGGCAAACCCGATCCAGTTGTTCCCGGCTTCAGTCGCGCCGACCTGTGCGGCCTTCATGAACACGATCCGCTGGACAGCGGAACTCGGCGACAGCGCATCCATGATCTCACGCATATACGGCGTGCGCGATGTGCGATAGCGCCCCGGCTCGGCGCTGGCACGCGACCCCAGCATCCGGTGCGCATCGGCCCATTGCGACACCGTCAGATCAGCATCGGGCTGGAGGCCCCGGCCCCAGCTGCGCAGCAGTTGATCAGAACCATCAAATCTATCGTTCTCAGCGAAGGTCGATGCGGACCTCGGCGAGGCTTTCGAGTTGGGCACGGACATGGGCTTCCAGCACCTTCTGCATCATGACGGGCTCCAGACTTCCCTGATCCGCGATCATCACCCCCAGTTCCGACGCCATCAGCGCCGCCGCCCGCGCGGGCCAAGTCACCCAGGCGTCGCGTTCTTCCCGCGCCAGCCGGAAGACCAGCCCCACCGCGCGGTCGCGGTCGATCAACTCGCCCTTCAGCTTCGCCAGCTTCAGCTTGCGCTCCTGCGCCTTAAGCACCTCGTTGGCGGTCTTTGCCTGCAGGAAGGTTGTGCCGCCGCCAGTGACTGGGGCGGGCAACCCTTCCTCGCGCAATGTCTCACCCACGGTCGACACCGCGGTGTCGGGGACCGGCTTTAGTTTGGGTGCGGGTGCATTTCTTGCCTCACCACGTTGCTTGGCGGGGTCCGTCATTGCAGCGCGCCGCACATCGGACGCGGCCGCATCAATCGACCCATCCGTGTGATGAACCAGCCGCCCCCCCTCCTTGGCCTTCTGGATAGCGCCCCGCGACAGGCCAACATGGGCGGCATACTGGCGCTCGCTCATCCCCTGCATCGCACGCCCTTTGCCGTTCATAAAGCAATGATATTGCTTTGAAATGAGTTGATTACACCCTGCGATGGAGCGATTCTTAGATCAGGAAATCAATCCTGATCGGAGACCAAATCATGACCGCAATAACAACCATCCGCATAGACCACGCAGCGATTCCCGCACACTTCGACCGCTCGCGCCCGAACGCCGTCGCCGAGACCATCGAGGCCGCGCTGCGCGAAGACGGGATCACCGCCGAAGCCTCGGACGTGATCTCGCATCTCAAGATTGAGCTGCCGACCACCCAGCTTGCCGCCGCCAGCGCTGTGCTGGCCAGCTTGCACCTGATCTGAGGGAGAGCAGAAACATGAGCACACGCGCGCAAATCGCCATCCAAATCGGTCCCGACGCTTGGGCCCATGTTTATTGCCATTATGATGGCTACCCCAGCCACATGCTGCCCGCACTGGCGCGCTGGACGCCCGCGGACATCCTCGCCGCCAAAGAAATCCGGCAGGTGCGCGCTGACGCGCTGGACTGTTTTGATCCACCGCGCGAACCACAAATCCTGCCGCATCCGACCTGCGAGCTGTGCCACCTTTATCTCTGGCAGGACGGTGGCTGGGTAGATGCCACCGACCGCGCCAAGGGATCGGAAAGCAATGTTATTGCTGTGAATTGACTACGATAATCAACCCATCAGAGCGATGATTGTCTCAGGAAAACGATGCAACTCGCTCAAGGAGCAACCCCCTATGACCCGCCGCGCCACCGATAACACCAAAGCCCTCGCCGCCTTCCTCGCCACCAAAGGCGAGATCGACGCGATGCTCAAACGCCTGACAGCCCTCAGCGCGGACCATTTTGACGCCCACCCCGACAAGATCAACTGGGGCCATGTCGGAAGCCTGAACAACTACGCCAGCTTGCTGCGACAGATCAGCGACGGTGCGTTCCGCGAGGGCGAACACACCGAGTGACCCTTCGGCAATCGCGCCAGCCCCGCCGTGCGGGGCTTGGCCTCGTAGAAGGGCCCGCATCCCGCGCGCCCCGATACGGAGACGACAGTGACCCAGCTTACCGACACCCAAACCCTGATCCTGAGCGCCGCCGCAGGGCGGTCCGAACACATCGCCCTGCCACTGCCCGACAGTCTGCGCGGCGGTGCTGCCGCCAAGGTGGTCGGCGCGATGATCGCCAAGGGCTTGATCAAAGAAGTCGATGCCAACATGCGCAAGGGCGAGCCCGTCTGGCGCGAGACCGGCGATGGCCACGGCGTCACGCTGGTCGCCACCGATGCAGGGCTCTCCGCCATCGGCATCGAACAGGTGGACGCAAACATCGCGCCTGCAAGCGCGATGAACGCGACAACCAACACGCCTGCGCCGGACACCCCCGCCAAGACCGAGACCGCGCCCAAAGCGCACACGCCGCGTACAGGCACAAAGCAGGCCGCACTAATTGACATGCTGCGCTCGCCGGACGGCGCGACCATCGACGAGATCGCCACTGCCCTGCAGTGGGCGCCGCACACTGCTAGGGGTGTCATGTCCGGCGCGCTCAAGAAAAAGCTTGGCCTGAACATCACCTCCAAGAAAGAAGACCAGCGTGGAAGGGTATATCGGTTATCTTAAACAGCGTTCTATCAACGTTCCTCGCCGAGCTGGGAAATAGCAGAGTGCAAACGCGACGCATTCCGTGGGTTGGACAGCAGATATTTTTTGTCTCCACGGAATCTGCGAAGCCAAAGCCCAAGTTGGCGCGCAACAACCGCACCGAGGATAGCGCCGATCCCGTCTGCCACGAGGTCAGCCCATTCGGCCTGCCGACCAAAGAAGGGTTGGATCAGTTCAATGGCGCCGCCGTAGGCAATAACACCCACCACGACCCAGATCGTCAGTCGCGGCCGCACAAGCGGCAGAGGGAACGCGAGGCAGGCAAAGGCCAAAATATGATAGAGCTTGTCAGACCCCGAGGGGCCGCCCGAGGGCATAGGCGCGAGCGTCAGCACGGCAATGATCAGCGCCAAGACGATCGTCACCGCGCTGCAAATAGCTATCCGTCTCAGTTTCTTCTGCCCTTGCGTCACACATCGCTCCTGTCGGTGAATGTCTACCAGCGCAACATTCCCATGGAGTGTCAATGCCGTAGCCCGGTCAGGAATCCATTTTGGCGTCAACCGGCGGGGCTTCGCCGGATTTCAGGTCATCAAAACTCTGCCCACTGCTTTCCAACACCGCGGTCTCACCGGTGAACTGTTGCCACCGCTCTACGGCGACATCGACATACGCCGGGTTCAATTCGATCCCGAAGGACACGCGCCCTGTCGTTTCCGCCGC
Source organism: Paracoccaceae bacterium Fryx2 (assembly GCA_032334235.1). Lineage (NCBI taxonomy): Bacteria > Pseudomonadati > Pseudomonadota > Alphaproteobacteria > Rhodobacterales > Paracoccaceae > Paracoccaceae bacterium Fryx2. The sequence goes on from JAVSGI010000003.1 coordinate 225,068, forward strand.
GATCAGCGTCGTGCCCGATCCCATGAAGGGCTCGTAGACGGCTTGCCCGGGGCTCGAGTTGTTCAGGATGGGCCGGCGCATACATTCGACCGGCTTTTGCGTCCCGTGAACTGTTTCGGCATCCTGATCCTTGTTTGCGATCTGCCACAGCGTTGTCTGCTTGCGGTCACCCGCCCAATGGCCCTTGCCGGTCTTTTTCACCGCATAGAGGCATGGCTCGTGCTGCCAGTGGTAATCGCCACGGCTCAGCACCAGACGATCTTTTGCCCAGATGATCTGCGACCGGATATTGAAGCCTGAGGCGATCAGGCTGTCGGCGACCGTGGTCGCGTGCAGCGCCCCGTGCCAGACATAGGCGACGTCGCCGGGGAACAACGCCCAGGCCTCGCGCCAATCAGCCCGGTCATCGTTCAGCACCTTGCCGATGCGTTTGGTCGCGGCGGCTCCCGCCTTGTTGCGCCAACCGGGATCGTATTGCACACCGTAGGGTGGATCAGTCACCATCAGCAGCGGCAGGACGCCATTCAGAACGTGCGCCACATCGGTGGCAACCGTCGCATCACCGCAGAGAAGCCGATGCTTGCCAAGCAACCACAGATCGCCGGGTCGGCTGATCGGGGTTTCAGGCGGTTCGGGAACATCATCCTCGCTTTCGCGGGAGGCGGTTTCAGGATCGACCTCTCCGGCCAACAGCGCCTCGAGTTCAGCGTCGTCGAACCCGATCAAGGACAGGTCGAAATCCTCGGCCAGCAGGTCGTTCAGTTCCGCCGACAGCAGCGCCTCATCCCATGCCCCGAGTTCGGTCAACTTGTTGTCCGCGATCCGGTAGGCTCGACGCTGGGCCTCGGTCAGATGGCCCAGCACGATCACCGGCGCTTCAGTCAGCCCGAGTTGCGTTGCCGCCAGAACCCGGCCGTGTCCCGCGATCAGTTCGCCGTCCTCAGCCACAAGGCAGGGCACGGTCCAGCCGAACTCGGCCATGCTGGCGGCGATCTTAGCAACCTGATCCGCGCCATGCAGCTTCGCGTTCTTCGCGTAGGGCTGCAATTGACTGATCGGCCGCATTTCGATGCGGTCTGGAGCAAAGGCGAGGGTCATGAGTTGCGTCCTGTTGCAGGATTGGCTGGCTTCCGGGGTGGACTCCGGATGCGGAATCCATGGTGGATTCCACTGGCTTCAAGCTGGACTCCGGAGTTCAGGGTATCCACCCCGGAGTCCACCAGCCAAGTATCTGTTTTGTTGTGCTATTTCAGGGTTTCCGGGTGGACTCCACGACGGGTGGACTCCCAAAAAAATCGCTCTGACGCTAGCGATATGCCGCGCTGCGCCCCCCCGTATACGTTTTCGGCCGGAAAGGAACCGGAAAACAATGGCTTAGGGGGTGGACCCCCGCTGGATTCCGGTTCGGACTCTGGGGTCCACCACGGTATCCACCCGGAGATCGATTGCAGTGGCAGTCTTCTGCACGCGTCACTCCCGAGTATATCCAATAGATAGCCTCCAGAGCCGTGTGATGGAATCCCTTCCGGTGTCTCTCTGAAAATTTTTCTCACATTATGATTTTCCTTGACAGATTGTTGGCGTTTTCAATCACGAAGCGCTTCGAACGTTTGGACGATGGCACGCGTGCCCAGAGCCGCCAGGTGATCAGCGCGATGCCATACTGCCAATGACGGTTGGCCGCCGGACGGCTGAGGCCCACCTCCCAGCAGACCTTCTTCCACTGCACATGGTTGGCTCGCAGCCAGACGATCCGTGCGTCGTCCTTCTCGAGCCAGCGCAGCCAGAGCATGGCCTCCTCCGCCTCGGTGATTTGGCGTGGGCCTGGCCGGGGACGACGCATCTGCGGCTCCTGACCAACCTTGTCCGCGAAGCTGTAGAAATAATCAGGCCAAGCGTTGACGAAGCCCTGTGGCCTCACACTGGGCAAGGCGCGGAAGACGTCGGCGGCGCTCTCCAGCCGATCCTCCACCTGTGTGGTTGTCCAGTCAGCGGCCATTGCGCACCTCCCATACCGCAGGAAGTTTGCCGTAAAGCCTCTCGCCAAGCTGTCGGACGAGTTCCCGCTCTGGCCAGGTCAGCCGATGATCGTCGAGCGAGACCGCCAGCATTTGTTGCTCCTGCCAGCCGTCGCGTTTGACCTGCTCGGGGCTACGGCGCTGGCCGCCGCAGCCCTTTGGGGTGAACCGCATGCCCATCACGCCAGCCCTCCCTGCGTTTCAAGGGCCCAGAACAGAATGGCGATGGCATCGGCCTCGTTGTCGTCGGCGGGGCTGAAACCCCGCGCACGGGCCGCCGTGATCATCGCCTCCTTTGGCGCATTGCCCTTGCCGGTGGCGTGGCGCTTAATCGTGCCGACTGGGACGCCCTGATAGGGCACACCCCGCAGCTCGGCCCATGCTGTCAGCGTGGCCATCAAGCCACCGTAGACGTGGGCTGCGTCAGTGCCGGTGTGGCGCCGGACCTCTTCGAACCAAATTGACCCTATCGGTCCAGACAGACGGTCCAGCTCACCCAGCCAGTTGGTGAAGCGCAGGTAGCGCATGCCGCCGCCGTCGAAACGGCCGGGGCGGAAGCTGGCGGTACCGCTGGTGATCAGCCCGTCGTAGCTGCGCCGCGCCCAGCCGGTGGCGGTGCCGAGGTCGAGGGCAAGGATTGTACGGGCCGTTTGCGGCGGCAGTGGCGATTCAGGTCTTGCGCCTCGGATCGTGGCGCGTTGAGTTAGGTCAGCCATGGGTGGTCTCCTTTTTGGGTGCATTGCTCGGGTGGAAGACGACGGCGATCATGTTCTTGGCGGAGCGGGTCGCCGTCGTCGGATTGGGGTTAAGATTTTTTACTGCTGCCATGCTTGCGTATGTATTTGGACGCGCGCTTGCGAGCCGCTAAGGCAACAGCCTTGCCAGGTGCGTGGTGTTGAGGGCAGCGACGGTTCAGTGTCCACGATCGCAGACCGCTCCAGCACTCGAACGGCCCACCACATTCTGCGCAGTGACTTTGCCAAAGGATGATCGGGACGATTTGCCCATCGCGGCGTTTGTACAGGTCGGAGCCAACCGCGACGTAGCGCTGCCCCTCATGCATCAGCACGGTTCCCGGCAACGGCAACACGCGGAAATTGATCTTTTGAACGACCCGCGCAAACTTGGCTTCAGAGGAACGCTTTCCACAATCGACAACAGCCTTGGGCAACCCGGTCGCGCGAATACTATCGTTGTGTGAGGGGGCAGGACGGCGTCCGCCCCCCTCATACTTAGTATAGGGGTTTCTAATCTTCCTCATCCTAACGACGCAAGTATCTGTTTTCATTTCAGTTTATCCCATTTTTGATGACAAAGGGGCATGATGGAGACCCTCGTCATCCTCATCAGCAAGTTGTTGATTTCATTGACTTCATGACCGCGGCATGAGGATGACAAAGGCCTTTGTCATATGACAAAGTCATTCATCCACCCCCTTCGGAAAGACCCAGACAGCAGGGTTTTCGACCTCCCTGGCACGGCCGGAATGGGGGCATTTGAAGTGGCTAGGAAGGACGATCTGGCCCTCGGCCAGCACCTCACCCGTGTCAGGATCGACCACCGGGTCACGACCAAAACACATGCCTTCAACGCAGAGATAGCCAAAGTGCGATTGGGTGGCGGAGAAGCCATGTTCGACCAGATCACGACGAAATTTCACGAAGCCCTTGGTCGCCAGGACATTCAGCCGATCCCGAATGGTAAACTGGCTGCCAAGGCCATGCTTGTTCTCAAAAGCAGCACCAAGTTGCGTCGACGTGTAGAGACGGCCTTCGACGGCTTCTTCGTAAAGCAGGCTCAGGATCACGTCGTGTTTCCGATCCCGCTCCGCGTCTTGCCGGGCCCCCGTCTCGGCTCTCACCAGCCGCTCGTTCATGGCGTTGATCTCGACCCATTCCCCGTTGACCTTGTCGATCAGCTTCGGCGCCAAGGCAGGCCCATTACGCAGCTCAATCTCCAGTTTGCGCTGGGGACTTTCCTCGTCGGGACGGTGCAGGATCAGGCCAGAAGTATAGAAGCCACGCAGCGCACTCGCCCCGGAGAGCGCCAGAAAGGGATCGTCTTTGACCTGCTGCTTGCTGAGTTTTTTCGTGTGATGCGCAAGGATCACGCCGCACTCGGGGTTGATGTGGTCTCGCAGAACTTCGACCCGGTCCTTCAGAAAGAACATCATCGCACCGTTGTCGTTTTCGCCGCCGCCGTCGGGTCCGCCGTCAAAGATGTTGCGAATTGGATCGATGCAGATGATGTCGACCGGATCGGTCGGGAAGGCCCGCCGAATGGCCTCGGCCACGCGCATGCTGCCTTCGGTGTCTAGCAGCATCTTCAGCTTCGGTGTCGCGACCAGGTTGTCGCGCGCGCCAGCCAAAACCCTTTGCGGCAGCGAAATCTGCTTCATCCGTTCGCGCAGATAATGATACTGGATTTCTGCCTGCAGGTAGAACACGCGCAGGGGACGCGGCGGTGTGAAGTCGAGAAACGGCACGCCAGCGGCCATATGCACGAGCCAGGAGACCAGCAGGTCGCTCTTGCCCACCTTGGGTGCCCCGCCCAGCACCAGAAGCCCACCGGGCGTCAGCACGCGCGGAGCGATGATATCAGCGGGCATCGGACTCTGGTCGTCCAGCAGTGCACCGAGCGTGAAGGCTGGCATATCATTGGGCACAGGGGCCGCGCTATCGAGACGGATCAGCGGGGGCCCGTGCTTCTCGACATGGATGGCCCAGAGCCGCTCGGACTCGCGCTTGAGCCGCTCCACTGGCCACTGGGGCCGCAGCATGGCCGCGTTGTAGCCGCAGATCGCCGTCCACCCCTCGTCCCTCGAGAGGCGCCCGTCATGGACCATGCGGATGAAGTATCCGATCGCCGCACTGGCGCCCTCAAAGCGTGACCAGTCGTCCTGCCCGCCTTCGCGAACGGGGGTGACCAAGACCTCGTCGGAGCGGGGCTTGTCCAGAGCCGTGAAATCCGGCTGCAACGACACCCCCGGCGCGGGCGGCATGTCTGCGACGGTATCGATGAATTCGCCCAAATCGCGTTCCAGCGCAGGGTTCATTTCCACGATCCGAACTTGGGTCTTGAGGTTGTTCTTGTAATAGACCGAGCCTGCCACCCGGATCGGCTGGTGGGCCGAGCGGAAGTGCATGTCACCGCCGACCTTGGCGGCGATGTCACCACGCAGACGGCACACCCGGCGAATGTCATCGCCCTCGGCGGGCTCGCTGAGTTTCCACCAGACATGGGCCTTGCGCTGCCCCTCGGGCGTCACGCCGCCACTCTCAACGACCATGGTAGGCAGGCCGAGGTGGCGTTCAAGATGGGCGCGTTTGGCGGCAATATCGCCGGTGTCGATATCCACGACCACGGTCTGCATCTGCAGGACTTCTGCGGCCTTGGCCTGGCCGGGGGCAGCGACTGTACCGGGGATGACGTAGACCGCCGCCCCTTCACGCCAGGCCCATGTTGCGAACGTCGTCATCTTATCGCCGGTGGCGGCATTGGCCTCGATCCAGATGTTATGCGGGCGGCCATCGATGCCTTGGCCCTTGTCGATAAAACTGCGCACCGGGATCAGCCCGTCGCAGTAGCCGAAGACCACCCCCATGAATTGGGCGATTTGCACGGGGTCCGGCTCGTCTCCGAAGACATCCACCTGCGAGACCGCATCGTTGAAATCCCGCCATGGGTTGAAATGGATCAGGTTTTCTTTGGGCTGGTCGATGGGCGGCGGCGTGTCGGACGGCGCGTGGTGATCGTCGTGATCATTACTCATTTTGGATCCCTCAAATTGATCTTGTGAACGGGGCGGGTCTTTGGGTGTGTCGCTCATGCGGGCATCCCCCAGCAGCGCTCCGCCCATGGGCAGAAGCGGCATTCAAAGAAATCGCGATTTTGGGCCACACGCGGCAGCAGCTCGCCCGCGTCCGTGGCCTGTAGGATCCGCACACCGCGATCCGACATCCGCTGCGCCAGATCCGCGTCGAACGGCACCAGCTCGTGGTGCATTTCGGCGGTGTCCTTGTTGATTGCGGTGAACAGCGCTGGCGCGGCGCTAATGCCAGGCACAGTCGCCTCCATGTACGCCTGATAGACAGCGATCTGCGCGGCGTAGACCGGCTTGGACTTGGTGACGCCATCCTTGACGCAGAGCCGCCAATTCTTGGCGTTCATCGTCTTGCATTCCCAGAGTGCGGGAATGGCCAACCCCAAGCCTTCGGGGCCTGCGGCGATGATGCCATCGACATGGCCACGGATGCGCCCGCCAGCGATGGAGAAGCCGAACTGGCCACCATCGGGGCGATTGCCCTTCCGCGTGTAAAGATCGAAGCCCGCGCCGCGCAGCCATGCCACCGCCAGATCCTCAAGGACATGGCCTATGGCGAAGATGCGCAGCAGCTGGCCGCTGAAATCCTGGCCCTCGTCCTTGGGGGCATGGGTGAACTCGAACTGCAGCGCGCGTTCGCAGGCATGGCCGAGCCGCGAGCCGCCGAGATAGTCGCGCGGAGTGCGTGCAGCATTGTCAGCAGTCAGGGTTGCGTCGACGGCGGCGTTCACCTTGTCGGCAAAGCTGGGCCTGTGATTATAGTCTAACATCAGAAGGGGATCTCCGTATCCTTGGTGATCAGAGCCATTTCAGCGCGAAATGCTGCGACCATTGTCACCATCAGCTGTTGCATGTCGTGCTGGGTGAGCTGACCCAACTGCCGGTTCCAGCCGATGCGCTCCATCTCGGGGGCGAGCGCGCGCATGACGGCGGGCAGCACTCGCGTTTCCTCTTCGGTGAAATCGACCATGTTCAATCCTTTTTGGGCTTTGAGGGTAAAGGCCGCCTGGCAGCCCATGGAGCAAAACCAGCGGCGGGTTCGGTGAGCCGGATCAGAAAACGGTCCGGGGGACCGTTTCCCCGGCGAACGGCGCGGCTGGTGGGGATCGAACCAGCCAAACCCCTGTGTGGGAGATGTGCAAACGGCGCAAAGCAGAGGACGCGGGTGCCAGAGGCGATCTGGACCCGGCCGATCCGGAGCCACCGGGGGCGGGGACGCGATTTGCGCGACATGGCTCATGCGGCCCTCCGCTGGTCGGGGCCGGAGGTCATGACGAGGTGGCGGATCGCCCGTTTGTTGAAGGTAAACGTCATCAGCGCCGAAGCATGATAGCGCGTCAGGCCATAATCCTGCCGATAGGCGGGCGGCAGGTATTGCAGCTGCTTGTCCGTGGCGGCCTGTTTCAGCCAGCCACGCGTTTTGAACGCACTTTCATCGGTCTCGACCTCGTTGAGCCAATCATCGGCCTGCGCAAGGCAGACGGTCCGCTCACCAATGCCCAGCAGGCGGGGATTTTGGCCCTTTGCGCCACCGACCGCATGCCAGCGCCCTTCCAGAAAGAAGATGCCGCCCCAGGCGTTGAACCCGTTGGCCATTAGCGCGTCATCGGCCCCAAACAGGTCGATCCAAGCAAAGCTGGACCGCTTCAAAAGGTCGATCTCGGTCATGATGAAGCCGGTCAACTCGGCGCGGCCCGTCGCCTCAGCCACGCCGTCCTCGTCAGCGCCAAGAACCTCGCCGCAGAGCGGGCATTCAAAGCAGGCCAGTGGAATGTCGGCGCAACAGGCAGGGCAGACCTTGGTTGGGGCGTCGCCAGTCTCGGTCTTGCCGTCAAGATCGACATCCTGCTCAAGCGTGCCGTGGATCAGGCTCGAGGTGCCGAAATCCAGCACAACGCAGTCGGTCTTGATGACGCCGGGGTGTTCCTCCGGATCGATGGTGCGCAGCCCGCGCCCGACCATCTGAATCATGGTGGATTTGTAGGATGAGGGGCGCAGCAGCACGACGCAGGAGGTCGGCGGGTGATCCCAGCCTTCAGTCAAAACCGAAACGTTGACGATGACGCGAATTTCTCCGGCGGCATATGCTGCCAGAACCTGACGGCGATCCTCGCTTGGCAGATCACTGTAGCGCGTCAACCAGCATGTCCGTGACCGTCAACCACGTTGGCCGGTTTTAGGCCGCTGGGTTGGCGTATCTGGAATTGTTTTTCGCTCAGCCTTCTCCTTTGTCTGCGGATTTCGCGGAGAATGGGCGCTGATTTCGCGCGATCGTGGGCACGCGTTTCGCGCCATTCTGGGCAGTCATTTCACGGGATCGTGGGCAGGCTGGCCGACGCTTTCATGGAGTCAGGCTTGAACGATTTGGTCAAGCTTTTTTGTGACGGCGGAGCGCCTGCGCAGGCTTTCACCTGAGAGGGTGAGGCGGTGTGCGTTGTGAACGAGGCGGTCGAGGATGGCATCTGCGAGCGTTGGGTCGCCGATGGCTTCGTGCCACTGGTCAACGGGGAGTTGGCTTGTGACGATGGTGGAAGCGCGGCCGTGGCGGTCTTCGAGGATTTCCAGCAGGTCACGGCGCTCCGGGGCGGTGAGGACGGCGAGGCCCCAATCGTCAATGATCAGCACATCCATGCGGGCGATGGTTTTGAGGATGCGTTCATGGCGGCCATCGCCACGGGCCAGAGCAAGGGCCTCGAACATGCGCGGCGCACGTTGATAGAGGACGGGCCGCCCATCCCGGCACGCCTTGTGGCCAAGGGCGCAGGCGATCCAGCTTTTGCCCAAACCGGTCGGCCCGGTTATCAGCAGGTTCTCGTGCCGGGCGATCCAGCCGCCATCGGCAAGATGCGCCATGACACTGCGGTCAAGACCACGTGGGCTGCGCAGGTCCAGATCCTCGACGCTGGCATCTTGGCGCAGAGCCGCAAACTTGAGCCGGGAGGCCAGTTTCTTGGTGTCGCGCTCTGCAGCCTCGCGGTCGACCAGCAGGCCGAGACGCTCTTCGAACGAGAGGGCGTCGAAGGCGGTTGACCTGCGTTGTTCTTCGAGCGCCGATGCAATGCCGGTCAGGCCGAGCGCCAACAGTCGGTCGTGGGTGGGATGGGTCAGCATTTTAGTCCTTTCTCAATGGTAATAGCTGCCGCCACGAATGTTGGCGTGCTGGAGGGGGGCGACCTCTTCGGAGCCTTCCAGGAAGGCGCGATCGAGGCCGGTCTTGAGGATCGAACGAATGGAGGTGACGGTGCGGGCCCGGATGGTCACACCCCGCTGGCAGGCCGCATCAACGCGCTCCGGCCCATAGGTTTTGACCAAGGCCAGCACACCCAGGCAGGTGCGGAACCCCTGTTCAGGATGGGGGCGGTCAGCCATCACCATCTCGCAAAAGGCGGCGACGGCGGGGCCGGTCTTGGTTGCCTGCGCCAGCATTCTGGCCGGGGTCCATTCGGCAAAGCGACGATGGGCCGATGGCATATGGTCGGCCACGGTGACATGGCTGCGCCGCCCCGGGGTGCGCACGTGGCTCGCAACCCTCTGACCACGATGGAATATCTCGACCGTCTGGCCGCTTGTGCGAACATCGACCTCTTGTTTGATCAGCGCGAAGGGCACGGAATACCATGAGCTGTCGACCTCAACGTGATAGTCGGGTGCCACGCGGGCGCGCTTCCAGCGGGCGAAGACATAAGGTTCGGGCGGTAGGGGCTGAAGATTGGGCCGATCCAAAGTGGCAAACAGATCGGCGCGGCTGGCGCCATAGCCGCGCATCACGCGCATGTTCAACTCGTCCAGCAGCCGCCGGATCGCCACGTTCAACTCGGCCAATGAGAAGAACCGGTGGTTCCGCAGCCGCGCCAGAATCCAGCGTTGTGCCACTTGGACAGCCACTTCCACCTTCGCCTTGTCCCGGGGTTTGCGCGGCCGGGCGGGCAGAACGGCGGTGCCATAATGCGCCGCCATCTCGGCATAGGTCCGGTTCAGCCCCGGATCAAACCGGTCTGCCTTGATCACGGCGGACTTCAGATTGTCCGGAACCACCGCCTTTGGCACGCCGCCCAGAAAGGCGAACATCCGGATATGCGCGAGGATCCAATCTTCCAACCCCTCCGATGCCACCGCCTCGGCATAGGTGTGATTCGATGCCCCCATTGCCGCCACGAACAGCTTCATGGCCCGCGCTTCGCCGGTCGTGGGGTCGATCACGTCGATGGTGTCGCCGGCAAAGTCAACGAACACCTTCTCGCCGCCCACATGTGTCTGGCGCATCGTCGGGCGCACCCGACCCTTCCAAGCCTCGTAATGCGTGCAAAACCAAGTATAGGCAAAACCCCCGGGGTGCGCGGCACGGTATTCTTCCCAGAGCAGCATCCGCGTCACCCCAGGGCGGCGCAACTCGCGGTCAATCTCCGCCCAGTCGGGCACAAGCCGCTCCGCGTCCGGCACCGTGGGCGGGGCTGGAAACAAAAGAAGTTCAAGGCTGTCGTCATCGATCCCCTCCGGCAAGGGCCACGTGAGCCCGGCATGACGCGCCCGTTGGGTGTAGCTTCCGACGCTCCCCTTGCTCAGACCGAGGGAAGCGGCAATGGACCGCTCGCTCAGGCCTTGCCCAAGCTTCAATCGCAAAACATCTCGTATCCGGCGCATGTTCAATCGTCCTGTCGGCATCAAGCCACCCCTTCATTCCTGAAGGCGCAACTATCCTCAATTTGCCGACCAGACCTGCCCGCGATCCCGCGAAATCAGTGCCCAGCTTCACGCGAAATGACTGCCCATGATCCCGTGAAATCGATGCCCACCATCAAGCGAAACACGCACCTTTGTCCTTGTTGTCGGCGATGGTTGTCGTTGGCGGTCTGCTCAGCGCCTCTTTGTTGGAGGCGGCCGCGCGCTGGCGGAAGCTTTCGGCATTCATCTCCAGGATCGCTGCGTGATGAACCAGCCGGTCGATGGCGGCGACGGTCATCGCCTTGTCCGGGAAGATCTGGTCCCAGCCGCTGAAGGGCTGGTTGGCGGCGATGGCGATGCTGCGGCATTCGTAGCGCCGGGCGATCAGCTCGAAGAGCACGCCTGTCTCGGCCTGATCCTTGTGGGCGTAGGTGATGTCGTCGAGGATGATCAGGTCGAACTTGTCGAGCTTGGCGAGCGCGGCTTCGAGCACCAGATCGCGGCGGGCGGCCTGAAGTCGCTGCACCAGATCGCTGGTCCGGGTATAGAACACGCGGTGTCCCCGCTCGATCAGGGCATGGCCTATCGCGCAGAGAATGTGCGTTTTGCCCGTGCCGGAATTGCCGATGGCGATCAGATTGCCGCCACCCTCCAGCCAGTCGCCGGCCGCCAAGGCCTCGATCCGGGCGCGCGGCAGGGTTGGCAGCGCCTTGAAGTCGAAGGTCGCCAGCGTCTTGCCAGCCGGTAGCTGTGCCTCGTTCATGTGGCGCTGAATGCGGCGCATGTCGCGCTCGGCCAGTTCGTATTCCGCGAGGACGGCCAGAAAGCGGGCAGCGGGCCAGCCTTCGGCATCGGCGCGGGTGGCGATGTCGGCCCAAAGCTTGTGGAAGCTGGGCAGGCGCAGCGCGGTCAGCATGCCTGGCAGCGTGTGGATGTCGATCTCGCGGGAGGTCATGCGCAGGCTCCCAGAAGGGCATCGAAGCTGTCGAGCGAGGGATGGGCGACGGTGACATCTGTCGGCAGCGCCGTTTGCTTCGGGCTCAGGCGGAGCATCAGCAGGTCAGGGTCCGGCACCCGGCCGGCGTCGAGATCGTCCGTCAGGAGATGTGCCAGTTCCGCCTCGCAGGCCCGGTCGTGGGCGATGAACAGCAGGTCGACCATGCGGCGGCAGGCGTCGCGGCGGGGCAGATCACGCTGCAGCACCTTCCAGGCCTCAGCGTATTCGGTTCGCGGGAACAGGCTGTCGCGGTAGATCGAACTCCACAGGGCTTGCGGTTTGCGCCGCAGCGCGTGGATGACGTGATGGTAGTTGATGACATGCACGCGATGGCCGTCGCCGCGACCACGCGCCCTTGTATGGCTGACGACCAGGGTGCTGCCGAGAAAGGCCTCAAGGCGATCGTCGTAAAGGTGGACCCGCAAGCGCTGCCCGATCAGCTGCGACGGGGCGCTGTAGAAGATGCTCTTGACCAGAAAGCCGCTGGTGCGGGTGACCGGAACCACGGTCTCTGTAAAGTCGGTGGTGCGCCGGGACGGCAGGGGCTTCAGATGCGCCTGTTCCGCCTGAACCGCGATCGCCCGCTGCCGGTTGCGCCGTGCCACCAGAATGTCGACGAAGCGCCGGTAGTCCTCGATGCTGGCGAAGTCGCGGCTGCCGCGCAGGATCAGCGCCTGTTCGATGGCCTTCTTCAGGTGCCGGTTCTGGGATTCCACCGCGCCGTTCTCGTGAGCCTCGCCGCGGTTGTTGCGACTGGCCTCCATGCCGTAATGGCCGACGAAGGCATTGTAGCGCGTGGTGATATCCTGGCGCTGGTCAGCCGTCAGGTTGCGGAAAGCGGCCGAGAGGCTGTCGGTGCGATGCTCCTGTGGTGCCCGCCGAGCGACCAGAGCGCCTGCTGCAGGTTCTCGGCCAGGGCCGTGAAGCTCTCCCCGCCCAGGACCACCCCGACATGCTCCCACCGGCTGTAGACCATGACGAAGTGGTAGAGCAGATGCGGGAATAGCTGGCCCGCGATCGTCACCTCCAGCTCCTCGGCATGGGTGAAGTCCGACTGGGCCATGCGGCCCGGCTCCGGCGTCTGGCGGAAGATGATGTCGCGCTCGGGTCCGTTCAGCGCCCGCCACTGCCGCACCCGCCGTTCCAGGGTGCGCCGGATGCGGTCATCGGGGAAGGCCAGCGGATGCAGGCCCTGAAGGTGGCGCAGCAGGGTGACGGCCTGCAAGGCGCTGTCCCTCTCCAGCAAGGGAAGGATGTCGCCCTCCCAAAAGCCTTCGAGGGGATCGGCCACCGTGCGCCCGTGAACGATCTTGCGGTTCGAGGGCAGCGTCGGGTTGGCATCGAACCGTCGGGCCGTGCGCTCGCTGAACCCGGCGCGGGCGGCCGACGTGCGCTGACTGTGATATCGGAGGTCGGACATGTATAATCTCAATTGCTGGTCGTTGATGGGTTTGTAGGCCAACCCGGATCCTCCGTTTGACGGCAGAGGAACCCGGCTTACCAACCCGCAGCGACCAGCACCTTCCCCGAAATCAATCAGGCCGGTGGGGCTGCCCTCCAGACGGGCATGCCCGTCTTCCGTTCAGCCCCACCGGCCAAGGTGGTTGTCGGCACCGGCCAAGATGGTTGTCGCGCAACAGATCACCATGAATCAGCCCGGCAGGCACGTCTGCGGCGTTGAAGGCCGCCGTGACATGGGCGGCGTGGGCGACGGTAGAACAGAACACAACCGTCTGCCGGTCACCCGCTTTCTCCTTCCAGTGGCGGATAACCTCGTCGGTGACCGGCGCGCGGTCCATGATCGACGCGACCTCTGCCATGTCGAAGTCAGCCAGCGACTTGCGCACAGTGCGCAACTTGTCCTGCACACCGACATCGATCACGAAAGTCCGCGGTGGCACCAGATGGCCCGAGGCGATCAACTCGCCCAGACGCACCTGATCAGCGACATTATCGAAAACCTCGCGCAGGCCCGTTTTGTCGCCGCGGTTCGGGGTTGCTGTGACGCCAAAGATCCGAGCGTCAGGATTGGCATTGCGGACATGGTCGATGATGCGGAGATAGCTTGCCGCCACCGCATGATGCGCCTCATCAATCACCAGCAGATCAAGCTGTGGCATGGCCGCGAGATTGCCGATCCGGGCCAGCGTCGGCACCATGGCGAAGGTCACCTGACCGGCCCACGCTTTGGCACTGGCATCGACCACCGACGTGGTGAGGCCCGGATTGACCCGGGCAAACTTGTCCCGGTTCTGATCGGTCAGCTCGTCGCGGTGGGCCAGCACGCAAGCCTTGGCGGCGCTGTCGCCGATCAACTCACCCGTGACCGCCGACAGCATTATTGTTTTACCCGCGCCGGTGGGCGCGATGCCCAGCGTGTTGCCATGAGCGCCAAGCGCAGCAAGGCTGCGATCGACAAAGAGTTTCTGACGAGGGCGAAGGCGCATTGCTCTGCCCTCACTCGGCCCAGCTGGGACGCCCGGAAAAACCGGGTGTCGCAGGGGTTTGTGGCGTCTGGGTTTGGGGGCTGGGTGCTGCGTAGCCCGGAGCCGGGGCGGCATAGCCCTGCTGCTGCGCACTGGTTGCCGGTGCCGGGGGCTGGCCATAGCGCGGTATGGAGGCAGCCCCACCCTGCCCCATCAGCTGCGCATAATCGCGGTGGCTGGGTGTGATGGCACTGCGAACCTCGTTCTTGTCCTCGCCATTGGTGTCAGAACCGATGTCCATGCGGGCAATGAATTCGATCCCGTCCAAATCGGCAAAGCCACTGATCCGGCGGCGGGCCTGCGCATCGGTTGAGTTATCCTTGTCGCCGATGCCTCGTGCCGAGTTCAGGATGCCCTTGACTAGGCCGCGCCCGGCGTTGCCCCAATCAGGGCCCTTGGGGCTGTAAAGCCCAATCAGCGACCAGATCTTGCGCTTGGTATAGGGCCCCTCGACGACGGTATATTCGGCGTCGAGATAGACCGCGCCGGTGGCACCGCGCTTGGCATAACCGCCAGTCCAGCCCTGCGACGGATCGTCAAAGCCGCCAGGGCGGATGGTCAGGCGCACCTTGGCCAGCGTGCCCTTGGGAATCATATCGCTGTTGGAATGTGCGGAGTTGAAGTCGTTCCAGAGTCCAGTCATCGGGTTTGTCCTTTTCAGTTTTCAGTAGAGGTGTTGGATGGGCCGGTGCTTTCGGCCACCGGGGGCGCGGGCAGCACCGGCGGTTTGAAGGTCAGGCGACGCTCAACAGGGAGCAGAGGGCCCCGGATTTTCTCCATCAGCTGACCCAAATGCGGGGGCTCCAGCAGCGAAAGACGACCTGATCGGTCCTTGGCCGGATAGCCCCAAGGGTTCAGCGTCTGGCAGACAAAGCCCCGCTGGGGCTGGCCCTTCGCATCAGGCACATCAATCATGGTGATGACCTGATCGACGATCCCGGGCAGCTCGAGGCCGGTCTTGGACCCATCAATTTGCGGCACGAAGATCTTGCGATTGAAGTCATCGAGCTTCTGGTCGAGGATCCCCACGAACCAGACGTTCTTGCCGCGTGTGTGCTGCAGGTGCGTGAGCCAGGCGATCATCTCGCGGCCATGCAGACCGTAAGCGCCCCGCACATCCGGCTTTCCGGTCTTCTCCGACAGGGCCTCTGGCTGGCCCTTGCACCACTGGAAGCAAAGCCGCCCCGCCACGGTGATCGAGTCGATGAAAACCGTGTCGTATTTACCGAGTACGGCCGGATCGCCAAACCGACCGCAGACCTCGTTATAATGTGCCTGGCTGTAGGGCTGTTCGCCACGCAGCGCTGGATTGGGCCCGCCGATGAACACCGCGAAATCGCGGCATTCCTTCCAGGTCCGCGGGCGGATGACGTCGATGGCGAGACCCTCGATCGCCAGATCCCCAGCTTCAAGATCGAAGAACAGCGTCGTGGTCGCCATCAGCGTCCACAGCAGCGTTGTCTTGCCGATCCCGGAGGGCCCAAAGATCACGCCCTTGATGCCGCGCGTCTCGGCCATGCGCTGGTCGGCGGTGATGATGGGAAGCGCGCCAGTCATGACAGCACCTGCGCGCCAGCAGCCACGCCGGTCACACGTGGCGGGTGGACGGCTTCAGAGCGTCTTTCATCAGGATCGTGGGCAACAATCGCCGCGAAGAGCGTGTCGAGCCGGTCAGCCTCCGCGAGGCATTCGATGCCCTTGCGGCGCATGAAGCGGCGGGCATCGTCCAGCAAATCGGGCTCGGCGATGAGTTCGGGGATACCAACATATTCCTGCGCACTTTCAACGAAGTAGGTCTTGGATCGCAGGGCACGAACGAGCGGTGAAAAGGTGTCGGCGATCTCCGCGAAATCCCCTTGCTCCATCGCATCGTTCTGGTTGCGCAGGATGCGCTTGACCTCAGTGATGACGCCCGTACGCAGCATCCTGAACGCCCCTTCTTGGCGCGCTTGCGCGCAGGTCTGCGGAAAGGCATCTTCCATCATGTTATCGGCGATTTTCGGTGCGTTGTTTCCAAGCTGGGAGGCGATCTCCCAGACACGTTCGGCAAAAGCCACTGTTTGGCTATTGAGCATCAAAGCATTCCTTGATTTGGGTGAAGGCTGCTGATCCACGGGCGATGGCCTGCGCATCGAGCTCGTGAAACGGGGCGTCGCGGGCCTCGCGCATGCCGTCATAGGCAAGGGCAAGGTTGGCGTCAGATGCCCATTCGGCGAATGCGCGGAACGTACCCGTGACATGCCGCCAAGCCGCCTGCTCGCGCGTCGGCGGGACATATAGGGGATTGCGTCGGCTGGCCGACCGCTGGGGGCGTAGGCCCCGCATGGCGGCATCCACCACCATCTTGCGCAAGGCCGCCCTTGTGGGTTCCTCGCCCCGCGCAAGGCGATCATCGAGGCTGCGGCGCACGATGCCGGGGTCATTTGCCTCAGCATCGCGGATCAGGCGCGCGTCATGGATTTCATCGTGACGCAAACCCAGGTTAGCTGCCGTGGCCTGAAAACTCTTGCCGCCTTCAAGAGTTTTTGGACGCCCCGCGGCTACCTCGCCCCGGGCCTGCGCCGCATCATATTCATCTGCCAGCCGGTGCTTGGCCTGCGCCTCGATTTCCAACGCATTCGCCTGTGCGCGGTGGGCGGCACCGATCAGCACATCATGCGCATCCTTAGCCCGCTGTATCCGCGCGGTGCGCTTTGCGACGTCATAAGCGAGGCCCGCCATCTCACGCGCATCAAGAATTTCGGCCGAACTGCGCGCGTTTGCGAGAATGCTTGCGGCGCGGTCGACCAGCGCACGCAGGTCATGCACCTCGCCTATGACAAGGGGAACGGCGGTCATTGCTGATCCTCCGCCGGGATCAGCGTGACGGACAGCGTGCCAGTGCGAACGGTGCGCGCAGGTTCAAAACCTTCGCGGATGGAATCGGGCCAAGCCGTGTATTTTCGCTCAGGCACCTTGTAGGTGATGTCGACATACTGGGCGGGATCGTCCTTGGCGGCGCGAATGCGAGCGACCATTGCGGCCAGCCGATCCTGATCCCAATCTACCCGTTTTGGAAGATCAGCGACCACACTGAAATCACCGTCGTCAAAACGGACAGTGCCGGTGTCCTTGGCCTGAACCTGACGTTCCTCGGCAGCGCGGGTGGCGTAGCGGATGACCAGCCCAGCATCGAAGCGGGTCTTTGCGGCCTTGTAGCGTTTTAGGCGCTCATCGATCTCGCGCTGCAGGATCGCGAGCAGTTCGACCGGCAGTGATGCGATATCGGCCGCACTGAGGGATGGCAGATCGTCGGGTGTGGGCGTGTTTTCAGGGAATGGCATGAATGGATCTCCATGATCGGTAAAAAGGGATTGAAATGCGGGCATCACGCGGCCTCCTGTTCGGCGAGCAGCAGCTCAGACATGGAGACAGCGGCGGCTTTGGGCTTGGGTCTGGCGACGGCGATATAGGCGAACAGGTCGATGCCGAGGCGCTCTTGCACAAGATGCACGAGGCCCAGTTCGGCGGCCCAAAATGCGCGGGAGGCGAGCCTCGCCAGTTCCGCCCGTTGCAGGTCCGACAAGCGGGCCAGTACCGGAAAGATGTCGAGGACCAGAAAGCCGCGATAATATTCCAGCCGGTCGCTTGGGCTGGCCTGCGCCACCCACGCGCAGAACTCGATTTCGGTAAGCGGTCGGCTGGCGCGAACCGTGGTGAAAGTTGTGGTCTTCATGAACATGATCTCCTCCATTTCCCTCTACTCAGGCCGCCACGAGATCGTCCCAAGCGGGACCGAGGCCGTGGGCGGTGAAAACGTGGCGAAGATCGGCGAGGCGGCGGTAAAGTGCGGACCGGCTGCCGAACCCCGCGCCCGCCAGCGCCGCAACCGGGCGATGCGCCAGCGCCGCGCAGAAGCGGCGGTCCTCGGCCGAAAGGTGCCCAAGGGCGGTTTGCAAGGCGTGGTGGAGTTCGATGTAGGCAGCGGCGCAGCAATTCTGACCGTGCCAGGCGGAAAGACCGTCCGCCTCGATCAACGTTTTGCCTACCGGCACTTGGCTTCCGGCCAAAGGCATCTCGAGCGACAGCAGAGACCCGCCCTGCGCGCGGCGCTGCTGGTGGTGACGGATTGCAATCCGCGAAGCCTGGTTGCGCAGGATCAGGCCAGCGAAGGCCCCAAGGCTGCCGCGTGATGGGTCGAAGGCAGGCAAGCGGCGCAACAGATCGACCAGGAGGTCCTGACCCAGATCCTCCCGCTCGCAGATCGGAAGACACAGCCGCCGCCGCAAACGGCGCGCCGCTGCATTGGCTTCGTGGATGATGGTGGCAATGTTGTCGGGGGAAATCTGTATCTGCATCGCGGCATACCTCGGTCATCGTTTCTGATGAGCCTAAGGTGCCTGATGCGGTCGTCGCCCAGGTGGGAACGAGGTGGGAAAAGAGTGGGGGTTTGGTGGGCGGCGTTTAGCCTTCGATCATGATCTCCGCTGCGGAAACGCCAAGACGGTAGCCCCTACCGCGCACAACCTCGATGAGGAATTTGGTTTCGGCATCGGTGAAGCCAACAGCCTTGAACGCTTCGCGCAGTTCCCGGATCAGATCCTTGGCTTCACGCCCGGTACCGCCTTCGACATGGGAACCGGAGGCAACCTGATCGCGTGTTAGGGCCTTCTCCAGCAGTCGCTGGAACAGCGGAAACATCTGGTGTGACAGGATGACGGAGCGTCCGGACCAGAACACTTCTGCTGCTCCTGTGCGGACCCGAAGCGACGCCACTGCCGGGACAGGGTTCAGCGATGCAGCGTCGATGGTGGTGCCCATTCCACCGGAAGCTGGCATCATAACGCGAAGGGTTTCAACCAGATGAAACCCGTTATCGAGGAATCGCAGCGCAGAATCTGCGGGCAGGTTCGGCCCGAGAATCGTGACAGCTTCGGATCGCGCAAACCGGCGGATCGTCGCAACGATGCTCTCACCAGTGAGGGCTGCGGGTTCAAAAGCAAGAAAGACTGCCCGGCCTGATGGCGTGACGCCAAGATGCCAGACTTTCCGTGCAGCGAGGGCTGGAGTCGCAACCAGTCCCGCTTTAACACCGATCAAAGATGCCAGGTGAGCGGCATCGATGTGGAACAGGCGTACTTCGTCATCGGTCAGAACAACGTCCTGACGGCGGTCGAGCGGACATTCCACCCGAAATCCGTCGCCCACCGGGCGGATCGTGCGTGAAGGCAAGCCGCATTCGCAGGCATCGCAGACATCCCAATAACTGAGCGGTGCCTGTTCGACCAAGACGCGCCTGGCCAGCAGCCGATCGAAGACCGGCCCGTGAAAAGGCTTGGCGAGATCGCCGGGCAGAATTGCGTCGTCGCCAGCTTCACTCAGCCGCGTCAACAACTGCAAAATCGTCTCGGGCATCGTCTCGCTCATTGATCAACCCGTTGCGTTCGATCAGCTTCATCACCCGCGCCTCATGCTGGGTGCGCCGGAATTGCAGGACGCCCGGCGGCCGCAACCTGACCGTCACCTGCGGCTGGCGCTTGCCGTCCCCCTTGAACAGGATCCGGAAGACCAACTCGCCCAGCCGCCAGGATCCGCCGAACGCGACCGGCGTGCCGCCGAAGTGCCGCAGCGCATCCCCGCCGAGATCCCGTGATCTGAGCGTGCGTGCGACGCGAAGATAGCCGTTCTTACCTGGTACAATCAGGTCGGCCGCAGCCTCGATAATCTGGACGCGGTCGATCTGCTGATCGTAGGTATGATCAAATGCAAAGCCCGCCTTGGCCAGTTCCACCGGGCGCAGGGTGTAGAGATCCTGCGCATCGTCGCCGTCGAAGAAACTCGTCTTCTCAAGGATGATCGATGCAAAGAGTTCCGCGATCTGGGGCTGATGGGCTTTGCGGATACCGGCCAACCGCAGCATGCCGGTGTTTTCGGAATAGCGCAGCACGGCATGGGAGATTTGCCGCACGCTGATGACCTTTTCTTGCTGGCCCTCGACGACTGGCATGGTCCACACCATCGAGCCATGACCGACCACGAGGTTGATCTCATCCGCATCCGCATAATCGCCGACCCGGCAATAATCGCCGAGGAACGCCTTGCGGAACAACTCGGCAACTGCGGCCCGGAATGCCTTGACCTTCTCCTCCGTAAGATCAATCGCGACGCCCCGTTCCCGACCGGCAAATTCGTGCAGGCGATCAGGAGCAAGCAGCGCCATATGATCCGCGGCAGCTTCAAACAGATCGGGATGCTCTAAGAACACCCGGACAGCTATGTGCTTGGGATCATGCGCCTTGTTCGGGGCATCTTGATCGGCGGTCATTATCTCCGGAAACAGGTCGATCCCTTCGCGATCCGCCTGCGTCTGGATGATTTCGAGTCCCCGGGCGTCGCCTAGTTCCGCGATCCTGTGCAGGTCGGCACGCAGGCCTTCGGGGTAAGTATCCTCCGCACCAGCCAAAAAGGCCTGCAGAGATTCGCGGGCGTCCTTCTCGTCCTGATCCAGCAGATCAAGCGAAAAGCCTTTGAATTTTCCATCGTGGCGGACCAGCAAGGCCGTCATGATGGTCATGTCGATTGTCTTGATGAACTTGGGGTTCACGAACTTCTTTAGATTGCCCGCCATATAGAATCCCCCGGCTTGTTATATAAGTGTTCATTGTATGTTCTCATGAAGGGGCGTGCAACCTTTGCGCGATTGGTTGGGACGAAAATCGAAGTTCATGAGTAGGAGCCAAAGGAGACGACCAATCAGAGGTTTCCATGAAGCGACCGAACCCATTGCCGCCCGACCAGATGACCCCAGCCGAACGCCGCGCCGAGTTGTGCGGGTTGCTGGCCACGGCTGTGGTGCGCCTCGTAGATCGCGATTGCGACCAATTATCCAAGAATAGTGGAGACTGTTCCCTACACTTACCAATCAAAAAGAGCGGTACTGCAGGTCCAACTCAACGGAGATCCACATGACAACATACGAACCAACCTTGGCGCGGCTGGCAGGATTGAAGGCCATGGCTGTCAGCGAACTGAAGGCCGAGTGGCAGCTGCTTTTTGATGCGCCTGCGCCGAATAACAGTCGGAACTTTCTGGAAAGAAGACTGGCTTACCGCATTCAGGAACTGACCTATGGTGGACCTGATCGGCAAACGAAGCGACTGCTGGACCTTCTGGCCGACGAAGTGAACGGCACCCTAACGCGCAAAACGCAGATTGCGGATCCCCGCAACCCAGTGGTCGGCACAAAGCTGATCCGCGAATGGGATGGCACAGCCCACACCGTCACCGTTCTGAAGGAAGGCTTCGAATGGGAAGGCCGACGCTACAAATCGCTCTCAGCAGTGGCACGCACCATCACCGGCACGCGCTGGAACGGATACCGGTTCTTTGGCCTGCGCGAGCGCAAGCGGGGAGAAACGTGATGGATGCCAGCACCAAACCGCCCCGCCGCCTGCGCTGCGCCGTCTACACCCGGAAATCCTCGGAAGAAGGGCTGGAGCAGGAGTTCAACAGTCTCCACGCACAACGTGAAGCCTGCGAGGCCTATATTGCAAGCCAGAGGTCGGAGGGCTGGGCGCTGGTGCGCGACCAGTATGACGATGGTGGTATTTCCGGTGGAACGCTGGAGCGGCCCGGCCTCAAGCTGCTGCTGGCCGACATTGAGGACGGCCTGGTGGACGTAGTCGTGGTCTACAAGATCGACCGCCTGTCACGCTCGCTGATGGACTTTTCCAAGCTGGTCGAGGTGTTTGACCGCAATGGCGTCACCTTCGTCTCTGTCACCCAGTCCTTCAACAACACGACATCCATGGGGCGCCTGACCCTGAACATCCTGCTTAGCTTCGCCCAGTTCGAGCGCGAAGTAACCACTGAGCGCATTCGCGACAAGGTGAAAGCCTCGCGCATGAAGGGCATCTGGATGGGTGGCCGAGTTCCCATCGGATATGACGTGAAGGATCGCAAATTGGTGGTAAACGAGGACGAAGCGGTCCAAGTCCAAATGCTCTTTCAGCGCTTTGTCGAAATTGGTTCGGCCACTAACTTGGCAAAGGACTTGAGAAAGGAAGGCTTTCGCAACAAGCGCGGCACCCTCATCGACAAAGGGTACCTTTACCGCTTGCTCAACAACCACGTCTACCGCGGCCTCGCCGTCCACAAGGACAAAGCCTATCCCGGCGAGCATAGCGCAATTATCGATGAGCGGCTCTGGGATCAGGTGCATGCCATTTTTCGCGAGTGCCCGCGCAAACGCGCCAACAACAGCCGCGCGCAAACCCCTGCATTGCTCAAAGGGCTGATCTTCACCGCCAGCGGCGTCGCGATGACCCCATCAAGCACAAAAAAGGGCTCGCAGCGGTATCGCTACTACGTCTCGATGGACGTCATCAAAAACCGCGATACCGGCGAGGAGGATATGCCCCACCGCCTTGCCGCGGACATGGTCGAGTCCGCGGTCGTGACTGAAATCCGGCGCATCATACGCACGCCCGAGACAAAGGCAAAGGTGCTGGCCACCTTGGCCCGCGATGGGCACTTCATCCCCGATGCCGAAGTCATCACAGCCCTGCAGCAGTTTCAGGGGCTCTGGGATCAGTTCTTCCCCGCCGAACAGACACGGATCATCCAACTTCTGGTACGCCGTGTCACCGTCACCAGCGGGGGGCTGGTGATTGATATCCGAACTGACGGGATCGCGGGAGTCATGCGCGAAATGATGACACCACACAAGCAGGAGGCCGCAGAATGAACCATGCACCCGACACCATCCAGATCTTTGTGCCTCTCAAGCTTCGCAAGAAAAACGGGCGACCCAAAATCCAGCCACCCGCCAATTATCGGCCCAGCGAGGACCAGACGCAGGACCCGCACATCCTGCGCGCCATCGGCAGGGCATGGGGCTGGCGGCGGCGCATGGAGGCTGGCGAATTCAGCACCATTCAGGAACTGGCAGAGGCTGTTGGGTTGGCTGAACGCCATGTCAGCAGGCAACTGCGGCTAGCGTATCTAGCACCAGAGGTCTTGAAGCGGCTGACCTGTGGGCGCGAGGCGTCGGCGGTCAGCATGTATGACCTTTGTTTTTTGGCAGGGGAGAATTGGGGGGAGCAAATGGTCAAGGCTTTTGGCGAAGCGTCGGTCAGGACCGCAGGTCGGTAATGCCGAGCTCTGTCCACATCCAACTGAAATCGTAATCATGCATCGGATCGTCCGCGGGAAGGCGGGCATTGTTTTGTTCGAAGCCTTTCAGCCAGTTGGCGACCGCCTGTCGTCCCTTGGCACTCCGCACGGCCTGTCGCGGTGTTTTGTCGCCCAGCATGGGTATCCGTTCGCCGAGTGCCTTTCGATATTGGCGGTCAAGAACCTGATGTACTGCCTCGTGCATGTCTTCCGGGCTCATGCCATCAGGGAGCCTCTTGGCTGAGGATGCTGAGGCATTACCCCTCGCGGCCATCGCCTGTTCAGGCGTAACCCGCTCAACCAGCGGTGTCTGGACCAGACCATCGAGAATCGGTGTCAGCAGATCCCGGATGCGCGTCGCGCGGACTTCAGAATTGACCATGACCTCGAGCGTTGTCGGGCCGAGCGTCAGATGCCCATGAATGGTACGTCCAGTGTCTGCACTCTCAGAGCGCGAGGACTTGCGTCCTTTGCGGCTGGGCCTGTCTGGCGTAAACCAGATCCAATGCTCCCCATCGTTTTCATCACGAATATCAGGTGCGCCAGCAAGCGCCGCAACAACATCGGCCGCCACAACCCCGAGCAACAAACGATAATGCAGCGTCATAAACTCCAGCTTCTCGCCGTCGCTGTTGGCGAGTTCAGGCAGTGGTGCGCGGTAGCGTCGGATCGTGTCGTTTAGCCAGAGTGTCGTGATAATCGGCGCGGCCACCGACATAAGCATGTCTTCTTTGGCCAGTTCGGCCTCGAGCCTTGCTTTTAGTATTGGGTCTGACGCCGCCGGGGTTTTGGCTGCCGCCTCTGATGCGCGGCCTTTTGAGCGCCGGATGAGCGCCAGCATCTCGTCTGCCAACCCCCGATCAACAGACAACACCGCGCCAGCCATCTGGACAACGCCCCGCACGGTTACAATCCGGGTCGCGATCACGTCCCACTGCACAAGCGTCTTCGTGGCTGTCCGTTCGCTCACTCGGATCGGGTCACCACCGCGCACAAGATCGCGCGCCAGAAAGCTTTCTCCAAGGCAAACATCGCTGACCTCATATAGGCTGACAACAGCATCCCGGAGCGCCTCGATATATGCGCGGTTGATCGCTGTTTCCTTCCAACCCCGCCGCTTGAGGTAATCGCTGGAGAGGTTACTTCCATCCTCCCAGGTAACCGTGCAGAAATCCTCGAATGCGCAGTCAATCGCCACACTTGCATGCTCGCCGATCACGCCCTGCAGGTCGTAGATGTCGAAGTCGTTCAGGTCACAGGCACGGCGGATATGCCGTTCAACCATTTCCCCCATGCGCTCGCGCCATGGATCACGGCGAGACCATTCAACAAGACCATGTGCATTTCCTCGCGGAACCATCACCAAACCTCAAAATACTGTGGTCGCCGATGGCGAGCCCTCGCGCCAATCAATATGCCAAAGGCTGTTTGGTGCCAATGGCTTCACGCAGACTCGCGCGCCAGAACGCCGCCTTCGGGTGTCTCTGAACGTTTCGATAGCGGTCGAACCCACCTCAACTGCGGCGCAACGAAAATTCCCCAAGCCACTGAAAACAAGCCTATTTTTTAATGCGCCTTAATTTGGGTGAAGGGCGGGTGGAAAGAGACGCTGGGCGTTAAGAGACCGATTTTGGACCAAAGGCCAGTCTCCGAAGGTCGGATGGCCTCGCTAAACCCCTTTGAAACAAAAAGAAAAAAGGCCCCATCAGGGACCTCGTTATAGGTTCGCAAATGGTTATTGGCGGAGGGAACGCGACTGCCGTCCAACCTTCTCTGGCAAAAAGCAAATGAATTCAATGGTACTGCATTTTCGTGAGCGTCTGATCGACGCGCTGGGCGCATCCCGTCGATGGCCGACCTGAACGGGCAATGGATTGACCGGTTTCATGATCGCAATGGCCTAAAGTATATTGTGCTGGACATGGACAGCTCGGTCAGCCCCACCCATGGCGATCAGGAAGGCACGGCCTGGAACGGGCATTTCGACTGCACCTGTTATCACCCGAATTTCCTGTTCAACCAGTTCGGCATGCTGGAACGTTGTGCCCTGCGGCATGGCAACGTCCACAGCGCTGACGGCTGGCGGGGCGTCCTCGATCCGGTCATCGCCCCAGGGGAATCGGGTGAGTTTTTCATTGCGCGATGAGGCTGACGAGGAAGTTGTCGTTCCAGGCTGCGACTTTGCGTTTGAGTCGCATGGAGTCTTTGGCTGGCGATCGTCGCATGGAGTCTTTGGCTGGCGATCGTCGCATGAGGTTGTATGCGACATGTTTGACGGTGGTGAAGTTTGCGGGCGCGTGGCCGGTGCTGATGCGGCATTCGTCATCGCGGAAGACCATATCCATGACCCAGTGCAGGCTGTTCTCGATCGCCCAATGCTGGCGAATGACGGGGCCAAGTCTCTCGGCGGGGTCGGTTGAGGATGTGATGTAGAAGCGGGTTTCGGTCTCGGTTTTGGGTCCGATTTTGCGCATGCTTTTGACCATGACGACACCTTTCAGCCCCGGCCAGTCGTGGCGCTTGCGCAGCCATCCCACGTCATGGATGACGGTGGTTTTGCGGGTCTCGATACGCCCGTGATCACCGTCGACGCTTTCGTGTTGGCTGATGGCGGTGTCTTTGAAATCATTGGCTTTTTGTTCGTTGATGAAGATGTTGACATCCGCGCGCAGCGCGCCCTGATTGGCCTTCAGTGCGAGGACGTAATCGGCGCGTCTGTCGATCACCTTGCGGGCGATTTTGCGCTGGCAGCCCATGGCGTCGATGGTGATGATCGCGCCTTCGATGACCAGCATGTCCAGAAGCTTGGGGATGGCAATGATCTCATTGGATTTCTCGGCCACCTTGATCTGGCCGAGCACCAGTCTTTTCCGGGCGGCAAAGGCCGAGACGATGTGGATCGGCGGTTCGCTTTTTTTGGCGAACGAGCGTCGGCTAGTCTTGCCGTCGATCGCAATGACCTCCGCCGAGATGCCGGTCTGAGCCGCCGCCCAAGCCACAAAACGCTGCTGGAACTGCTCGGCATCGAGGGCTGCAAATATCTCTCCCAATCGGTCATGGGGCGGCGTTCCACTGAGAAACGGCCGGAACCGGCGCAGAAGATCAAGCTTGTTGTCGCCGAACCGCGCGATGTCGGTGAAGGTCTCGGCCCCCGCCAGCACCGCCAAGAGCGATAAAAGCAGTACCTCATCGAGCGGGTAGATCACCTTGATCAACTGCCGAGGGTCCGGCAAATCCGCAAAATAGTCCAGAAAAACAATAGCACCGAAGATCGCCTCGTCACCCGCCGCCATCATCTGCTCTCCCAACCAAATCAGATGGGAGCACAGATTCAGCAACTCAGCGTCTTGTCACGCGATAACTCACCCGATTGCCCTGGTCATCGCCCGCTACGCTGGCCGCGACCTTGGAGGCCGCTTCTTCCGGGCCGACGCCGCCTATGCGATCCCGGCGATCTACGCGCGGCTGGAAGAAGCGGGCTATTTCTATGCCATCCGGCTGCCCACGAACACGGTGCTCAAGGAAAAAATCGCGCACCGGCTGACGCGACCGGCAGGGCGGCCGTCGCTGACCACGGTCAAACGCTTTTACGAGGACCTCGAGTATCAGGCGGCGTCCTGGGACAAGCCGCGCCGCGTCATAGCGAAGATCGAATGGCACCCGAGCGAGCTGTTCCCCAAAGTCGGCTTCATCGTCACCAACCTGCCGATGGAGCCCGATTGGGTCGTGCGGTTCTATAACCAGCGCGGCACCGCAGAGCAGCACATCAAGGAAGGCAAGTATGCCTTTCGCTGGACGCGGCTGTCATGCCGGAAGTTCCGCGACAACGAGGTGCGGCTGCAACTGCATGCGCTGGCCTACAACCTGGCCACCTTCTTGCGCTGCATCGAACTGCCCGAGGCCATGGCCGACTGGTCGTTGACCAGCCTCCAGCTCAAGCTGATCAAGATTGGGGCGCGTGTCGTGCGTCACGCCCGCGCCATCACCTTCCAGCTGGCCGAGGTGGCCGTCACAGGCCCAATGGTGCGCGCCATCCTCGCCGCGATCCACCGCCTTCGAGCGCCACCGCTATGCGCGTGACCGCGATCCCGGCTCCAACTGCTCGAAACCGGCTCGACAGGTCTGTCTCAATCGCTGAAAAACGTCGCCGCCAGGCTAGGAAGATGCGGGTTCGCGGCCCGATCCGGCCAGATCAAAGCGTTTGCGCGCCCACAGACACCGCTCAGGAGAAAAACGCTTGCTCAAAGGGCAAAATCAGGCGATCTTGACGTCAGACCGCAGGCTACTTGGGGAATGTCGGGTAACGGAGTTGTACATGCGGTTTAGGGGGGCAAAATTTGGGCGAACATCCTCAGCGCAAGTGATTAGGCGGGATATGGAGTGCTCCGCCAAACTGCACCTTGCCATGCTTAGTGCCGCGTCTCATCTTTCCCATGAGATGAACCAGTCGCTTGGCGCAATCGGGAATTATGCTGGCACCATTTTGCGTCGGGTGGTGGCGTCGGATGCTCATGCAATTGAATTGATCGAAATTACCGAAGCCATCCAGACCGAGGTCAAGCGCACTGCTGATGTAATAGCAACAATGCGATCCGTTATCGGAAACGTTGATGACGCGGTCAAGATTGACGATTTCCGGATGATCGTCCGTACCGCCCTCAAGCAAATAGAAACATGTTTGAGCGCCAGGCAATCCGCCCAAATCCGACTTGAAGCTGAATACCCGGAAACGGCTGCGAAAGTGCGGGGCAGCCCCGCGGTGCTGACTTATGCCCTATTCTGTCTGTTGATCAACAGTGTTGAAGCGCTGGAATATCCTTGGACCGGCCTCCGGGTCATAACGATCCGCATGCAAGTGGAAGATGACTTGATCGACCTCACCATCGCGGACACCGGCCCAGGTATCCGGCAAGACATCAAGCCGACCCTGTTCTCGGCGTTCGCAACCAGCAAACCTGGGCATCTTGGGCTGGGCCTTGCCATTGCGCGCGATATTTTAAATGGGTACGGGGGGTCAATCATCTCCGTTCCGCAATCTGAGGGTGCAAGTTTCAATATTCTCTTTCCAATTTTTGATGGTGACATTCCGTGACAGGACACATTTACATCGTTGACGACGACACCGGATTCAGAAAATCCTTGGCGGGGCTCGTCGCCTCGGTCGGCTTCACTGTGGACCAGTTCGCCGATCCACTGGCCATTTTTGCGGTGACCGATCTGGAACGCCCGGGTTGTGTAATTCTCGATTATCGCCTGCCGACGTTATCGGGAATGCAGGCTCTGGTACGACTGCGGTCCATGTCTACAATTCCGATCGTGCTTGTCAGCGCCTTTGCGAGTGTAAAAATTGCCGTCGCCGCCATACACGCCGGCGCTTCGATGGTGTTTGAAAAACCGCTGAACGACAACGAGTTCATTGAGATGGTCGAAAAATTATGCGTGCAGGACGCGGGCGCAATTAAGCTGCGGGATGAGTGCGATTCCATCCGGCAGCGTCTTGCGACATTGACGACATTCGAGAGTGCCATTCTGGACCAGTTGCTTTGCAACAATGGAAACAAGGAAATCGCGCATACCTTCGGTAAGAGTGTCAAGACTGTTGAGCGGTGCCGAACGCAAGTCCTGAGAAAACTCGGCTACCCGACACTCACAGCCGCATTGCTTGCGTGCAAGGTCTGCTCCATGCAAAACGTATCGCCGATGAACTGCAAGGGGCTCTGCCCCGCGTTAAGTTGGGAGAAGGCCATTGCGATTTGATCCGATCCGGGCGTCTTGCGGTTTCAGGACGGATGGAGCTCGGGGTCCGCGTGCCAGGATGGTGGTCCTGGCCAGTGCTGCGCGCACTGCACCCGGGCTGATCGTGCGGAGAGGCAATCGCGCCTGCGGTGTCGTTGCCCATATGGCGGCATCATGCATTCCGATTCATTGACTTCAGGCCATATGATGCGCGCCATTCTGGACACAGCGGCCTTTGAAAGCGCCTTGAACGCGAGCATTGCTATTTCCATAATGGACACTGATGGTGTCATCGAATATGCCAACGGAAAGTTCTGCAAAACATCCGGATATTCTTTGGATGAACTCGTCGGCCAAAATCACAGGCAGATCAGATCCAGCAGGCATACCGATGAGTTCTTCAAAAATTTATGGGGCGAAATTACGAGAGGCACGACCTGGACCGGCCAATTATGCAACCGGGCAAAGGATGGATCGAACTACTGGGTGGACACCGTCATTACGCCGATCATTCGCCCGGATGGAGCGATTGATCACCATGTTTCTTTTGGCGTCAACATCACCAACCGTATCGATGTCGAAACATCGCTGAGTGCGGCCAAAATTGCTGCAGAGGTGGCAAACACAGCAAAAAGCCGTTTCCTGGCAATGATGTCGCATGAAATTCGCACGCCGTTGAATGGCGTCATGGGCATGGCGCAAATGCTGATGACGCCCAAGCTACCCCACGCCTCTCGGATTGAATACGCCGGAGCTGTTCTTGATGCAGGCACGGTTCTGTCGCGCCTGCTCGACGATATTCTGTACTTGTCCAAAATCGAGGCCGGGCGGATGGACTTGGTGTATTCCGAATTTTCGCCATGGGCATTGGCCGGCGAAGTCGTTTACCTGTTTTCGGTCGCGGCCGCAGCAAAGAAGTTGCGGCTCGAAACAATCTGGAATGGCCCGACTGATCGCCGTTACATGGCAGATACCGTCAGATTGCGGCAGATGCTGACAAATTTGGTCGACAATGCGATCAAGTTCACAGATTTCGGCACGATCGAGGTTTCGATTTCGGAACTTTCGCGGGTCGACAATCTGGCAACGCTTGAATTCAGCGTGCGTGACACCGGTGCCGGAATTTTACGCGAGGATCTCACGAAACTCTTTCAACCGTTTTCCCAGTACATCGGCAATCTGCCCGCCGAGCCACGCGGTGCCGGTCTTGGCTTGTCCATCGTGCG
This sequence comes from Paracoccaceae bacterium Fryx2, assembly GCA_032334235.1. Classification (NCBI taxonomy): domain Bacteria; kingdom Pseudomonadati; phylum Pseudomonadota; class Alphaproteobacteria; order Rhodobacterales; family Paracoccaceae; species Paracoccaceae bacterium Fryx2. The sequence goes on from JAVSGI010000003.1 coordinate 255,169, forward strand.
GCAACTGGCCGAGTTGATGAATGGCTCGGTCGGCGTTGACAGCGCTCCGGGCAGGGGGGCGCGGTTCTGGTTTCTCATCGAGGCCGAGCAGGTCATTTCCAGCGCATTGGCGCCGGCGATCGAGACACCCCAGCCACTTGGGGCTTACCTGGGCGCCAAGAGAGGGCTGGCGCTGGTGGTGGAGGACGATATGTTGAGCCGCAGAGTGATAGAAGCCATGCTGACCCACCTTGGGTTGGAGATCGTGATTGCCGAAAATGGTCAAGTCGCGCTGGACATGCTAACCAATGGCGAGTTTAATGCCGACATCGTGTTCATGGATTGTCGGATGCCGGTGATGGACGGATTTTCCGCCACGCAGCGTTTTCGGTTATGGGAGCGGCGAAGAAGAAGCAGGCGCCTGCCCATCATCGCCCTGACCGCAGGGGCGTTCGAGGAGGACAGGGTTTCCAGTAAGGCGGTCGGCATGGACGATTTCATAAGCAAGCCCGTCTTCATGAACGATTTGAACAGCATCATTGACCGGTATCTGTCCCATCCCTGAATAACCGCGTCGCTGCTTGGCGTCTTCCGGCGCGATGTCTTTTCCAGTGCGCGGCGCGTGCGTGGCTTCGGTGTTTCCCGCAAGGGCCAGTCGTGCTGTGGGTTGGGGCGCGGATTTGGTCATGTTGCACAGCTGGGCGACCCGTTTGTCGGCGGATTGAACCGGGGGAATGCTTGCATGCCGATTGGGCATGGCTTGCTATCCCAAGAGAGCCAAGGCATGATTAACATCCGGCAGATGGTGACGTAGGAGATGCGCAAGTGACCCAATCAAGAACGCTGATCCATATTCCCATCGTGCACAGTGAAGCAGACATGGGGTCCTTATCCGATAACGTGCGGCAGGCTTATATTCGGCAAAAGGGGCTTCAAGCCTGGGAAAAAAGTCGCGCGGTTATCAAACAGTTCTGGGCTGACATTGATGCGGCCGTTTCGGCCCTTCACGTCGATTTTCACCGGATGCGCATTTACCAGGATGGGCTTCCGGTTTGCGCTTTCGAAGCAAGAATCGCCCGGGATCTGGCAGAAAGCCCGGCGGGCGGGGTGAATTACCAGATTCTCGCCAGATTGATGGATCTGGGCGCCAATCTGGAAGGAACCGAAGACCTCAGACTGATGCTTAAGGAACGTGAGATGTTGAAAACTGGCGCGTCCGATCCAAAGCGCGCGGCAAATGCCGCATCTTTTGAAACGGAATCGGTTATGAACAAGCTGCTGGATGAGCGAGATTGCTTCATCGCCAGGCGCATAGATGAAACGTTGCAACCCGGAGAAATTGGGCTTCTGTTCCTGGGCGCGTTACACAATGCAACCGCAAAGCTTCCCACCACGATTGAAGTTGTGTCGTTAGAAGAATTTGTCTCGGGAAACTGATTGGTCAGCCTCCCGACTTTTCGGCTTGGTATGTTCCGCGACTTGTTATTTTTGCCCAGCACGGTCTGTTTCCGCTTGGGCCGGGAGCGGGTAGATCGCTATTCTTTCTGCCTGACCGCCTGAACTGCCTCGTCAAAATGTTTCTGCCAGATCCTGAACGTGTCCAGGTTGGGCGGCGGCGAGGGATGCAGGGCAAGATAGTCCCGAATTGCCAATGTTCCGGCCCTCCGACACGCAAACTCGATATCCGCGCCATTCCAGCCGTTGCTTGCCTCCCCTGCGAGAATGTCTATCCGGACATCGTCGGCAAGCGGCTTGTCCTGCGTGTGCACGCCAAATATCTGCTTTCTGGCGTCGGCATCGGGAAGCGGCAGTTCGAGGACGAAGTCAAAACGGCCCGCCCTGAGCAAGGCGGGATCGACAAGATCCTTGCGATTGGTGGCCGCCAGAACAAGAACGCCATTCAGCTCTTCAATCCCATCCATTTCGGTCAGCAGTTGCGCGATCACCCGGTCGGTCACGGCTGATGCTTCTCCGCCGCCCCGGCGCGGCGCGATACTGTCAATTTCATCCAGGAATATGATGCAGGGTGAAGCCAGTTTCGCCTTGTGGAAGATATCTCTTACAGCGCGTTCGGTCTCACCCACCCATTTGCTCATCAGTGCGGGGCCTTTGACCGATATGAAGTTAATCCCGCTTTCGGTCGCCAGCGCCTTTGCGAGCATGGTCTTGCCTACGCCGGGCGGCCCGCAAAGCAGAATACCCTTGGGCGGTGATATGCCAGCCTTCTTGAACAGATCCTGATGCCGCAAAGGCCATTGTATGGTCTCGTCAAGCAGTTGTTTGATGTCGTTCAAGCCGCCGACGTCGCTCCATTTCACGTCCGGGATCTCGGTAAACAACTCGCGGATTGCCGATGGCTCGACGACGGCAAGTGCCTGCTTAAAATCATCCATGCCAATCGTGAGACCTTCTAGAACATCGTCTGGAACCTGATCCATGTCGAAATCGGCGTTCAGAAAGACTTGTCGCAATCGCGCCATCGCGGCCTCCCGCGCAAGCGACTGCAGGTCGGCGCCGACAAACCCATGCGTAATTTGTGCCAAGCGATCCAGATCAACGCTATCAGCCAACGGCATACCACGGGTATGGATGTTCAGGATTTCAAGCCGACCCGGCCGATCGGGAACGCCAATAACGATTTCGCGGTCAAACCTTCCCGGGCGCCGCAGGGCCGGATCAATGGAATCCGGCATATTGGTCGCCCCGATAACAATCACCTGTCCTCTGGAATCCAGCCCGTCCATTAGGGTCAACAGTTGCGAAACAACACGCCGTTCGACTTGCTGCTCCCCGCTCAAGGCGCTACGCTTCGGGGCTATGGCGTCGATTTCATCAAAGAAGATGATGCTTGGCGACCGCGATGCCTCCTCAAAGACTTTTCGCAGATGAGCCTCGCTCTCACCATAGTGTTTGTGCATGATCTCGGGGCCGCTGAGGGTGAAAAACTTCGCGTCCGTCTCATTCGCCACAGCCCGCGCAATGAGCGTCTTGCCGCAGCCCGGCGGGCCGAACATGAGGACGCCCTTTGGCGCATCAATACCAAGCTGTTCGAAAAGTTCCGGATACCGCAGGGGAAGCTCGATCATCTCGCGAATGGAGCCGAGTTCCCGCTTCAGCCCGCCGATATCCTCATAGGCAATGCGCTGGCCCGAAGTTGCATCGCTTGCCTTGCGGCTGATTTCGATTTCGGTCGAGGATTGGATCACCACGGCTCCTTTCGGAACCGCCCGCGATACAATGAAATCCCGACTGCGCGAGCCGATTGATGTCGTGCGGACGCGATCACCTTCGACAAGCGCCAACCCCTCAAGCAGTCGGCCAACATGGCGGTTGTGAAGCCCGCTCGCGCCGGCCCGTGGCGTCCCTATCGGAAGCAGCTCCAGTTTCACGGCGAGTTTCCAGTTTGTCCGCTGAAGATGCAGCTTTTCGCCCAGAGCGGTGCCCACGTTATCGCGGACCAGACCATCTATCTGCACGTTGTTCTTGCCGCGATCCTCGGGAAAACTCGGCAAGACCTTGGCAACGCTTTCCTTCTTTCCCGTAATTCGGATCACATCTCCCGGCTTCATGCCCATTTTGGCCATGTCGTCAGGATCAATACGCGCAATTCCCCGGCCAACGTCTTTCTGGAGGGCCTCTGCGACCCGCAGTTCGACGCTGCCGTCCGCCTGAACTTTCGGTTCATTCTTGTCCCGGATTTGTTCGCCACTCATGATATATAACCTCCAGAGCCATTTTAGCGGCAGATTTTAAAACGACGCGCATTCAGGCCGCAACTTGCACCATGTAGCGGTTATCCTTCATCATTCAGGATATCCTTGAGGTCTTGGACACTGCCAAAATGAAGACCAAGATCTTCATCAGCCAGACCGAAATGAGCTTTCAGTTCTACCATGCGTGCTTCAAGACGCATCAATGTTAGGCCAAGCCGTTCGATTTCCGCGTCGGACAGAACACCGCTTTCAACCCGGCGGATGGCTTGCCGTTCCATCAATTGCCGAACCGTGTCGATGACGGCCAATACGAGTTTTACCAGATCGTCGGCTGCTGTCTCGGGATCGGTCGAAAGACGCGGCGGCAGCGTTGCGCGTGGAGTCTGATCGGAAGGGTCATTCGAACCCGGCTGCGCCCCAAAGTCGGCCAAGACCTTTTCAAGTGTATCAAATTTCATGTCGGTTGCCGCTTTCATGGCTCGCCCGCCACCCCGGATTGCCCGACAAAGGAGTAGGGCGCCCATGGTCCGGTGCAGGTCACACGGGTATCCGAATTGCACGCGGCAATATCATCCACGGTTTGCAAAAAACGTGCCAAGTCGCCGCGCTTGACCAGACAGGATACTCGAATCGGAAGCACCTGCGGCTCGTCTGTTGGCCAGACAGACTCTGCCAGAAGCGGATCAAGCCCGGCGCGGATCGCACGACTGACCTCTTGCACCGAGAGCCGCGTTGCATCCGTGCCGCAGAGGCTTTGCCTCCTGGCCAACAAGTATGCGGTGCCGAGAGTGATGGCTGCGTCGGCTTGCGGCGCGGTTGTTTCCGGATGCTTTGCCAATATGCGAAGGGCGATTTCCACTTTGCCTTCGAGCCTTGCAAGATCCTTCAGCAACTGACCTCGACGCTTCCCGATGTCTTCAAGAAGCTCCGCAGCACCGGCGGCGATTGTCCCGAAGCGCACCGGAAGCACCGCATGGCGTGCCATCAGCGCGCTTAAAACCTTCTCGTGCCGCCAGACATTCGCACCCGAAACTTCGACCGTCGCTCGTTCCAGGCAACTGACCGCAACGGCAAGTTCATCACTGACAAGCGCAAACACCGGGGCTTCCTCATGCCCTGCGGGCAGCGGGTCAGCAAAGCTGGTCGCCCCGACAATCCCGTAGATATAGAGCCGTGTCATGGCCGTTTGCCCCCGTCCACAGGCTGGGCAGCCAAGCTGGCATCCGTCATCCGCTGCACAGCATCCACTGATCCAACGAGAACCTTTAACCCAACATAGACTAGATCGACACCAGCCAGCGAGATGGTCGCCTCGCCGCAAATGACGACCCCAGTGCTTAGCGCCCGGTCCAGCAAATCTGCCAGCGCCAGATCCTGTCCTCCCTTGGCCTTAGCCATTTGCGCTACCCCCAAACTGCTGGTCGGAAAAACTGTAGGCGGGCCAGGGGCCATTGGTCTGGTATCCAAGACCAAATGGCGCATGGGCGGCGCGCAACGCATCAATCGCTTGCAGGAACGCGCCTTCGGCACACCGGGCTACCAGATAGGACCTGTTGGCGACCATGTCATGCGCGTGCCCATGTACGGCGGGCGGTTGCAGCTTGATCGAAGCTCCCTCAAGCACATGGAGTTTCAGGCGTTCCTGCGTTTCGGCAAGGCACTGATTGAGCATGTTCTCGACCTCATCAAGGGTCAGGCGTTCCAGCCGCCGGCGTAGGAAGAAGGCGCGGCCCTCGCCCTTGTCGGCGATTTCGCTTTCCAGTGCCCGGATCGCCGCAACCGTCCCGGCCAGGCGCTGGCCCAGCAGCTCACGGTCGCAGAAGGCCTTCACACTCCATTCCAGCGCGCCCTCGATCCGGCAAAGCGACTGCTGAAATGCGGAGGCGCGCGCGTCCAGCGCTGCGATGACGCCGGCATCGCCGGTGAACACCGAACCGAACCGGAGCGGCAAAATCGTGTGCCTGTCGACCACGCTCGTCAGTACCAAATGGTGATCGAGGATCAGCCGCTGCGCCGCTTGACTGTCTTCCATAATGGTTTCAAGATCGCAGCCCTCCGGCAACGCCAGATCGCACACCAGCGCGGCGATGTCGCCAAGCGGGAGCACGCGCAACGGGCCGCGCTCGGCAATACCGGCAAGGTCGCCCAGCGGTGGGTTAAACGCAATATCCGACCCGGTGGCCAGAACACCGTAGACATAGACGATGGATGTTGCGGTCATCAGGGGTCCTTTCTATCCCGCATGTGTAGCCGCTTCCTGCCGCTGCACCGAAACCACGACTGGCCCCCCCGCATCGACGAAGGACAACAGCGTCCTGTAGGCATCCTTCAGTACAGGGATGCCCGCGCCTTCGTACTGATCGGTGGTGGCATCCGGATGCGCCAGCCGGGCAAGGCGATGATAGGCATATCTAACTTCATCCGAACTACGGGGAGAGTCGAGCTCCAGAAGACTGCATGCATGCTTGATCCTGGCCGGTTCGAGGAAAGTGATCTCGACCGTCGCGAAACTGTGCGGCGGCAAAGGGCCGACGCAGCGAAAGCTGAGCGCCCCGTGAAAGGCAGTGTCGAGATCTTCAAGGCATTGATCAAGCAAATCAGCCTTGTCGGACGCAACCAGCAAAGCCAAGTTTAGGATCATGCTGTCGTCCAAAATTGGGTTGACGACACTGTCAACGCCAACCTGCGACAGCGCGTCGAGCAGCACTTTGCCAGTTTCGGCCCGGCGCTGATCGAGGGTTGCCTTCACCAGCCGCCCCAACGGCTCCCAGCCTTCGGGGCCGGCACCACCCGCCGTGGCGGCAAGCTCTGCCTTCAGCGCCGCAACCGAAGGTTCATTCGCAATTTCCGCGAACACAGCAGCCACATCCCAAGTCACGATGATCTCGAATTGGGTCTTGCCAGACAGGCTGTCAAAGGCGGCGACAAACTGCGCGCGCCCCCGTTTAAGACCTAGCTCCACACTTTCGCGATCCGGTGCTAGTGTCGCGAATTTCACTGGTAGGACGGGTGCAACAGCCATGAAACTTTCGACAAGCTGTTGATGGATCAGCAGTTGCCTTACCAGTTCCTGCCGATCCCGGCTGACAATGGCATCCGCCGTAGGCACCATGACGACGGCGGAAAATCCGCCCTGCCCGATCAGTCGGATATCGCCCGGCGCATCGGTCACGCATTGCCGCAATGCAACGGAAGATTCCGGTGCCGCCACGATGGCACAGACGTAAAGGCCAGCGTTGCCGGTGGTGTTCATTTCGGCCGCTGCCGTCATTTGTGGGTCCCCCGCGCATTGAGTTCCTTGTCATGCGCGGTCACAGAAGCGGCGGGGTTCGCCGCTAGGGCCGTTGCCAGCGCGGCCTCCAGGCGATCCATCCGCTCCAGCATGGCCAGGTCGGCGACTGTCGGGGCCTGCGCTCCGACCGAAAGATAGGGGTCATGCGCCCACCAGTTGATGCCCATTTCCATCGCCTTGTCGACTGATGCAATCAGCAAACGCAGCCTGATATTCAGCAGCTCCACACCGACCAGAGAAATAGTCACATCGCCGGCGATGACAATGCCCTTGTCGAGAACCCGCTCAAGAATATCCGCCAGATTTGTGGCGTTCAGCGAGTGCTGCATTTGTCCGTCGTTCATCAAACCCACCCTACTTTTCTTGCGCCGTCGTTAGCGGTCACTCGCCATCATCCATGCCGACCTGATTTCGAAGGAACCGCCGAACTTGTTTGTAACTGACGATCTCTCCCGCCTGATCGAGGCTTAGCGCATATTCCGCAAGCACATCCGATCCAGACGGAATCCGGCTGAGTTCGATCAGGGTCACCAAGAGGTGCCAACCGTCCTCGACCTTCTTGACGCCGGTCACACTGTCGATCGGATAGTTGATCATGACCCCGAATTGCAGTTTTGCGCCTTCGATGATGTCAACGAGGCGCGGCGCGGCGTATCTTTTTTCTGCCGACAATTCCAGGGGGGGCAAGGGTTTTTTCGGGCCCGTGGCAGGGCTGGATATCGTGTTAGACGTTGTCATTTTTCTTTGCCTCTCGTACCTTTTGAAGTCTTTGCAATAAAACGTCCTCCTGCGCCTCGAAGTCCTCGAGTTCGATCTGGCCAAGATCGAGGCGCAGCTCCAGTTCAGAAAGCTCGACAAGGATCTTGCTGTCGTCATAGATCTCGGCATCGGCCTGATCTTTTATCTGCTCCGCCACCCAGAGAAGACCCTTCATCGGGCCAATCAACGGCGCCAGAAGTGTGTTCAGAATAATACTCATGCTGCTTTCTCGGCTCCCCAATTGACGACGATGTTGACAAAATTGTAGGGCGGCACCGGGCCCACATACTTGAACATAAGACGATCGCCAAAATCCCGGTCGAGCAATTGCACCGCCGCATCGACATCGGGTTCTTTGGCGGCGTCGACCAAGAATGCGCCATTCAGAACCATGCGCTCCCCAATGGTCTTGTTGCTGCGGGATTTGCGGACATGCGGCTTGATCCGCGAAAGGATCATTTGTTCATCGTGCAACCGCTTTTGCGTCAGTGCCTTTTCAATTGCTTCGCCTAATTGAATGCGTTCGTAATAACTGCCATCAAGTGACTGGCCTTCCAAGGCATCGCGCATCTTGCGGATAGAATCGTTTTCGCGCAACACTTCGCCAAATATGATTCCATCGTGCCAGAATGCCTTAATACCCAATTCGACACGTCCCTCGATCTGCCCAAGCAATTGCGCAAATTCGTCATGGCGAGGCACCAGAAGACGTTCTTCGATCGCGGCGGCCTCGGGCGCGACCGTATTAAAGCGGACTGGAAGCAGAGTAAAACTCTCCATGACCTCTTCAAGAACGGCGGTATGTGCCATCATGTTGCGCCGACTTTGATCGTATTCCATCACCGGTGAATCGCTGACCACCGCCGCCAGCCCGCCGTGGTTTATCGTGTGGACCACGTCACCGCGTTCACCGATCCCGCGTGCCTTGAATTCCATGGGCGTGCGGCAGTTTATGATGGCGTAGAGGTATTTGCTATTTGCCGTGTTTTCCGTCGCCATTAGCATCGCCTCCGGTTTCTTGTGTTGCCTTCTTGACCCGGATCTCCAGCACGCCATTGTTGTAGGACTGTCTGAGGCTTTTCGCGGACACGGCTTCCGGCAGCAGGATTTCCTTGGCGTAGTGCCGCTCGCCTTTAGTTTCAATCGTCACCACATCACCCTCGACACTGGTCCGGATCTCGCTTTCCAGCACACCGGGAAGCTCTGCTGTGATCACGATCTCGCTGTCTTCATCAAAAATGTCGACCAGCGGCTCTCTGACCTCGTCAACGACAAGCCCCGCTTCGCTGGTCCGCATATTGCCGAAGGGTTGGACACGCGGCTTTCCACCGCCAACGCCGCTGCGAATGCTGAATCCGTAGACGCCGCGTGCATTGTCACCAAGTCCCTTGACCCGGAATTCGCCTTCGCGTTCCGTGAGTTTCTCGCCGGTTTCAGCAAGTTTGCCGAGCAGATTGACAAAATCACCAAGGCCGCGGAACAACCCGCCGAGTTCCATTTCCGGTGCATCACCGGACGAGTCCGGCTTTTCAGTGGTTTTCTTCTTCACGGTTCACCTCTTCTGGCTGCACGGCAACCTACTGGCATTTCGGTGTCTTGGTTCTAGTAATTGAGTGGCACCGAAAGGTGCCGCGGCGTATTTGAACCCAGAACTTCGGATGAGGCCGGAGCATGACCTTGCCCACGGGGCCGCGATTTTACCGGCACGGGTTCGCCAAGCAGCAGGGGCCTTATGGCATCGATTTGTTCGATGACAGCAGCCAATTTAGCCTCGGTCGCTGTTGTCCGGGTTGACCACATGACAAGCTCGCGTTCCATTCGTGCGCGCTCGGCATCAAGGCGCGCGAACCGTCCAATCATATGCGAGCGTTCAAGTTTCTGCTGTCTTTGGACAACCGTCCGCACTGTGCCGATATCGCGAAGTCCTTTCAGGCCCTGCTCTGCAGTGCTTTTCATGACGGATCTCCCGCTGAAACCGGCCTTGGCCCGGAACTCGCAAAGGCACCGACCCCCGATGACTTTCGGTCAATTGCTGGCGAACAATGGTGTTTGAAGATACCCAGCAGCAATTTTTGCTGTTGGGCGCGCTTTTCGTGATCCTTGCCGCTAAACGTCGACTTAGACCCAAGCACGTCAAGGCATATCTGGACGAAATAGGGATCGTCGATCGTCGGGCTGATTTTCTCGTTTACCACCATGCGGCAGATCACGATGCAGGTCCGAAGCGTCGGGGTCTGGTCATATTCGCCAGTATCCCGGAAGGCGCGCACCATATCGACAATCGGCGTCGCAGTGGCCACGTCGAGACCAGAGCGGGCCGCGGCGATGGAAATCTCAAGCTCGCGGTCAGCCGCGCCAATGTCGATGGTCACGATGCGGTCGCTGAGCGCATCTTGGGCGTCGTGCACTCCGGCATATTCCTGGGGGTTGCTAGTGAATATCACCCGAAAATCGGGATGCACCCTAATATAGGGCTCCCCCCGGTTCTGGGCCGGCAGGACCAGGATGCCTTCTTCCAGCACACTCAGCAGGACGTTGTTTGCTTCAGCCCGCGACCGCGTGAATTCATCATAGATCAGGGTATAGCCTTCGCGACACGCTGTCGTGAGCCGGTGGTCATTCCAGGTTTTGTTCGAGCTTTCCTCGACCTTGCTGACTGTGTGGATAAAATTGTCCACGATCTTGCGATAATTGTAGCCGCTTTCCGCTCCGACGAGGTTTGATGTTACCATCTCTTCGTCGCCAGCAATCATCACCACCGGACGGCCAAGAAGTGCTGCGGTGTGCATTGCCAGCGTGGTCTTTCCGGTCCCGGCAGGGCCGCGGAAGTGCACCGAATAACCGGCATTAATATAGGCCAATGCACGTCGCGTCACGGACTTGACGCTGTCGGTCTGCACAAAATCCTTGCGGGCCTCCGGCATCAGCGTCGTGAAACTGCCGGGGCCATCCGGATTGCTGCCTCTCAAGATACTGTTCATCTACCTCTCCTTCGCAAAGCGTGGCTTTGCATTTCCCATTACACTTGCGCCGAATGGCGCGTTTCGAGCCGGCGGGCCTGATACCAAAGCTGCCTTTGCGCGGCGAACAGACCCGGCTCCTTGTCCCAAGCTACGCATCGGTCAAGAATACTTTCTATCCTTGGCTGCGCCGTAATCCAAGTTTCCTCGGCCCAGGGGCGGTCCCGGCACCATCCAACCTCTGCAGAGGCGTCCAGAATCGAACCACGTGCAAATGCATCGATTATTCCCGTTGCCACGCCGCTTGCGGCAAAGGCGAGTTGGTTACCGAACATCGCAGCCGTCTGCGCCGACAGTCCAAGCCGCAGTCCGACCACCGTTGCCAGACTCTCGATGATCCTGGAGAAGGCCTCCAGAACCGGCCTGATCGTACCGGGTTTTCCTTGATCATCGCCGTTATAAGAGCACTGGACGGCCAAGGCGTCGGCATAGGCTAGGATCGGTCGGTCGCTTTGCTGCGTTTCCGGAAAGAGCCCCAAGACGTAGTCACCCTCCCAAAACTCGCCGATATCATCAACTGTCTTCAGCGATTGCGCCAGCAAGCTCCAGGCCGCATCGAAAACCGGCAGAAGGGCATTGAAATCAGGGTGAAGAACCACCTCGACGGCAATTCCATCTCTTAATTCGATCCGACACATGACCCCTTGAAGTACCATCAGTCTGACCGGCAGCGTGATCTCTATGCTTCCGCTGTTACGGCCTGCCGATCTTATGATGCGGTCACCAAGGCACCTTGAAGGCTGTTGATCCAATCCATCGACCCTGCGACCGTCAGAACCCGAGCGATGTGCCATATTTTCCTCCCAGTTCGTCTAGCAGATCAACTGCTTATAAATTACCAAAGGACACCAACCGCAACCCTCTCCGCACTTTACAAACCACCAAAAATTGAGCCAAGTCGCCGCTGTGCAACTACTTGGCTCAAGTCTCGGAAAGTGCCGGGTGCGGCAATTCCCTTCGCCGAATCTATTTCTGAGGAGTGCTGCCCATTGCCGGAGTCGTTACAACCTGAGCGGAAACTGAAACAGTCTTCCCTGCCTCAACCGCAGGAGAAATGACAGGTGCCCGGGTGAAAATCGTGGCACTTGGCTTTACCTTCGACTGTCGACTAGCGGCATAGTCGCGAAAAACCCGCCCGGCGCCGACGCGGTCCAACTTCAAGCCTTGCATGACCTTTTCCATCATGGCGGTCAAACCAGTTCTATCAGACGCCAGCTTAGCCTTGAGCAACTTTGTACTGGCCTGGCGTGCAGCTTTGTAGCGCTTGATCAAACCGGAAGCTGAACTGCGGGTTGCAAAAACATTCCGCGAGATATTCTTCAGATCACGCAAGATCGAGTCATTGAGCTTAGACGAGGCAAGCTGTGCCGAGGCGCGCCCACCACTGATCTGACGCTGAAGCACATGCTTCATTTCGTCAATTTCGTGCGTCCTTTGCTTGAGCGAATTCCCCATAGCAAGGGTTATTCGCGACATTTCTGTAGTTAGTGTCATCTTGAACCTTCCCGCCAAAAATTGGTGAGTAATTAATAAGAACAGAAACCTGTGGCATTGAAGCCACAGGATTCCATGCTCATACGTCTTGCGCTGTCTACGCGGCGGCGGTAAGGCCGACCGCTTCGGCGTACTTCAGGTAGGTGTCGACGCCCGCGATAACCACACGCGCTTCAACAGCAATCAATTCGATACCCACCAGAGAAACGCGCACCCATGCGTCGATCACTACCCCCTTGTCGAGAATCCGATCAACTACTTCGGCGAGGCTGCTGGACGAATTCATTTTGTTGACGGCCATGATAGTATCTCCATTGTTGATGTCCAGTATTATTACTGGCGTTGAGGACCAGACTTAATAACTGGTTTTTATCACTACCACCCATCTGCATGATTCTGCATCACGGATAATCGTCATTTAGTGAGGAAGATCGACACTGACCGGAACTATAGGGTAAGCCTTCGGCGTGGGCCGTCTTCCTGAGTTGGTGATCTGGGCTTAGGGGCACCTCGATTTTTGACTGTTTTCGTGGCAACGGCATAGCAGGTTTCGCCTGAGGCGCGTCAGCGACCTTCAGCAGACCGAGTGTTGCCTTGGGTTTGATGATGTGCTGCGCATTTCGCTTCTCGGACCTTCGGTTCAGGGCCATTTTTCGCGATGCGCAGGACGATCTGCGTCCTTGGCCGGCCGTGTTTCAGGCTGGGTGTGGGCTGATGCGGCCCAGTTGGGCGAGACGGCGCATGTTGTAGGTGAGATTCTTCATCCCGATTTTGGCCTTGGCCCGAACCAGACCGATCGTGCGCACGAGGGTGCCGCCCATGTCGTTGGCTTGCGCGCCAAAAATATGCTCGACCCGGACCCGCACAGTGGACTTGGTCCGGTTACTGCCCTTGGCCTGTTCAGTCAGCGGCTTGCCGCGCTTGCCTTTACGGTGGATGTGGCTTTTCAGCTTGCGGTCGCGCAGCTTGGCCTCCATCTCCTCAGATCGATAAGCCGCGTCCGCCCACACGCCGGACCCGGTATTGCCCTGCATCAGCAGGTGGTCCACCGTCTGGCTGTCATCGGACAGAAGCGAGTCCTGGTTGGCCTTTAGCGCCAAACACCAGTCACCGCCTTGCGCATTGATCGCTGCAACCGTGCGGGATGGAACACCTATGGAGATGCACGCGTGCCTCTCGCTTGTCGTCCCCGTCAAGTTCTTTAGCTGCGAGCGGTGTATACGAAATTTTTGCCATCGATGTCTCCAGTTTTCAGCATCGTAGGCGCAAGAAAGTTGCCAAAACGCTAGGGCCTGTTGACATTCATCGCGTGCGAATGACCGTTGCTCCGATGTGGATCATTGCTTCAAAACTTGCGTCGCTTTTGCACGCCCGCATGGCTATCCGCTTGAATTCCTTTAGTTTCTGAAAGAAGTTTTCGACAAGATGTCTCCACTTGTAGACCTCCATATCACATGACGCCGGATTTTTGCGGTTGGATTTGGGTGGAATGACGGCCTCAATGTTGCGCTCAGCCAAAAAATCTCGCAACCAGTCTGCATCAAAAGCTTTATCCGCCAATAGGCTTTGGCAGCAAACATCCGCCAGCAACTCACGGGTCCTGACCAGATCATGGGCTTGTCCGGGCATCAATCTGAAGTCGACAAGGTTGCCAAGCGCGTCCGTCAAAGCCAGAATTTTGGTGGTCATGCCACCTCTAGATTTCCCGATAGCCTGAGGTCCTTGAGGTTTTCAATGAAATAATCGCCGCGCAAGACGCAAGTGTCGCGGACCCAGCCAATCGGCCAGTGGAAATCCCAAGAGGGCGGCCGCAAATCGAATGGCTCGAGGATTTTCAGCAGTGGTCTGTACGGGGACAAGTGCTGCGATGCCATTTGTCCGATGACGAAGATGGCAACTTGGTCGTCTATGTCGACGATAAAGAATTGGACGCGGACGCCTTCTTGTCTTTGATCAACCCGGCTTATTCACGGAAATCGGTAGGATTGGTTGCGTTCGTCTGAAAACGCTGTAGATTCAAGCTTCTAGACACAAACTGACGGCAGCATCGGATGCACGCATGGGTGAAACTTTACAGCGGGTCACGCCCAGTTTCAATCGTTCGCTTCGGATCGAGAGCAGGACAGATCGGCTGACCGGCGATCCGGGTGCGGTTGTGCTGAGAGAGATACTCGAGCGCAGCGGGATCCTTGGCTGGATGACCGCCCGCCTGAAAGACCCGCGCAGCCAGGTGGACGTCACCCACGACCTCGCCTCGCTCATCCGCACTTGCGTGCTTCTGTCGGCACAGGGCTGGCGGGACCACGACGATGCCGACGCGCTGCGCCAAGATCCCGCCTTCCGGTTGGCGGCGAGTTCCGCGGCGGGGCTCACCCCACTCGGGGGGCCGGGACTGGCCTCGCAACCGACGTTGTCGCGGTTTACCGCGCTGATGGCGGAGCCGGCCAACCTCAAGGTTCTGCGCGAGGCGGTGCTGGAACTTGCCGGCCGTGGCATCAGGGCCGAGCGGCGCGGCAAGAAGTTGCCATGCGTGACGCTCGACGTCGACAGTGCCCCCATTGAGGTTCATGGCCACCAGCCGAAGGCGGAGTGGAACGGGCACTACAACGCACGGATCTACCATCCGCTGATCACTTCGATTGCCGAAACCGGCGACATGCTCGACGCCCGGCTGCGCCCCGGCAATGTCGGCACAGCAGACGGCGCGCTCGATGTGATCCTCGACGTCGTGGACCGGGCGCGGAAGACCTTCTGCGACGTGGCCATGGTGCGCATCGATGCGGGCTTCCCTTCGGCCGCGCTGCTGGCGGGCCTTGATGCACGCGGGATCGACTATGTCTCGCGTCTGCGTGCCAATCCCGTGCTGGACCGGCTGGCGGAACCCTGCATGAAGCGTCCGCCGGGGCGCCGCCCGGCAGAACCGCGGAGCTGGCTCTATGAATTGCGATATCAGGCCGACAGCTGGGACAAGCCGCGCCGCGTGATCCTAGTCGTCAAGGAGCGCGCCGACGATCTCCTGCTCGACCGCTTCTTCCTGGTCACCTCGCTCGGCTGGACGGCGAAACTGCGCCACGAGGTGCTGGCCCACTATCGCGAACGCGGGAAGGCCGAAGGCCACATGGGCGAACTGAAGGACGTGCTGGCTCCGGCGCTCTCCTCCACCAATCGGGCAAAGTCGCACTGGCGCGGCAAGAAGCTGAAGTCGAAGACACCGGCCGTGGATGCCTTCGCCTGCAACGAGGTCCGGCTGCTTGTCGCCTGTCTCGCTTACCAGATCATGCATATCGCCCGCCGCGTTATGGCGAAGGCGACCGGGACGGGCTGGAGCCTGCGCCGCCTGCGAGAGCGGGTGCTCCGGGCCGGTGCGCGGCTGCTGATCTCGGGGCGCAGGATGACGCTGGCGCTGTCCTCAGCTGCGGCACCGTTCTGGTCGATGCTCTGGCCCGGGATCATGGCCCTGCATTGGGCCGATCCGTAGCGGCCTGACGTCGGCCCAGCCTGTGAAACCGAAAACGCCCGCGGGCGGCCCGTCGTCATGCGCAAGAGGCGACTGCCCGCCTCCGGGACCTGCCAAAAACGAACCCGGGGGGCCGACGGCCCCGCCAACCATCGACCGAGGCCGCTCACGGACCCGGAACAAGGCCATCGCGGGCTTCGAAACCGACCGGAGCCCCGCTCGGAGAGGGGTTCGATGAATATCCCGGGATCAAACCTTTCGCTGGATGGGGAATGCGGCTCACATTCATGGACGATAGTCAGGTTTATGACGAGCCAAGTGTGATCATTCGGGAACCCGACAAGGACAGATAATGGCGCGTCATTGATATATCGCCAGAGGGTGGCCACATGCCGTGGAATAGGCAACTGGCTAAAAGCTGATTTGCCACAAATACCTGTTACCAGATTTCATTCCCCTGACTTTGAAGCCTCCACCCCAACCACCACCATCCCCGTCAGATGCCAAATCGCGGCCATCATGACGCCGAAGTTAAACGCAAACTCATTGGCGCAGGACTGTGCGAAAAAGTCGCCCTCAAGGAACATGCAGGACCCTTTGCAGAGCTGGACAACTGGGCAGGCCATGCATTCGGGGCGGAAGGCAAAATGGGTGGCAGTGTTCAGCGCAATTTCATTAAACGCTTCTACATGGCCAATTTTATGCGCGCCCTTGGCGCCGGTGTTCTGGCAGGTCATGACATTGCCGCGCAGATCGACGGCGATTGTGTCTTCGCGGTCCATCCCGCATTTCTGGCCAAGGGCTTCGATTGGGCGGCGTCGCTGGATGGAGGCGTAGAACTCGTCAAGGCGTGTGCCTAGGCCAAAGGCGTTTGGATCCTCGACCAGCGCCTCAAAGATTGACCTCGTGAGGCTGTTCAACTGCGCAGGCTCAAAACGCCCCGTCCCGATGGCGGTCACCGCATCATAGACATTCACCACACCTTCCAGACCCACAAAGACATCCGGGCCAACCTTGTCGGCAAACCAGGCCTTCAGCGCGCCGAGATCATGATGCGTGCGTGTCAGTACCGCATTGAAGGACGTCTTGTCCGGGCGTTCGGCCAGCAAAGCCTCAATCCAGCGACGCGTCTGCGGATCCTCAAGCGGATCAGGCCCGCGCAGATGCTGGCCGGGCCCGTCATGTGAGATCGTGATGGCAATGTCATAGGCCGCGATGAAGTCGAGCTTTTCGCGGCTCAAAAGCGAGCCGTTGGTGATAATGGAGAACCCTGCCGCCGGGAACCGCTCCGCCAGCGCGGGGATCAGCCGCCTGATCTTGGCCCAGTAGAGAAACGGCTCGCCACCCCAAAGCTCAATACTTTCCGGGGCATCGGTTATCCAGCCGTCGAGCTGGACCAGAAAGTGCTCAACATCCACCAGTTTCGAGACCGTAGCATCCGCAATCTGGAATGCCTGATTGCAATAGCTGCAGGCGTAGTTGCACGACAGACCCAGCTGGATTTTTAGAATACGGGGTGCGCGGGACTTGCCAAGGGGCTTGTCTTTCGCCACCCGCGGCGCGGGTGCGAAGACGCCCGGCTCTACCGACAGCGGCAGCCCCTCAGCCTCAGAAGTGTGGGGGTTGTAGCGCATGGTGTGACGGCTGCCGTCACGCGCCTCAAGGGTCAGATCAAACCACATCAGTCAAATAACCTTTCTTCAAGATCGCTGGGCAAGGTGACGCGGAAGTTTGCGACGACCTGCACATGCGGTTTGCTCCCCAAGTGGGGATGCTGGTTGTGGGGGATATGAGAGGGAAAGAAGACCGAGAGCCCCGGCCTTGGATTGACCGAATAGCCGTGGCGGTCCTCAAACGGCAGCCGACCCTCGTCAAAATAGCGCGAAGGATCCTCGATCACAAAGCGCGGAGAACCAACGCTGTTGATCGGTTGCCCCGCACCGCCACCGGTCAGGAAGTGCACGCAGGTCAGATCGCCCTCGCGGCTGTCTTTATGGGTGGAGATGAACGCGCCGGGCTGCATCACGAGGGCGCGGTCTTCGCAATGATCGGGATCAAGGTATTGCGCCCAAGGACCAAGCATGGATCTGGCACAGGCAAAGAGATGCGCCTTCAGGGCTTGGCCCGCTTCGCTACGCTCCAGAATACCACGGACTCGGCGCTTGGCGGCGGAAGGGTTGGCCCCGTCCTCCAGCCCTGCAACGGCAATCGCCTCATCAGCCAATTGCCGGTTCACGGCCCAGTCGACGGGAGCCTCAAAAAATGCGATGCGCGTTGGCCATAGATCGAGCGATGTGTTGCGAACCTCCACCCTCAGCACCTGCAATTGCAGTTGCAGTTGAACGTCTTGCGGTTTGCCGTGACTGACACAGCACCTGACGTCCCTCCGCCGGAGAGGCTTTCGACGTAGCAGTTGCCCACATAAGCGCCAGCATAACTGCTTGCGCTGCCCGACACAGACGCACCAGCCGAAGGTGTACCATTTGTAATGGTCACCGCTGTGATGGTCCCAGATCCGATCGCGGGCTTATTGGCAATGCGCGACCAATCCACAGCACCGCTGTCATCAATCACGATGGTCGTTCCAACCTTATACGCCATGCGGGTCTCCTGTTGCTTGATGTGCCAGGATCTCTGCGAGCCCGGCTTTGCAGTGAGAATTGGGAAGGGTGAGCGAACACAGAACCGGAATGCACATCCGCTCCTCGCCCTTAAAATAGGTGCTGTCATGGGGCACGTGGCCCTCAAAGACGATCATGGACCCCGCCTTCGGCTCCACGGCGTACCAGCCGCCGACATAGGCGTCCGGGTTGTTGCAGGGCCAGAGCCGTTTGCCGACATTGGCTGGATCGTAAAACCGCACGGCACCACGGTGGAGCGATGTCTCGGGGCAATCGGCGTCCAGCACCACGCGCGGATAATAAGTGCAGACGATATCGGTCTGCATATGGGTATGCGCGTTGATGCCCACATTCTCGCGCGAACTGCGGCGCTGCCAGAAGGTGTCCGACATCATCTGAATGTCGCCCGCATGCTCATAGCCGTAGGCCAGCTGCAGATATTCCCGCACCGCCGCTGCCACCATTTGCGCCAGCACGGCGATGGCCGGATCGCGCCGGTCCATCAGAAAGTTATGGCGCAGATGGCCCAGATGATTGGTCTGATCGCCAATGTTGCGGCCGTCGCCTGCATTTTGTATCCGGTTTGCCGCAGCGTCCTCAGCCGCCAGAGCAAAAAGCCGGTCGTTATAGCCTGGCGGCATCTCCCAATGCTTGTGCATGACAAACGCTGGATAGATCATCTGCAACTCGGTGCTGGTCGCGATTTTTAGGCTCATGCCACCACCTCAACACGCAGCTTGCCAATGGCTGTGTAATGCTCAGTGTTGATTTTGACCGCGATCACATCGCCAACCGCAAGGCCTCGGGCCTCGACGCTGATTACGCCATGCCCATTTGCATCCGTGGTAACGCGGCGGCGCGGCAAATAACCGGCATCGGCCTCCAGCTTGAAGGTAGCGGACCGCATGACGGGGCTGCCGTCCGAGGTCCAGACCAGCTGGAACGGCACATCAACCCGACCATCTGGCGCGACCGTAACCACCTCAGTTGTGACTGCATGGAAGTAGAATTGCTTGAACCAGACGCCATCCTTTGGAATGGTTGCATCATCAATCCGCCCGGCAATCACTGTGCCGTTCAACAAGATCGGGTCGGTCTGACACAGCACCTCAATGCGGGCCTGATCAAAGGGCACGTCAAACGGCAAAAAGACCACCAGCGCATTGGCAATGCCCTCGCGGGCCCGATGCCGGAACGACAAATCGATCTTTTCGCGGGCCGATTGCGCAAAGCGGTTGCGCCAGGATAGGGGTCTTCCGCCCTGACCGACCGCGATATCCAGCAAGGAATAATCGACGATCTCATCAATGTAGCGCGTCAACCAGCATGTCCGTGACCGTCAACCACGTTGGCCGGTTTTAGGCCGCTGGGTTGGCGTATCTGGAATTGTTTTTCGCTCAGCCTTCTCCTTTGTCCTTGTTGTCGGCGATGGTTGTCGTTGGCGGTCTGCTCAGCGCCTCTTTGTTGGAGGCGGCCGCGCGCTGGCGGAAGCTTTCGGCATTCATCTCCAGGATCGCTGCGTGATGAACCAGCCGGTCGATGGCGGCGACGGTCATCGCCTTGTCCGGGAAGATCTGGTCCCAGCCGCTGAAGGGCTGGTTGGCGGCGATGGCGATGCTGCGGCATTCGTAGCGCCGGGCGATCAGCTCGAAGAGCACGCCTGTCTCGGCCTGATCCTTGTGGGCGTAGGTGATGTCGTCGAGGATGATCAGGTCGAACTTGTCGAGCTTGGCGAGCGCGGCTTCGAGCACCAGATCGCGGCGGGCGGCCTGAAGTCGCTGCACCAGATCGCTGGTGCGGGTATAGAACACGCGGTGTCCCCGCTCGATCAGGGCATGGCCTATCGCGCAGAGAATGTGCGTTTTGCCCGTGCCGGAATTGCCGATGGCGATCAGGTTGCCGCCACCCTCCAGCCAGTCGCCGACCGCCAAGGCCTCGATCCGGGCGCGCGGCAGGGTTGGCAGCGCCTTGAAGTCGAAGGTCGCCAGCGTCTTGCCAGCCGGTAGCTGTGCCTCGTTCATGTGGCGCTGAATGCGGCGCATGTCGCGCTCGGCCAGTTCGTATTCCGCGAGGACAGCCAGAAAGCGGGCAGCGGGCCAGCCTTCGGTGTCGGCACGGGTGGCGATGTCGGCCCAAAGCTTGTGGAAGCTGGGCAGGCGCAGCGCGGTCAGCATGCCTGGCAGCGTGTGGATGTCGATCTCGCGGGAGGTCATGCGCAGGCTCCCAGAAGGGCATCGAAGCTGTCGAGCGAGGGATGGGCGACGGCAACATCTCTCGGCAGCGCCGTTTGCCGCGGGTTCAGGCAGGATGCCAGAGGTCCGGGATCGGGCACCCGGCCCGCGTCCAATTCTGCTGCCAGCAGATGTGCCAGTTCCGCCTCGCAGGCCCGGTCGTGGGCGATGAACAGCAGGTCGACCATGCGGCGGCAGGCGTCGCGGCGGGGCAGATCGCGCTGCAGCACCTTCCAGGCCTCAGCGTATTCGGTTCGCGGGAACAGGCTGTCGCGGTAGATCGAACTCCACAGGGCTTGCGGTTTGCGCCGCAGCGCATGGATGACGTGATGGTAGTTGATGACATGCACGCGATGGCCATCGCCGCGACCTCGCGCCCTTGTATGGCTGACGACCAGGGTGCTGCCGAGAAAGGCCTCAAGGCGATCGTCGTAAAGGTGGACCCGCAAGCGCTGCCCGATCAGCTGCGACGGGGCGCTGTAGAAGATGCTCTTGACCAGAAAGCCGCTGGTGCGGGTGACCGGAACCACGGTCTCTGTAAAGTCGGTGGTGCGCCGGCGCGGCAGGGGCTTCAGATGCGCCCGTTCCACCTGCGTGGCCGCCGCCCGCTGCCGGTTGCGCCGTGCCACCAGAATGTCGATGAAGCGGCGGTAGTCCTCAATGCTGGCGAAGTCGCGGCTGCCGCGCAGGATCAGCGCCTGTTCGATGGCCTTCTTCAGGTGCCGGTTCTGGGATTCCACCGCGCCGTTCTCATGAGCTTCCCCGCGGTTGTTGCGACTGGCCTCCATGCCGTAATGGCCGACGAAGGCATTGTAGCGCGTGGTGATATCCTGGCGCTGGTCAGCCGTCAGGTTGCGGAAAGCGGCCGAGAGGCTGTCGGTGCGATGCTCCTGTGGTGCCCCGCCGAGCGACCAGAGCGCCTGCTGCAGGTTCTCGGCCAGGGCCGTGAAGCTCTCCCCGCCCAGGACCACCCCGACATGCTCCCACCGGCTGTAGACCATGACGAAGTGGTAGAGCAGATGCGGGAATAGCTGGCCCGCGATCGTCACCTCCAGCTCCTCGGCATGAGTGAAGTCGGACTGGGCCATGCGGCCCGGCTCCGGCGTCTGGCGGAAGATGATGTCGCGCTCGGGCCCGTTCAACGCCCGCCACTGCCGCACCCGCCGTTCCAGGGTGCGCCGGATCCGGTCATCGGGGAAGGCCAGCGGATGCAGGCCCTGAAGGTGGCGCAGCAGGGTGACGGCCTGCAAGGCGCTGTCCCTCTCCAGCAAGGGAAGGATGTCGCCCTCCCAAAAGCCTTCGAGGGGATCGGCCACCGTGCGCCCGTGAACGATCTTGCGGTTCGAGGGCAGCGTCGGATTGGCATCGAACCGTCGGGCCGTGCGCTCACTGAACCCGGCGCGGGCGGCCGACGTGCGCTGACTGTGATATCGGAGGTCGGACATGTATAATCTCAATTGCTGGTCGTTGATGGGTTTGTAGGCCAACCCGGATCCTCCGTTTGACGGCAGAGGAACCCGGCTTACCAACCCGCAGCGACCAGCACCTTCCCCGAAATCAATCAGGCCGGTGCGGCTGCCCTCCAGACGGGCATGCCCGTCTTCCGTTCAGCCCCACCGGCCAAGGTGGTTGTCGGCACCGGCCAAGATGGTTGTCGCTGAACACATCAACGCCGTTCATACCATCGGCAAAAATATAGGACCGTCCCTTGTAGATCGCCCCGGCGTCCGTGCCCGGCAGATCAGGGATCAGGGTTTCATTGTGCGCAAGATCCACAAAGCCCGCCTTGTTGCCAAAGGCAGGCGGCACCTCAAGGAGTGCCTTTAAATCCGCCCACGCCATGACACCGGCCATGCCAGTGCCAGATCCTGCGGGCACGCGTTCAAAAACAGCAATCCCGGCATAATCCGGCTTGATATCAACCGCGTAATGCAGCGCCCCACCGCAATTGGTGATGGCAAAGAGTCCGATCTCGATCACGGTGCATTCCTTTTCAGCTGTTCGACCTCTACAGCGAGGTCCTTGATGGCCTCGACCAACAGGCCGATGAGATTTCCATACGCGAGGCGCAACACGCCCTCGGCCTCGACCACGGCTTCCGGGGCCACGCGCTGCACATCTTGCGCGATCAGACCCATCTGCCGTCTGTCCGAGCCCCGCATTTGGAAGGTCACGCCGGTGAGCCTGTGCAATTTGCCAAGTGCATCCGGGATCGGGGTGATTTCAGATTTGAGCCGCAGATCGGAGGTGGTGACAAAATCGGGTGCAATCACGGCGCCTGTGAAGCTTGCCCCCGCCAGCTGCGCAAAGGCGCTGGCTTGGATCCCGTCGAGAAGATCGGCGTTCAGGCCCGATCCGGGTCCATCTTGGGCCAGCACCTTGGCAAAGAGCTCGGCGTCGCTCAGCGCTGCGGTTGTCACATCGACGATGCTCTCCACCCCGCTTGTGCTTTTCTTGAGATAGAGCTTTCCATCGGTCACGTTGACCGCCAACTCACCTGCAACCAGCTGCGCGGTCGTTGGCACGCGCCCTGCCACGGTGGTGTGTTTGACCAAGAGCGTGTTTGCCATGATCAGAACGTACCCCCGTCTAGCGCAATGCCGTTGATCGTACCGCCGGTGATGGCGACAGCGTTTGCGGCTTGCGTGGCCATGCTGCCAAGCCCGAGGTTTGCGCGCGACGTCGTCTTATTGGGCAGGTCTGCGAGGTTTGACGCGGAAGCCAGCTTGCCTGCCAAAGCATTGGTCACGGTGGCCGCAAAATTCGGATCATCGCCCAAAGACGCTGCCAACTGGTTCAGCGTGTCCAAAGCACCCGGGGCCGCATCAATCAGCGCCCCGATGGCAGCTGTGACAAACCCTGTCGTCGCTAGCTGTGCGGTATTAGTGCCAGAGGCTGCGGTTGGTGCTGTGGGTGTGCCGGTCAGGCCCGGCGAGGCAAGCGGGGCTTTGGCATCAAGCGCTGTCTGAAGACTGGTCACCTGCGAGATCGGATGGCTGTGGGTTGAAGGCGTAAAGCTGGTGGGCTTGCCTGTAACACCTGCCCAAGGCACAGCGTCGGCCAGTTCGGCCGTATCGACCTTGCCATTGCTGTTGGTGTCATAGGTTGTGGCCAGCATATCGCCGGGACCAAAGGCAACGATGGCCTGCTGCACAAAGGCCGTGGTTGCGAGCTGGGCTGTGCTGGTTCCGGTGTTGGCGGTCGGTGCGATGGGCACGCCCGTCAGGGCAGGCGATGCCAAGGGCGCTTTGGCGTCCAGCGCTCCTTGTAGCCCGTCCACGTTGGCAATGATGTGGTTGTGGCTGTCATCGGCCACGGCCGCCGTCAGGGTCACATTGGCCGCGCCATCAAAGCTGATCGCGCCCGAAAGATCGCCAGCCAGTGCAATTGTCCGCGCCGTCGCGAGTTTGCTTGCCGAGACGGCATTGGCCGATGCGCCGAGTTTGCCGTCGAGCGCACCCTGCAAGCCCGTCACACTGCCAATAATGTGGCCATGCGCAGCTTCGGCTTTGGCGGCAAGCCCCGCATCAAATTGCGATTTGCGCACCAGATCCGTCGCGCCACTGGCGTCTTGGGAGGACTTTGGAACGAGGGTGAAGGTTTTGGAGCCAGCGAGGGTCTGTGCACCGGTCAAGGCAACAAACGACCCCGCACCCGCAAGGGCCGCGATGGTGGTCGCATTGCCGGTGCCATCGTCCCCCTTGCCAACATAAAGCGTATCATCGACCTCGTTATGGGCAAGCTCGCCCGATTTAAGCGCTGCAGGTGCGCCTGCCACGCCGGAGCCGCGGCGCTTGAGCTGGATCGTATTGGCCATCAGAAAAATCCTCCGTTGATGGGCGCGTCGGTGGGCAGAATGGTCACGCCAGGCTCACCCTGATTGCCTTGCGCGCCTTGGGGTCCGCGCAAACCGTCTGGCCCGGGCAGACCCAGCAGGCGGACAGACACCGGTGCTGTGGCCAGGCGCAGGGTGATTGGCGACAGGGCCGAGACGCGAATGCGAATGGGCCCGGTCTGGAGCCGGAGATCGAGCGCGGCTGTCATGGCGTCAAAGTCCCCGCGTCACCGGTTGCTGAACCGGGATTTCCAGCGAGAAGCCAAGCGGGCGCTCCGGGGTGAGATCCGTGCGGATAAAATCCACAACCACACTGCCGGGAATGAGGGCGGCCGTCACATCCGCTGCCACCACAATCTCGAGGGTCCGCTCATCGTGACGCAGCGCGCTGCCGTTCGCCGTTGAGAGGGTGGCAAGGACTGTGCTGTCGGTTACCGTAGAGCGCAGCTGTCCCGTGAAGGTGGCCGCTTCAGGAAAAAGATCAGCCTCAGCCTGAAGCTGTAGGCGGTATTCATAGCCGATCAGAATGACTGGACCTTCCAGCGTGGAGACCCTGCTCAGAGACAGACCTGTCATGGCCGCCACCCGCAAAGCCGCGCGCCGGTCTCGTTATGGGTCAGGATTTGGAATGCAGTGCCATCCGTCAGCTGATCTTCGCGCGAGGGCATGATTGGCTCGGCCCAATCGCAATCGGCGGGGGCGCGCAGATCAATCCCGCATCCAGCGAGTAAGACGGCGCTTGCGCTCAGCGTCAGGCAAAACCTCAAGCTCATGGCGGATGTCCTTTGCAATGGTGAGAGAGCGAATGCGGGCCTCTGCCTGTTTGACAGCAAGATGCGCGCGCGCCTCCGCCCGACCTCGGGCGAAGGCAATCCAAAGGGCGCAGATCGCAATCGCCGCCAGCGCCAGACCCAAGCGCAGCCAGGTCCCCAAACGGAGCATTGCAGCCACGATCATGGTGTTTTTCCCAACCGGTGATCCTCGATCCGAGCGGCACGGGATTTAACCGCAAAGACGATGATGGCGAGGAAAAGCACGGCACCCAGTAGGGGGAGGACCGTGGCTGCATGCGCCCCAAGCCCAACCAAGTCCAACACCCGGGTCGCGAGATCGCGCCCATCTTCGGCTTGTGTGATCAGAGGCGCCAGATCAGTCAGGGCAATCCCCGCTGACCCGGCAGTACCGAGCGCGATCTGCGCATTGGCGGCGGTGACAATGCGCGAGGCGGCTGGCTGCCCAGATGCGCGCTCGGAGCTGACCGCGCGCGGCTTTGCGGTCTCCAGCGCTGCGACAAAAGCGGCGTCAATCACCGGCTCCAGCGGCAGGCCGTGGTCAGCGCGAAAGGCCAGAACAGCGCCCCTTGTGCGACTGCCCATTACACCATCAACCGCGCCCACTTCATGATAACCAAGATCGCGCAACATCGATTGCACTGCCTTGATCGGGGGCGGACGCCTCGATCCGGAAGCTGGCGCGCGCCGAAGACCGATCAGCTTTGAGACCGGATAGCGCTGCACGCTGACCGCATCACCCTGATTGCCGCCCAAGGCAAACAGCCACTTGCCTTCAACACAGTCGATAAAAAAGACATGGCCCTGCCAGGCCGAGGTGCCACGCGGGATGATGCCAATATCGCCCGGACGCACTGCGGCGAGATCCACAGCCTCACCCCAGTCCAGATAAGAGCGCGCGGTCAGTTTGCGGGTAGAGCGGATCCCAGCCTTCTCAAGGCAATGCCCCACAAAGGCCGCACACCAGGCCATGTCGTCGTGCTCGACCCAATCTTGGCCGATGGTCGCGTACATCTCGATGATTTTGGGGTTGTTTGCGGCTCCCGGTCCTTCGGTGGTGCCAATGTAGCTTTGGGCGATTTCAAAAGCGGTCATGTCGTTGTCCCATGCAAAAGGAAACGCCGCCCGAGATTGGGCGGCGCTTGGGGTCTTGGTGTTTGTGCAAATGTGTCAGAACACGCGCCGGAGCACGTGCCAGAACGGGCAATTACTTCTTGCGGCCCAGCCAGGACGCCAGCAGCGCCTCAGCCCCGCGGGGCCCAAGATAGGCGAGGGTTGCCACAAAGCCTGTCGAGACGGGTTGCGCGAGGCCGATGTAATTCGCTGCAGCCTCGCCAATCAGCGCCATGCCAACGGCAACGGGAATTTCCCAGAGGAGCTCCTTGCCAAAAAAGCGGCGCCGTCCGAGTTTCACCTCGCCTGAATGCCACATCAGCCGTCCGGTCAGCGCACCGATCAGGGTGGTGACAGCGCCGCCGAATACCGAATTGATCATGTCGATAAACCCACCATCATTCATCGGCGTGCCTCCTCTAATGCCGCAACACGCGCGGTCAATTCCTTGACGGCCTCAATGAGAAGGCCTGTGATATTGCCATAAGCGACGGACAGTTGCCCTGCCTGATCTGCCCGCACGACCTCAGGCAGAACCGTCTCCACCTCTTGCGCCACCACGCCGATCTGGCGGGTTCCATCCATGGTGAAGCGCACGCCGCGTAGTGCGCAAACCAGCGCCAGCGCATCCGGAATGGTCTCAATGTCAGATTTCAGGCGCGCATCTGACGAGGACACGAAGTTTGGCGCTGTCACCACCCCGGTGAAGGTCGCCCCCGTGAGCGCCGCCTTGCCTGCAATCGTGGCGTCATAATCCACTGCGGCTTTGGTCGCCATTGTGCCAAGTCCGAGGTTTCCCCGCGCCAGCGCCGTATTTGCCAACCCTGCCAAATTGCCCGCAGCATCCAAAAGCGCGTCCCAGCCTGTGTTCGTCGCATTGCGCCGCCGCAGCACCGGCGGGGAGGCAGAGGTGTCGACCCAGAGCATGCCAGCAATTGCTGCGGTCGGTGCCGTCGCCCCGGCGCTGGTGGATTGTAAGGCGGCGATCACCTCGTTGATCCGGGCGCGAACAGCGGCTCCGGCATCATTGGTGATTGCAAAACTCGATGTCTGGGGCATTCTCAGGCGACCTCATCGGCATAAAGCCGCAGTTGGGAGACAATCGGCGTGTAGGACGCATCCTTGGTGGAGAGATAGGCCCGGGCCTCAACAGCGCGGGCTTCGATCTCATGGTTGTCGAGCCGACCCCAAGGGCCCCAATTGGGGCTGCTGTTTGGGTCGTCATCAGTTTCGCGTATCTCGAAGAGCACGTCGATTTCAGCACCAGCCGCGCCGTCAAAGTCGGCCCAGCTGTCCATGAGTGCTGTGCGCGCATCGATCCGGTCGTTCAGTGCCAAGGCTGCAACGCCGATCTCAGAACGCAGGCGCACGCGTTTGACAGCCCCAAGATCGAGCCCAGCAGCAAAACCGTATTGCCCCTCCATTGCAGTGACCTGTGTGACGCCGCCAGTTGTTGCGGTCGTCAGTGTCAGGTTTGAGCCTGCTACTTGCAAACCCGTCTTGCTCCCCACGAACCCCGGATCAGCTTGCAGATAGGCCAAGGCCGAGAAGGCCAAGACCTGCGCGCCTTTTGTAGACACTCGGGTTTCCGGTCCGGCTCTGCCGCCACTATCCTCTGCCCGAAGAAGGTATGTCCCGGGCTTCAGTGGCACTACGGCTATAGCCTCGCCGCCGCCCACCCGGTCCATCGAATAGCTGTCCGACCAAGTCGCCGTGACTTCTTTCGAATGGCGGATCACGATATTGCCGCCAACCCGCACATCAGGATCAACGGAGCGGGCCCATTTCAGGATGGCAAGACCACCGGCGGTTTGCAGCGTGACGCTGCCCAGCCCGGCTGGGGGTGCTGTCAGGCCCAGAATTTCGACTGACGCGGTTTGCCAGACCGACGACACGCCCAGCACCGAGATCGCTTTCACCCGGAATTGCCATGCGCCGGGCGCAACATCACGGATCTCAAGGCTGGTACCATCGGTGCGGCCATAATCCAGCCAATCACCGCCTTCACTCTGCCGTGCCTGCAGTTGATAGCCCGCAACAAAGCCCGAAGGGGCGGCCTCCCAGGCAACGCGCGCCAGAACCTTGAGCCCGCCACCATCGCGGGTAATATAAAGATCCTCTGTAACCGTGGGCGGCCCCGGAGCTGGAATATCAAAAGCATTCGGCAACGCCGTGCGTGGGGCGGCCGCATATATCTGTGCCTCGCTTGCAGCCCAGTCGTACACCAGCGGCGAGGTTTCGCGCAGGACCAGTTCTGGCAGCAGCAGAGCCGCATCACCCGAGGCCGCAAGATCAAGACTGACGCCCTGCACCTCAAACGGTTTGGCAGCAAAGCCCCAACGATCGTAAGACAGCGCGACCACATCACCGACTGTGGCCGCCCAAGCGGACAGCTTGCCCGACAGCCGTACCGTCATTTGACGCCGCGCGCGTTCCAGCTCGATCTTGGCCAGTCGCTGCGCCATTGCCGCCGAGATGGTGAAGGGCAGCGAGATATCGCGCCATTTCTGCTCGCCGCCGTCCTCCGCCAAATAGGCCGCACTGGCATAGGCCGGAAAGTCATCGGGCTGCCAATCGTTCTCTGGGCTTACGAACTGTCCGCGCACCCCGTTGAAGTTTGATGACATCGTCACGCGCGTGGCCAAGGTCAGACCAGCCTCGCGAACATGATCTGCAGTCAGCGCCACGGACGGTGCGCGCCACGCTCCTGCATGAATGCGCCAAGACCCGCCCGAGAAAGCGCAACGCCCGGCGAAGGATGTCAGCAACCCCTCGATGATGGTTTTGGGAACCTCAGAAAGCGTGATGACCCCGTTGCAGGCATAGCGCAGCTCCGTCCCACCCCCTGCGAGTGCCACCGGCTCGTCGCAGATATTGGCCGCCTCAATGAGGGCCATCTCATCAATGCCGTCCGGTTGCCCGATCCGCGCGCCAATGCCCCAAGTGGTGTTGGCCATATAATCGGCCAAGCAAAGAGCGGGGTTTTCTGAATAAACGGACGTTTGGATGCGCGGATCCCAGATGTCATTCTTGCCCTCAAGATCCACTGTGATGTTTGGAATGCCGCCCGGGTAGGCATCCTGATCATAGGTCAGCCGCAGATGGATTGCAGCGCAGCCCCGCAGTCGGTGGTTTTCGGTCCATTTGTCGGGCAATGCTGCTTTCAGCGCCGCAAACGCAGTCTGGTTGGCATCACCGAGCTTCTTCTCAATGCTTACTTTGCCCGCCCAGCGACCTTGCGCAGCACCGGCTGCGTTCAGCGCGACCTCGCCTTCAAAATAAACAGCGCCGATGGAGTTCACCCGGTGCGTGGCCAGCACTATTACCAAATCAAGGACTGCGTTGTCTGACCCCGAGGAGTTCAGAAACACGATAACCCCGCCCTTGCGGGTGCGGCCGTACACCAAATCGCGCGGCACCACGGGTTCGCGGATGGTCACCGTGCGGTTTTGCAGCGTCGTCTGCGGCTTTGGCATCAAAGCCTGTGCTGCATAAGACAACAGAAGCGTGCCGCCGATCCGGATCAGGGCCGCGCCAATGCCGCCTGCGGCCAATACCCCGCTGATCGCCCCCGCAACGGCGACGACGGCTGAGACGATGAAGGGCATGGGGTGCTTCCAATATCAGGTTGGTGGTTTCAGATGGTCCAGGCAAGTCGGCAGGAAGTAAGCGGCATGGTCATGAGGCCTTCGGTTGCCATGCCTACCGCCGTAGCGCCGACGCAAATTCCAAAACCAAGGCCTGTGTCCGCCAGCACAATGTCACCCCGCTGGGCCAGCAGCGGCGTCTCTCGCGGCGCATCGAGCAGTGCGAGTCCCATGTCTTCCAGCGAGGCCCAGCCAAGACGGCGCATGACGCGCGCGCCGCCAAGCGCTGTGCTGTAGCGTCCGCGCCAGAGCGCGGCCACATCCGCGCCGCCGGTTAGGGTCATGCGGGTCTCAAAAGCGAAGGTTACGCAGTCGTGGAGGCCCCAAGCGAAGGGTTTTGCATGTGCGACGTCGATTGCCTCTGCGAGGTAGCGTTCCCAATTGTCGATGTGCGGCATTCGTGGTTGATCCTCGTGTCGCGTAAGCAGTTAGACTTGTTTCTTTGGTGTGTTGGATATACACGAATAAATGTATATCCAACACATGACAGGGAGACCGGAATGCAAGTCGCAAAATGGGGAAACTCGCTCGCCGTTCGTTTGCCTGCCGATCTTGTGCGCAAGCTTGGGCTAAAAGAAGGTGATGACATAGAATTGCATCCTGATGAGGCTGGACTGGTGGTTGCACGTCACCCGCGCCCCGAAGAGGTTTTATCGTCTCTGCGCCAGTTCCGCGGGCGACTGCCTGCGGCTTCGCGCCTAAGCAGAGATGCCGCGCATGAGCGCTGATTTTTTCGACACAAATATCATTCTCTATCTGCTTGATGATGGCCCAAAAGCAGAAACTGCCGAACGCCTTCTGGGCCAGCGGGGTACCATCAGCGTTCAGGTGCTCAATGAGGCGCTGGTAAATTGTCGCCGCAAAGCGGGGATGTCATGGCAGGAAGCCGGGCTGTTTCTTGGCGGCATTCGCAAGTTATGCACGGTGTGCGATCTGACGGTTGAGACTCATGACGTCGGACGTGCTTTGGGCGAGCGCTATGGATTTTCTGTTTACGATGCAATGATTGTTGCCGCGGCGCTCAGAGAAGGGTGCACAACACTCTACTCGGAAGACATGCATGACGGCTTGCTTGTCGAAGATCAGCTTCGCATTGTGAACCCTTTCAAGGCATGAATGATCTGTCGCTTTGTCATCCTCGTCCCCAGGTAATCTCGCGGTCTTGAATGGCGGTGACATATTCAAAGCCAAGATCGCCTGGATACAGCACCTGCTGGCTTTCATGGGTGTAGCGCCAGGTCCGCGCCACGGTCAGGTCGATCAACCGGCTCTCATAGCTGATGGTAATCGTGCAGCTGTCAGCATCATCCTTGATTTCTGGCACATCAAGACGGCCCGAGAAGGCCTGCACCGGATCGGCGATAACCTGACCTGTTTCAGACAAAAGCCCGAGCCAGATCCGGCCGGGAAGGCCCTGACGCGCTTCCTCAATGGCCATTTGAACCAAATCAAGCGGTACGCCAGATAACGAGACCGCCGTGCCGCCCGCCACGACCTCGCCGGTTTCATCAAGAGAACCGATGCCCAGAAGCGACCCCGCGCCAGCCCAAGTTTGGCCATTCCAGCCGATCTCGCCTGCGGATTTCGCGGAGAATGGGCGCTGATTTCGCGCGATCGTGGGCACGCGTTTCGCGCCATTCTGGGCAGTCATTTCACGGGATCGTGGGCAGGCTGGCCGACGCTTTCATGGAGTCAGGCTTGAACGATTTGGTCAAGCTTTTTTGTGACGGCGGAGCGCCTGCGCAGGCTTTCACCTGAGAGGGTGAGGCGGTGTGCGTTGTGAACGAGGCGGTCGAGGATGGCATCTGCGAGCGTTGGGTCGCCGATGGCTTCGTGCCACTGGTCAACGGGGAGTTGGCTTGTGACGATGGTGGAAGCGCGGCCGTGGCGGTCTTCGAGGATTTCCAGCAGGTCACGGCGCTCCGGGGCGGTGAGGACGGCGAGGCCCCAATCGTCAATGATCAGCACATCCATGCGGGCGATGGTTTTGAGGATGCGTTCATGGCGGCCATCGCCACGGGCCAGAGCAAGGGCCTCGAACATGCGCGGCGCACGTTGATAGAGGACGGGCCGCCCATCCCGGCACGCCTTGTGGCCAAGGGCGCAGGCGATCCAGCTTTTGCCCAAACCGGTCGGCCCGGTTATCAGCAGGTTCTCGTGCCGGGCGATCCAGCCGCCATCGGCAAGATGCGCCATGACACTGCGGTCAAGACCACGTGGGCTGCGCAGGTCCAGATCCTCGACGCTGGCATCTTGGCGCAGAGCCGCAAACTTGAGCCGGGAGGCCAGTTTCTTGGTGTCGCGCTCTGCAGCCTCGCGGTCGACCAGCAGGCCGAGACGCTCTTCGAACGAGAGGGCGTCGAAGGCGGTTGACCTGCGTTGTTCTTCGAGCGCCGATGCAATGCCGGTCAGGCCGAGCGCCAACAGTCGGTCGTGGGTGGGATGGGTCAGCATTTTAGTCCTTTCTCAATGGTAATAGCTGCCGCCACGAATGTTGGCGTGCTGGAGGGGGGCGACCTCTTCGGAGCCTTCCAGGAAGGCGCGATCGAGGCCGGTCTTGAGGATCGAACGAATGGAGGTGACGGTGCGGGCCCGGATGGTCACACCCCGCTGGCAGGCCGCATCAACGCGCTCCGGCCCATAGGTTTTGACCAAGGCCAGCACACCCAGGCAGGTGCGGAACCCCTGTTCAGGATGGGGGCGGTCAGCCATCACCATCTCGCAAAAGGCGGCGACGGCGGGGCCGGTCTTGGTTGCCTGCGCCAGCATTCTGGCCGGGGTCCATTCGGCAAAGCGACGATGGGCCGATGGCATATGGTCGGCCACGGTGACATGGCTGCGCCGCCCCGGGGTGCGCACGTGGCTCGCAACCCTCTGACCACGATGGAATATCTCGACCGTCTGGCCGCTTGTGCGAACATCGACCTCTTGTTTGATCAGCGCGAAGGGCACGGAATACCATGAGCTGTCGACCTCAACGTGATAGTCGGGTGCCACGCGGGCGCGCTTCCAGCGGGCGAAGACATAAGGTTCGGGCGGTAGGGGCTGAAGATTGGGCCGATCCAAAGTGGCAAACAGATCGGCGCGGCTGGCGCCATAGCCGCGCATCACGCGCATGTTCAACTCGTCCAGCAGCCGCCGGATCGCCACGTTCAACTCGGCCAATGAGAAGAACCGGTGGTTCCGCAGCCGCGCCAGAATCCAGCGTTGTGCCACTTGGACAGCCACTTCCACCTTCGCCTTGTCCCGGGGTTTGCGCGGCCGGGCGGGCAGAACGGCGGTGCCATAATGCGCCGCCATCTCGGCATAGGTCCGGTTCAGCCCCGGATCAAACCGGTCTGCCTTGATCACGGCGGACTTCAGATTGTCCGGAACCACCGCCTTTGGCACGCCGCCCAGAAAGGCGAACATCCGGATATGCGCGAGGATCCAATCTTCCAACCCCTCCGATGCCACCGCCTCGGCATAGGTGTGATTCGATGCCCCCATTGCCGCCACGAACAGCTTCATGGCCCGCGCTTCGCCGGTCGTGGGGTCGATCACGTCGATGGTGTCGCCGGCAAAGTCAACGAACACCTTCTCGCCGCCCACATGTGTCTGGCGCATCGTCGGGCGCACCCGACCCTTCCAAGCCTCGTAATGCGTGCAAAACCAAGTATAGGCAAAACCCCCGGGGTGCGCGGCACGGTATTCTTCCCAGAGCAGCATCCGCGTCACCCCAGGGCGGCGCAACTCGCGGTCAATCTCCGCCCAGTCGGGCACAAGCCGCTCCGCGTCCGGCACCGTGGGCGGGGCTGGAAACAAAAGAAGTTCAAGGCTGTCGTCATCGATCCCCTCCGGCAAGGGCCACGTGAGCCCGGCATGACGCGCCCGTTGGGTGTAGCTTCCGACGCTCCCCTTGCTCAGACCGAGGGAAGCGGCAATGGACCGCTCGCTCAGGCCTTGCCCAAGCTTCAATCGCAAAACATCTCGTATCCGGCGCATGTTCAATCGTCCTGTCGGCATCAAGCCACCCCTTCATTCCTGAAGGCGCAACTATCCTCAATTTGCCGACCAGACCTGCCCGCGATCCCGCGAAATCAGTGCCCAGCTTCACGCGAAATGACTGCCCATGATCCCGTGAAATCGATGCCCACCATCAAGCGAAACACGCAATCTCGCCCAGCCCCCCCAAGTTCGACAGTTAAACGCGTAAGTGATTGATATTATTATGGCGTAATAGCCAAAAATGTAACTACGGGGCCCTATCGGGCGGGTTTTGGCAGGCTCAGGGCATCAAAAAGCTCGAGTTGCGCCGGGGTTGGCGTGGTGGTTCCTTGGAACGTTTTTTCCGCGATACGGGCTTGATGCCTGTGGATGCGAGCCAGCAGGTCGAGCGCCGTGCGAGGGCTGCCGGCGTGTCCCTTGGCCTTCAGGCGCATGCGCATGACGCGGTAGAGCACGAGGGCGAGAAAGCAGATCAAGGCATGGGCGCGGATGCGGTCTGGCAGGCGATGATGAACCGGCGCGATCTCGATATCGGATTTCAGGACGCGGAAGCCGCGTTCGATATCGGCCAGGCTCTTATAGCGGGTGACTGCCTCCGCGGGCGTGAGGTCGGGAGCGTTGGTCAGAAGCGCCAGCTTGCCATCGAAGAGCTCTGCCTGGGTGATGGCATCCTCGTCCACGGCCCAGCTGAAGCGGTCTGCGGTATAGTCGGCCTTGATGAAGCGGGTCAGCTCGGCCTCTGCCACGGCGCGGGTGAAGCGGCTGTAGGCGCCCCGGTCGGAGGCGCGGCGACCGCGGGCGGTCTCGCCGGCGTCCTGTGCATCCAGCCGTGTCACCAGCTTGTCGGCCATGGTTTCCAGCTCCGCTATCCGCTCCCGCCGCTTGGCCGATTGCAGCGCTGCCCGGTCGGGATCCTGAGCCACGATGAGCCGGTTGCCAGCAAAGGCAGCCTCGGCAAGACCCTCCACGAAAGCCAACCCACGGAAGGTCTCGACGAGTTCCCCATAGCGGCGGGCCGGCACGGCCAAGATGAACTCGAGCTTGCGGCCACCATGATCGGCCATGGCGGTGAGCTCACCGATGTTGTCGAGGCTCAGCAGGCCACGGTCCGCCACCAAGATGATACGCTGGATGGGGAAACGCTGCAGCACGGTTTTGAGCATGGCCTGCAACGTCTTGGTTTCAGCCACATTGCCGGGGTGGACCGTATGCATCAGAGGCAGGCCCTCGGCGGTCTGCACGACGCCGAGGACGAACTGGCGGGCGATGCCGCCGGTTTCCTTGTTCATGCCAAAGGCGCGCAGATCGTCGTCGACCCTCCCCTCCCCGTGGATGCGCACGGTGGTCAGATCATAGAAGACAATGGCCAGATCATGATCCACGAGGGGCCTGATCTGACGGGCGAGCGCGCCCTCGACAGTCTCGGCATGGTCCATCAGCGCATCCATGGCACGCAGCAGATGCTGGTGGGTGACGCCCTGTGGCATCGCGGGCATTGCCACGGTTTCGAGCCAGCGCAGGCACCCGAGCTTGCTGTCCGGGGCGCAGAGCCGATTGAACACCATGGCGCGGATCAGGGCCTCAGCGTCGATCTCCCTGCGCCCGGATCGCAGGGCGCGCTGCAGGGCGCGATCAAAGCCGAGATCCTTCCAAAGCTCGTGAAGGGCGAAGACGTCGCCGTAGCCGAGGGAGGCATCGTAGATGACATCCGACGCCGTATTTTCAGCGCGCCCGGCTGCACGGTTCAGCCCGTTGATGAGGGCATCGAGCTGTCCCAGTTTGAACGCATCCAGCCGACCGAGATTGGCCACGACGCGCAGCCGCGACTTGCCCGCATCGTTGCGGAACGACTCGACAATCTGCAGGTAGCGGCGACCGCCGGACTCTGTGACGCGCGTAAACATGGAATGCAGAATAGAGGAAAAACCGCTGAAAATAAAGGGAATTTATCGCTAGGGCGTGTAACTACAGATACGTTGCAAAAGCCATCTTGGGGCGAGCTAACCACTTGATTTTCCTATCCTGACGATTCCAAAACTACCAAAAACCGCCCCGCAGCTGTCGAACTTGGGCGTGTGGCGCAGACAATGGTGTTGGCCTCGTCTGAGTATTGCAGAAATTCATACAACGGTGCTCTCCACATTTGAGTAGACTGGGGCGGGGAATATATTCGTACCGTCAGTGTAAATATAGGGGGTTGTGATTACACTGTTTCCAGTTCCGGAGCCGATTGAATGTTCAATATATAATGTGTCGCCCGGATTAACGGCTATATCAACTGATCTCTCAATAATAGAAAGAGACCCAGTTCTTGTGAATGTTGTCAAAGTTGTCAGAACCATCCCACGGGAGCGTTTGAACCTCATCGTTGATGTGTTACCCGTATTCGAGACCTGCTGGCCCGCCTTGTAAGTGACAGTACCGGCCTGCATAAACCCGACTTCGCCCATAATGGTGAATATCGAGCTGCTTTGTGTTGAGTTCGCGTTTTTCACCTTAACCACTGTCCCAACAGTCAGCCGTTCCAGCGCATCAAGTCCAACCGCCGCAACCGCCACAATCGCCGCCTCAGTGTAAATCGTCACAGTCGTTGCCGAGTCCACCCGGATCCGGAAAGTACCAGAGCCGTTGTTGATGACTGCGTTGCCGACGATGGTCACACCCGTGCCGCCCACAAGCGTCAGATTGAAAGCAGCAAGATTGACGATGGTGAACGCGCAGGTGGTTCCCACCACATATCCACCCAACTGGGCAATGATATTGGTGGCGATGGCTGTATTCACGTTCCGGTTGGCCGTTGGTGTGCCGACAAATATCTTGCTGTTGACCATGTTCGCTGCGGTCATGGTTGTGTTGGAATCTGGAAGAACAACTTCTGTGGCGAGGTTCACATCGCCTGCGGTGAAGGATACAGGGCCGGTGAATGCCGCGCCCGCCAGAGCGGCCTTCTCAGTGCCCAGCTCATTCAGCGCGGCCTGCACATTTGTCGCAGTAATCGTCCCGGAAGCAACGTTGGCGACATCAG
Organism: Paracoccaceae bacterium Fryx2; assembly: GCA_032334235.1. NCBI lineage: Bacteria > Pseudomonadati > Pseudomonadota > Alphaproteobacteria > Rhodobacterales > Paracoccaceae > Paracoccaceae bacterium Fryx2. The sequence goes on from JAVSGI010000003.1 coordinate 292,133, forward strand.
CCGCTGTGATGCCGATCCAGCCGTTGTTGAGCGCATTGCGAATTCTCAGCACGGGAAGTGCGCCGGATGAATCTATCCATATCTGACCTGCTCTTGTTGTGAGTGGTGCCGTCGCAGCATACTCATTTCCCTGAAGATCTGTCAGGATCAGGTTCAGCTCGGCGCGGAACTGCGCTCCGGACAGGTTGGCAAGGTTGTAGTCGCCCATCAGAGAACCTCCTCGGCATGAATGCGTAGTTTTGTGACCAGCACGTTGAAATCCGGGCTGCTCGACGTCAGCCGCGCCCGAAACTCCGCCGCGCGCACATTGAACTCGGAACTGTCGAGGCGCGACCATGCGGACCAGACGGGCGACACTGCAGGGTTGTCGTCGGTAACCCGCGCCTCGACGATCACGTCGATCAGCGCCCCTTCGGAGTTGTCAAAATCGACCCAGGTGTCGATCAATTGCACACGGGCGTCGATCAGCGCGGCAAGGTTCAGCGCCGCCACGTCGATTGCCGAGCGCAGCCGCACCCGCTTCAGCGCGCCGAAGTCCATGCCCGCAGGGAAGGTGAAGAGCCCTTCTGCAGCTATATTGGTGAGTTTCAGCGCCCCGGTATCGACCACGACATTGACAAGTGTCCCGAGCCAGACCGGATCGGCGGTGAGGCTCAACACCGGGGCAAACAGCAGCACCTGCGCGCCCTTGCTCGAGACGCTCGCCACCGGCCCTAAATTGCCAGTGTTGTCCATCGCCCGCACAATGTAGGATCCGGGTTTCAGCGGAACGGTTGCGATGGCATCGGAACCGGCCACCTCGTCCATGCTGGTCGATGTAGACCATGTCGGGATCGCCGCCGCCGAATGGCGGATCACGATGCGCCCGCCGATCCGCACGTCGAGATCGGTGGAGGGCCGCCATTTCAGGATGGCGAGGCCACCGGCGGTCTGGATTGTCAGGCTGTCCAATGCCGCAGGCGGGGCGGTCAGCCCGAGGACTTCCATGCTGTTGCCTGCATAAGGGGAGGACACGCCGATCACCGAGATCGCTTTGACTTCCACCTCCCAGCGGCCGGGCTTCACATCGCGGATTTCCCAGAAGAGCTGATCGGTCCGCCCGAACGTTTTGAATGCATCCCCGGTGGATGCGCCGAGCTCGCTCACCACGCGGCGCGCCCGGATCTGATATTCGTGCACGAAGTCCGATGGTGCCTCGGTCCAGGACGCGAGGATCAGCGTGCGCACGCCGGTACCGCTGCGGGTCTCGTATAGCGCCTCTGCCAGCCACGGTGTGCCGGGGCTCTGAACCGCCCCGGGTTTACCGGAGGGCAAAACTCTCGGAGAATTGCCCATTATGGAACAGACACAAAAGAAGAAGACCGCGAAGCCGTATTCCCCCGAGTTCCGCGAACGTGCGGTGCGGCTGGTTATGGAACACCGCGATGAGTATGAGAGCGAAGGTGCGGCGCTGACGGCGATCGCAGGCAAATTGGGTTGTTCGCCGGACAGTCTTCGCGTTTGGGCCCGGCAGGTCCAGCGTGATGGCGGCGACCGGCCAGGCCAGACAAGTGCCGATAAGGCACGGATAAAGGAGTTGGAGCGCGAGAACCGGGAACTTAGGCAGGTCAATGAGATCCTGCGCAAAGCTTCAGCGTATTTTGCTCAGGCGGAGCTCGACCGCCCGTTTCGCAAATGATGGATTTCATTGAGGAAAGCCGAGAGGCATTCGGGGTCGAGCCGATCTGCAAAGCGCTGCAGTTTGCCCCTTCCACCTATTATGACCGGCGCGCCATTGTGCGTGACCCTGAGCGGGCATCGCGCCGAGCAAAGTCCGACGCTGCAATGAGCCTCAAGATCGACGGGGCCTGGGCGGACAACCGCAAACTTTACGGCGCCCGGAAGGTCTGGCACGTTCTGCGGCGAGACGGCGAAGATGTCGCCCGCTGCACGGTGGAGCGATTGATGCGCGCCTTGGGCATCAGGGGTGTGGTTCGGGGCAAAAGGGTCGTCACCACGAACCCGGACACGTCACTGCCCTGCCCCGACGATAAGGTGAACCGGATCTTCAAAGCGGATCGGCCAAACAAGCTGTGGGTTTCGGACTTCACTTATGTGCCGACCTGGTCGGGGACAGTCTACGTAGCCTTCGTGATCGATGTCTTCGCACGGCGGATCGTTGGCTGGCGCGTGTCCACATCCATGACGACCAAGTTCGTCCTCGACGCGCTGGATCAAGCGATCTGGCAAAGAAAAACGCTGGATAACAAAAGCTTGGTCCACCATTCCGACCGTGGATCGCAATACCTGTCGATCAAATATACCGAACGACTGGCTCAAGCTGAGATCGATCTCTCAGTCGGAACCGTCGGTGATGCCTATGATAACGCACTGGCCGAATGCGTCATAGGCCTGTTCAAAACCGAGGTGATCAACCAGATCGGACCGTGGAAATCGATGCGCGAAGTCGAATGGGAAACCCTGAAGTGGGTCGATTGGTATAACAATCGTCGCCTGCTCGGCCCTATCGGCTACGTCCCACCCGCTGAAGCAGAGGAGGCGTTCTATGCAAACCTGAACACAATCGATATGGTCGCCTAGTCGTTGAACAAATCACCCTCCGGTAAACCCGGGGCGGTTCACGTCCGGACCGCAGGGTCAGCGCCACCGCGACTGTCTTGAGCCCGGTGGTGGCGTAATCCATATCGCCGGTTTCCAGCAGCAGCGCATCAGGCCGACCGAGCGCATCGGCGCTGTAGATCACGACCTTGCCGAGCGCCGCGGCAACCGCGACCGTCACGTTGACCGCCAGCGTGTCGATAACAATGTCCACGCGGGGCATGAACGCAAAAAGCTCGAAGCGATCTGCAGCACCGATAAGGGCTCCTGTCGCCGAACCAGACCCCATGGTTGTCAGGATGTATTCGCCACCAACTGGCATCAGAAAAGGAACATCATTCTGCCCGTCGATGATCCATGTCTGGCCCCCCAATCGCGCCCGCAGTTGCCCCGTCGTCGAGTTGTGCCATATGGTGCCGTTCGCTGGACTGACCGGATCGCTGGCCTGCCCGGTCAGCAGCACCGGCACAGAAAAGGTCTTGGCTCCGGTAAATGTCTGAGCCAATCCAAGAACGGCGAGGGTGTCGCTCGCATTCGGTATGGTGAGGGTCCGGGTGGTGCCCGCGGTGATGCCCGACAACTGGAACTGCACCTTCCTGGTGTCGTTCGCATTGTCCACAATGGTGAACGTCGCATCATCGAATACCACGAAGTCCTGCGCCACCGCCGCAATGAACACATTGGCCGACCCGGACAGATTCAGCAGCGCACCCGTGCTGCTTTCGGTCAGAACGCGCGAAAGTGTCGCGGCGGCGGCGGTATAGACGCCGGTGCCGATTTCCCAGGCCGTGCCATCCTCGATCACATAGCGGACGCTGGATGCATTCGCCACGCCAGCAGCGGCAAAGGTGCGGAACCCACTGGCTGCCGCGCCAAGGGTGACGGTGCCCGTGCCTGTGGTGCCCGTGGCGACTTTTACGCGGTTTGCCAAGACGGGCATGGGATTTCCTTCGGGTGATGGTGCATGATTGAAGCGTGGCTCATAGTGCTTCCCTGGCGGCGAGGGTGAACAGGAAGGTATCGGCCCGCCCGATGCGCGATGGCACCGGGGCGGTCAGGCGCAGCAACACGCCCGGGGCAGCGATTTGCAGCGTGTCACCACCGGTGGGCGATGTTCGCAGCCGTGGCACGAAGGCGAGCGTCGCCGCACCTGCACCGCTGGTCACCACATCCGCGGTGAGCTGATACAGCCGCGTGGCGGTATCGGTGCCGAGCGAGAAGAAGTCCCCGGCAAACAGCGGGGTGCTTGAGAGCGGCCAGCCGCCGGTGACCAGCGTCCCGCCAACTTGTGCCCCGCCCGTGACATTGGGCGCGAGAACACTCCCAGGCTGTTTGATCGTCGGGTCGCGGAACAGGAACCGGCCGCGCAGCCCGCCGAGTGCTGCGAAGAATGCCGAGAGGATGCGGGCGTTGCGTCCATTGGTGCGCGCAATCTCGATTGCGTAGTCCCACCATTCCCCGCCCCAGTCCTGCACCTGTTCGGTGCCGGTAAAGGGTGATGTGGCCACCGCTGTGCTGGTCATCAGGCGGCGCTCGAGCGATTGCACGAAGGTGAGGGGAAGTTCTGGAATCATCGATCAGTCCCTCCGGTCAAAACGCATGGCCGCGACGCCTGCCGTCCGCCACGCTGGCCTTGGCGATCCGGGCAATCTCGGGAATGGCCGCGCGCATCGAGGCCGCGATCTGCTCGGCGACACCGGCCTGCGCCCCGCGCGCATCGATGCTGATCGTGACACCGCCCGATCCGCCACCCGCGCCGCCACCGCGTGCGACACCGCGTGCGACCTCGGCCCGCGACAGCACCCGTTCGCCGCGCTGCAAGATCGAAGGCACCTCGTCAGGCCGAAGACCTGCCCAGCCGCCCGCATGCATCCGTGGTGCCCCCGCGAAGGCCAGTGCGGGCACCATTCGGCTCGGGCCCGGTGCCCCGACCATGCCGCCTGCATGGTTGACCGACGCGGAGACCCCGCCGACCGCAGCGGAGATCCCCGCAGAGAGCCAATCGGCCAGCGGGCCCAGCACAGCGTTCTTGAAGGTCAGTGTTGCGAGATCAGCGAGGATTGACGAGATCAGCGCTTTGAAGTCGAACTTGCCGGTGGTCACGAACTCCCGGAACGCACTCTCGGCCGACTGGAAGGCCGAGGTCAGGGTTTCGCCCAGGCCCTTGCCCCAATCCATCGCGCCCTTGGCATAATCGGCCAGGGAGGCAGTGACCGCATCCCAGCCCGCCGCAGCCTCCTCTGCCGCCTTCTTGATCGCAGGACCAGCGCCACCTGCGGATTTGCCAGCATCCTCAAGGCCGACCTCCAAATCAGCGGCAGCAGCGGCAGCGGCGGCCAGCGCGTCCTCACCCTCATTGCCGGAGCCGAGAATGGCGTCTTTCAAAGCCTGCCAGGCGGCCAGCGGTCGGGTGGCCGCCTCGGTCAGCATGCCCGAGGCTTCGGTATAGGCGGCAGCACGGTCGCGCGCGTCATCGGCCATGGTGCCAAGCCCAAGGTCTGGCACCTCAAGGTAGGTCTCGCCCATCGCCGCCTTGAACGCATCGGCGGCGGCGGCCCCGGCGGCGGTTGCCGCACCCTCGAACGGATTGTCGACACGGCCCAAAGTGACCGGAACCACGGTGCCGATCTGAATGCCATCCCCGCCGGTGGCCCAATCGGGCAGCATCGCCAGTGCCGCGTTCAAGCCGCCGATGAAGGTGTTGATCCGAGTGACGACGCCGTTCAGCATCGCCTCGACGCCAGAGATCAGCCCGTTCGCCGCCTGAAACGCGAAGTCGCCAATCGCCGAGGGCAGCGCGGACCAGATCGCCTTGACGGCATCAAACGCCCCCTGAAACACCCCCGCTGTGGAGTTACCGAAGCCGACAACCGCCACCAGCGCGCCTTGCATCGCCTCGGCAACGGTGGCGGTGATCCCCGACCAGCTGGCACTCAGGCTGGCAACCACCGCATCGATGCCAAGGCCGATCCGATCCCAGACCTCGCTTGCAAGATCTTTCAGCAGCCCGAGGGCCGCGCCAAATCCACCCACGGCTGAGACCAGTTTGGAGAACTGATAGACCAACTCGCCCGCGCCGACGATCAGTGCACCAATGCCGGTGCGGATCAGCGCGCCGCGCAGGATCACCAATGCGGTGGCGAGGCCGCGCACCGAGAGCGCCGCTGCCGCCAGCGCGACCACCCAGCGCCCGGCAAAGAATGCGGCGAATACCAACGTGATGCTGGAAATCCGCCCGATATTTTCGCCCAGAAAGCTGATGGTGGTCTGGAACGCCCCGCCTGCCCGCGTGGCAGCGGCCAGCACATTGGCCACAGTCTCCAGCGCCGGAGCGACCGCGACGGTCAGCTGGTTGGCAAGGCCAAGCCAGACCAGGCCGAGCCGGTCGATGGCATCGCCCGCAGTGCGGATTTGATCGGCATCCTGATCTGACACCGCGACACCGAAGTCGGTCACGTCCTGGGATGCCTGGCGCAGCGTCGCAGAGTCGATCCGGCTGAAGGCGAGTGCGGCCTTGGCCCCGAACAGATCAGAGGCCACGGCAGCCCGCTCGGCAGGCGAGACAAACTTGGTCAGCGCATCTTGAATGGCAACGATGCGCTCATCGAGCGGCAGAGCCTGCAGATCGGCGGCGGTCAGGTGCAGCCGCTGCAAAGCTGTCACCGCCGTGCCGGTGCCGCCCGCCGCATTGGAGAGGTTCAGGGTCAGCTTCTTGGTGGCGGCTGTGATTTCCTCGATCGACACCCCGGCCAGATCGCCCGCAAAGGTCAGCACCTGAATGCTGCGGGTGGTGGTGCCGAGCGATTGCGCCAGATTGGCCTGCGCATCGATGGTTTCCAGCCCCGAGCGGACCATCGCGATGCCAGCGGCCGCCGCAGCCGCAATGGCCACCGCCGCCGCAATCTTCACCCGGGTGGAAAACGCAGCCAGCCTTGCGTTGGCCCTTTCCATCTCCGATGACAGGCGGCCGAAGCCGCGGGCACCGGCATCGCCGACGCCTTCCAACTCGGCGCGCACCTGTTTGCCGCCCACGGCCGACAGCCGCACGCTCACTCGTTTCTCGGTCATGGATCAGAAGCCTTGAATTTCAGGTTTGACTGTCTTACGTTTCTCGTATCGATCCAGAGGTGGTATGATCATGTCCGAAACCGCAACGCTGTCCACGAAGTTCCAGATCTCGATCCCCAAGGCGATCCGCTCGGCCCAGCATTGGAAGGCCGGGCTGACGTTTGCCTTCATTCCCAAAGGAACGGGCGTTTTGCTTGTTCCGGTCCCGCAGCGGGAGGCGCTGAAGGGCCTTGCGAAAGGCGCATCAGCGACCGATTACCGTGACCGCGCGGATCGCTTCTGATGGTGCTGGTCGATACATCGGCATGGATCGAATGGCTGATCGGCTCGCCCACTGGTGACAAGCTGACCGGACAGCTGCCGCAACAATCTGACTGGCTGGTACCGACAATGGTGCAGCTTGAGCTTGCTAAATGGCTTACCCGCGAGGTGGGCGAGGACAAGGCCGATCAGGTGACCGCCTTTACACAGGTCTGTCAGGTCATCCCTCTCGACACCGAGATTGCCCTTGCGGCGGCCGAGGCATGCCGCACGCACCGGCTTGCCACCGCCGATGCCATCATCTTCGCGACCGCCCGCCTGCGCGATGCGACACTTCTGACCTGCGACGCGCATTTCGACGGGCTGCCGGGTGTGATCCTGATCGGGAAGGTCAGCACCTGATCGCAGATCACCCGGACGAGGCGATCTGTTCGTTCAGCCTGCGCACCATCACCGCCTCCAGATGCGGCAGCAGTTCCGCCACCACCATCGGGTTCAGCCCCAGCGCTTGGGCGAGGGCCAAGGCCGCCGTCATGTCCCAGCCCAGCACGGCACCGGGGATTGCCCGCAACTGGCCACCAAGGCGGCCGACCAGATCCCAGACCTGCCAGCCGTCATGGCTCAGCGGCTGGTTCAGTCGGGCGGGGCAGTCCGGGCACGCCCCTTCGCTCGCCTCGCAGGCGTGACAGGCCTGGCAGTAGCTGTCGCCCCCACCGAAGTGCCAGTCGGCGAGGGCGCAGAGGCGTTTTTTTCCGCATCCAGCAGCATGCCCGGGCTGACGTAGTGCAAGTTGAATGCCTCGAAGATCGGCCAGAGCGACAGGAGCGCGTCGATGCCTTCGGGGCTGACGGCGATAGCCGTACCGTTCTCGTCACCCACGCCATCCCAATCCACGACGGCGCGGCGGGCGAGGGCAGCGGCGAACACCGCCGCCCGGCTGTCGTTGCTGGCATCGGCCTCCAGCGCCTGCACCGCAGGATCGGAGCGCGTCGCCACCATCAGCGCGGTGGTCAGCGGCATCAGCTGCAGCCGCACGCCGTGGCCGAGGTCTTGCCATTGCGGTTCAGGGGAAAGTTGGATCCGGATCATGGGTAACCTGCCAGAGAGTTGACCAGCACCACCGTGCACATCCGCGCCGGGCTGGTGGCCAGTGCGGCTTGCCAATCGAACGACGCTTGCACGCCTTTCGGGCCTTTGATCTCGATGCGCGGGCGCGGCAGATAGACCGCGTGGGCGGTGAGCGTCAGGCTTTCCCCGCTGCCCAGCAGGTAGCTGAACTCAAATGCCGCCGCCGTGCCATTGATGGCTTGCGTCAGCAGTGTCGTGTCGGCAAAGCGCACTTCGACCTTGCCGGTCAGCGCCGCGATGGTCGGGTCGACGCCATCGATCTTGCCGTCGGAGCGGATGGTTTCGATCCGGTCGAGATTGTTGGCATAGGTGATATCGGCCGAGACGATATTGCCCAAGACCACCCCGTCGCGCTTGATTGCGCCGTTGAAATGGCCGAAGCGCTTCAAGGAAATCGCAGCAGGCGATCCTGCGCCGGTTACCGCAGCGATGGTCTCGCCCTGCGCCACCAGAGTGGCTTTGCAACCGAGCAGACCGGAGCGTTCCATAGCCCACGACAGTTGATCCAGCACACAGCCCGAATACATCGCAAAGCGCGGCACTTCCGGCAAGCCGACCTCGATTGACATGCTGGGCAGGGTCCAACTGCCCGACAGAAAGGTGTGGGCGTTCAATCCGCCGGTCAGGGTCGACCCCGACACCGTGCCGTTGGAGGCGGGTGCAATGGACGCGGCCAGCGTGAAGCTGTTTCCGGTGCTGCCAAGGGCGTCATGCACGATGGTCAGCGCGGTGGCCGTGCCGGTATAGGTCGCGAGCGCCACGCCCGTCACCACGCTGGCATTCAGGGCAGAGGCGAGCGCTGTCATGGTGGCCGCGAGGCTGGCACCGATATTGATCTGGTTGCCGACAGCGCCCGAGGCCACAAAGGTGAACACCGTGCCGTTGATCGTCAGCGTGCTGTTGGCCAGCGGCTGCGCCGAGAAGGTGATCGCCCCAGTTGCCGCCACGGTGGCCACGGTGGTGGCTGCGCCGAACGCTGCCTTCAGCCAGAAGCCGAACCCCACCGCGTCAATCGGCACCTCCACATCGCCGTCGGTGGTGATCGCATCGAGGATGGGCGGGCGCGGATCGCGGCCATAGCCCAGCAGCTCAGACGACAGCAGCGGCTGCTCTGCCGCCAGTGAGCCAGTAATGAAGGGCATCTGGGTGTAGCCAGACCCCGGCGGGGTGCCGTAGACAGTCTCGAACGCAAGCGCCATCTGCGCCCGCGCTCCTTGTGCACGTGCCATGTATTGTCCTTTCTGATCATCGTGGTGTGGTGTCAAACTGACGTCTTGCGCATCACGCGCGGCCCGCTGATGCTGCGTCACTTGTTATTTACATTCGCCCGCAGACGACTCGCCCGGGCTAGAAAGGCAAAACTGCGATGACATCTTCCACGGCGCAACCGGCCAAGACCTCGTTTCTCGCAGCAGACCTCGAAATCACTGGTGATGTGAGATGCACCGGGCAGGTAATGATCGAGGCAAAGATTATAGGTAATGTCGTAGCCGATGACATTGCGATTGAGGCCGCCGCGCATGTCGAAGGCGATCTCAAGGCGCGCGCAATCAAGATCGACGGCGTGGTTCTAGGCAGTGTTGCGGCAGCTGAGCTGACGGTCACCGCGCGTGGTCGGGTCTCAGGGTCCGTTTCCTATGGCACATTGACCGTCCAGCCTGGCGCGACGGTGGAGGGTGATCTGAAAAAGGTTCGCCCCGCGACACCTCACGGTCAGCTGAGCGGATCGGCCGTGGAATAGTGCAGCACAATTGTAATCACGGCGGCCTTCAGCGTCGCCGCCCCCTCTACTGCCAAATCAACTGGGCGCGGCGCTTCCGCCTCGATCCAGTCGCAGAGACCGCCGAGGGTGCGATCAGTGACGATCACGGCGCCGATCTGCCCACACAGCGTGGCAAAGGCAGCGTCACGGCCCGCGCATTGAACGATGACTTCCAGCTCCGTACGATGCTGGAAGTGATACAAAAGTGGCGACAGCGTCACCGCCGGATCGCCCGGGTCGCCATCGCGCAAGATTAGCAGGCCTGCGGCTGGCACGCGTTCAGGCAGGACTTCCCCGCGCAGAACCGGGACGAAGGGGATCAGGCGCAATAGATCCGCTAGAGCGGTCAGGATGGTCTCGCGACCAGGCATCGGCATCTTGGTTGACCTCGTATGAAGAATAGCGTTTTTGCACGGCACTGGGCCTGTAGCTCAATGGTTAGAGCAGGGCGCTCATAACGCCTTGGTTGGGGGTTCGAGCCCCTCCGGGCCTACCAGTGCCTCTCGGTGGAGCGCGCCGATAAAAAAAGACCTCGACCGGCAAGCGCCCCGAAGCCTTTCTGATTGACGCCGCAGCGGCGTGAGAACCACCGAACTCAGCCGTTAATAGCGCCCTTCTGTGTTTTGCTGATGGTCACCTTGACCTGCCGATCTGCAGCTTTGGTCATGGTTTCACCGGTCGCCGGATTGCGCACTTGACGCTCGGGGCGTGCGCGACAGGCTACTTTGCCGATGCCAGGCACGGTTACGGCGCCACCCTGTGCTACCTCTTGTGTGACGATGTTCGCCAGTGCATCAAGAAATGCCGCCGCGGTCTTACGGTCAGTGCTTACCGCCTCCGCGATCATCGCCGCCAGTTGCGTCTTGGTTATCGGTTTGTTCATGTGGTTGGCCTTTTTGCTTTGTTTTCTAGTTTTTTCTTGCGCTTTATTTTCGAGGAAAGAAGGGGATAACACGCTCATCAGAGCCGGGTTTCCACCCAATTAGCCACAATCAACCCCGGCACGCGGTCCACAGCTCGTTCCGCATCCCGCGCCAGATCAAGGCGTTTCGCAAGCTTTACCTGTGGCACCAGCAAAAAGATTGGCACGGTTGCGACCCCACGTCCGGTCTTTGATCGTGAGGCAACACCAAGCCCACGGCTGTTGAGCCGCCCCTCCGCCACCAGCAGGCTTGGACCACGGCGACGATAGATGAAGCGCAAGTGCAGGCCGGTGCGCCGCTCCCACTCGCCGGGGGTGATCCGGCCGCCACGGGTGGATTTGCCTGCGGCTGGCGTCGGGATTGCCAGCCAGAAGCCGTTTTTCGAGCGGATCAGCGGGCCGGTGTCGTGCGCGCCGACGATCACCGGCGCGTTCGACCAGACCAGCGCGGCGGCGTTCAGGCTTTCGCCCGATTTTGGAAAGCTGGCGAGGCGGATCGAGTTGGCAAGCCGGGTGCCAAGCCCGGCCCCGGTGATCTGCGCGCGCCAGGCGGTTTTCAGGCCGGTGCCCGCCGCGCGCATGGCGGCGGTGACCGCCTTCTCGCCCGCCACGACCTCAGCCGCCATCATCGCGACGATGTCCGGGGAGATGTCGAGCTTCAGTTTCACGCAGGCCTCAGATCAACGGTCCAGACCAGCCGCTCGCGGTCGCGGACCGGCTCGCCCTGAATGAGGAAGGCATCACCGTCGATCTCAATTCGGTCGCCGGGACGCGGGTTTGGCACCTCGGCCACGCGCAGGTCGACGCGTGTCGTTTCCGACCAGAGCCGAGCATCGCCAAACTCGGTGATGTCATCGGCACGCCGGGCGACGACGCGCACCAGCACCTGCGCGCCGCCGTCGGAGATGTAGATTGCCTCTGAGCCGATGTTCGGATCGGCGAAGAGCATCTCGATGGCTGCGGCAAAGGCAGACATCACGTCCGCCGCGCCGAGCGCAGCACCTGCGGGCGGGTGCAGATTGGCAGCGGGTTCGACTCAATCTCAAGGCGCACCCATTCGTCGCGGTCCCGGTCGGGGATCATCCGCGCGTAAAGCGGCTGGCCCAGCGTGTTGACCGTCTCGAAGGTGTCGGCCGGGGCGTGGTAGATCTCGAACAACCCGTCGACGGCTTCGGGATAGAAGGCCGCCTTGTCGACAGCCACGCCGAAGCCTGCGCCGCCCCGGTAGCGGCGGAAGGTGATGCCGCCAAAGCTGACTTCGTCTGCGATGCGCGACCGCAGATCGGCGGCGGCGGCGGTGTTGAGGTAGGTCTCGCGCACTTCCTTGTGCGCCACCAGATCGGCAAAGAAGGCCGAGCCGCATTCGGCGCGCAATGCAATCGCACCGGTGGCAAGCCCGCCCATCGTGTCCTCGACGCTTTCGATCAGCGCCTGGCAACGCTTGCGAAGTGCGCCCGAGGCCGGGGTGGCGTTGTCGAGATCGAAATCCACTTCCGCCGCCGGGGTGATGCCGAACTCGGTGAAGTAGTTCACCACCGTGGCACCATCGCGCGGGTCTTTCACCAGCCCCTGGATGCCGTTGAACAGGTGATACTCGAAGGTGGTCTCGGCGTCGTTGCGCAGGCGACCCAGCTTGCGGGCGACTTCGGCCTGCACCTGCTGGGTGGCGGACTCGGAGCCAAAGTCACGCACCTGCTGGATTTCCGAGGCCCAGATCACGTCCTGCTTCTTGAACTGGCGGCAGACGAAGGCCCGCACATCGCGGCGCTCGGGGGTCTGCTGGTCATAGGCCGAACCGCGTTCCGAGAACGGGATCAGCGACAGGGTGCCATCGCGGCTCTCGATCACGACGGTGCGCGACCGCACACCGCGCGCGCCGAAGATGCCGGATCCGGACAGGGTGGCAGGCTTGTAGGGGATGTTCTCCAGTGCACGGGTGAGTTCGATGATCGAGAAGGCATCGCCTTCGAAGATGTCCATGGTGGCCATGGGGTGCCTCCTGATTTGGGGTTTATCGAGCGAGGATGCCGAGCGTCAGCAGGGCTGCATGCGCGGCGGCGATCTGGGGTGCGGTCGGCGTGCCGGGGATGGTGATCTCATGCTGGTTGACGATGGCGGGGCCGCGGATCAGCACGACGGCGTTGGTATCGCCGCCGCTGGCATCGACACTGTCCCAGAGGATGGCCGCTGCCGTCTGGGTGCCGTTCACGGCGGCGGGATCGTGAGCGGCGTATTTGCCCGAAGCGGTGATCTTGCCCAGAATGGTGCCGGGCGCGAGGTTGCCGGAGGCGAGGATGACGGTGCTGCGGCAATAGTCGCGCAGCGTTTCCCAGACGAGGAAGCCGCCCGCGTGGCGGGTTTCAGTGAGGATCGGCATGGTCTTATCCTTTCAGACGGAAGGTGCTGGCGATGACGTCGCCCCAGGGACGTGCGCCAGAGGGGCGGCCCGGTTGTGGATGGGCGGCGGAAATGTCGGGGACCGCCTCGGCGCGGGTGGCGAGCAGAGCTGCGCGGACATCGTCGATGCCGGTGTCGCGTTCGAGGAACCGACCCGCCATTTGCGGCTGTCCGGCAAGGCGACAGAGATCGACGACGGCACGGGCGTGGGACAGGACTTCGGCGCGGATGCTGGCGGCAAAGTCTGCACCGTAGGCCGCGGCAACGGTGCAGACGTCATCGTGAGGCGGGTCGGTGTCTGCGCCAAAAGTCTTGGAAGCGCCGAGAGTTTCCGCGCCCGGGTCGGATGGAGGATCGGGAACCGTTGACGGGATTTCGCCAGCATCAGAGCCAGCGGCGGCCAAGTCACTGGCGGGCGCAGTTTTTGGGTTCGCATCCCCGGCAGCGGGATCTTCGTCAGACGCCTCGCCTGCGATCCCTGCGGTGATTTCGCCATCGTCTGCATCGGCCGCAGCCGCCTCGCGCCCGTCTGCCGCGACCTCGGCGAGCGCGGGCGGCGCATTGCGGAACCGTGCCACATCGAACCGCGCGGCAATCCGCACCGGCTCGGCAATGCGGTCAGCAAAGCCGATATCCAGCGCATCCTTGGCATCAAGCCAGGTTTCTGCCGACATCAACGGGGCAATTTCTTCCTGTGGACGGCCCGACTTGGCGGCATAGCCCTGCAGCAGGCTGCCCTTCACCTTGTCCAGCGCCTTGGCCATCGCACGCATGTCGACAGCAGTGCCCATCACCATGCCGGCAGGATCGTGGATCATCAGAAAAGCATTTTCTGGCATCACCACCTCATCGCCCGCCATGGCGATGTAGGAGGCCGCCGAGGCCGCGATGCCGTCGATCCAGACCGTGACCGGGCCGGAATGCCGCTTGATTGCGTTGTAGATCGCGACCGCATCAAAGACCGAGCCGCCCGGGCTGTTCAGCCGCAGGGTGAGCGGCGTGGCGTCCGGCAATGCGCTAAGTTCTGCCAAAAACCCCTTGGCCGAAATGCCGTAGGCGCCGATCTCGTCATAGATCAGCACCTCCGCGCCCGTGGCTTGGGCGCGGATTGTATACCAGCTGTTCATGCGCTTACGCTCCTTGTTGTGTGTCGGCCCCGGACGCGCCGGTGTCAGGCAGGGTTTGCGGTGTCGCGCGCGCTCCTTGCGTCTCGCCGGGGCTGGTGCGGTAATGCAGACCCATCGCCCCAGCGCGCTTGGCGTCCGTTGCGTTTTCTCGGTCGATTTCCTCGACGTCGTAGCCCGTGGCCTCGACAACCTTGCGGCGCGATACAATCCCGGCCTCCATCGCCAGCACCTGCGCCTGGATGTCCTTTAGCGGATCGACCCAGTCCCAGCGCGGCGGGATCCATTGCACGGGGCGATAGCGAGCGGGTGACCCTGCAAAATCGGGCAAATCCAAGGCGCCCGACAGGACTGCCGTTTCCAACCAGCGCGCCCAGATCGGTCGGCAAAGCTGATACGCAACAACACCATGCTGCAATTGCTCGACACGGCGGCGGAACTCGACCAGTTCGGCGCGGATGCTGGAATAGTTGGCCTGGCGCACATCGCCGGTCACCAGATGATAGGGCAGCCCGAGCGAGGCCGAGACCGACAGCAAGGTGCGGTATTGGAACGCCTCGTAGCCACCACCGACATCAGCGGGGCTGGAGAACTTTACATCCTCACCCGGAAGCAGCACCTGCAGGGTGCCGGGTTCCAGACTGACGGTCGCGCCACTGGCATCGGTGGCCTCGATTTCGCCCATCAGCTGTTCTTCTGGTGCTGTCTTGGTGATGAAGCCCGCGAACATCGCCGCCGTCTTTTTGCGGTCAAGCTCGGCGTCATCATACTGGTCGAGCAGAAACAGTCGCACCATCGCCGGTGCCATATGCGGCAACCCCCGGATCTGGCCCGCGTCAATGGGGCGGTAGATGTGCAGCACCTCTTCGGCCGGAACACGGACCGTCTCGGGCAACATGGCACTCTGATCTGTGCTGTCGCCGGGATGGCGGCGGCGGAAATGATAGGCCTGACGCCGCCCGATGGCGTCGAATTCGATGCCGCAGCGGATGCGGTTGCCATTTGCGGCAATTTCGGTTCGCTCAAAGGGCAGCATCTCCGACTGCAGCAGCTGCAGCTGCAAGGGCACCAGCAAGCCGTCCTCGGCTCGGCGCGGCCGCAACCGCACAAAGCACTCGCCCGCGACGAACATCTCGCGCGCCACCATCGCCTGCAGCCCGTAGAAATCGGTCAGCCCGTCTGCATCCGCCTCATCGGTCCAAGCGAGCCACAACCGCTGCACCTGATCGCGCAAGGCCGGATCCTCGATCAGCGACGAGGGCTTGATCCCGTCGCCCACCAGGTTCGACGCAAAAGCCTCACAGGCATTCGCCGCATAGCCGTTGGTGACGACAAGTTCGCGCGACCGCGCCAGCAGTCGTGGCCCGCCCGAGGCGATCAGCGAGTTGATGTTCTCCATCGGCGGTCGCCAGCCGCGCAGCCGCCGCTGCGACATCGCCCCTTCCAGCCGGGCACGCACTTCTTTTGGGCCGCCG